>DASYEY010000297.1:0-12733 GCA_036498725.1 Verrucomicrobiia bacterium | reverse complement strand
TGACGGCTCCATTTTCAAGATTCCATGGAAATTTGAAGCGCTCGATCCGCACCCGATCGGTGATGGCGAAATCAGTTGGACGCCGGTGTTTGAAGGCGGCCTCGGCTTCGGCGAATTTGACAATCATTTCAACAACAACGTTCTGGCCGGCAACGAATCAGAATATGAGACCACGGCGCTTTCCCTGGGCAGCGGTCCGCGGCTTTATCTCGGTGACAGCGGTTTTAGCGTATTACCAGCCTTTGATTTTCTATTTGCCTACACTGAAAATCATTTCACCGGTTACACCCCTGCCGGCCAATTGGTATTGAATGACGGACGATTCGTCAATTGGCAGACTTGGACCATTTCTTTCGTGCCTTCGATTGAATTGCGTTACAAAAAGACCTTCGGCCGGTGGACGCCCGAAATCACGACGGGCTACGCTGATTTTAACACGATTCCGATGTCTCGCTCAACCGATGCCCTGACGTTTCGCAGCTATTCGATGGTCTTGGCCAATAAAGCCGACCTTGACTACCTGACCGATTGGAATTTATTCAAATGCCCGGTGCATTTAGGCGGCGATTTCAGTCGCACGGATCTGTTCGGTGGACTGAAGCAGTCCATGAATACCGGACATTATTACCAAACCGATGTGCGCGTGATGTTCGACACCGCCGGCAAGCTCTGGAAAGTCGCCTCCGTCGGCATTGGCGCCGGATATTTTTGGTCCGGCGCCTTCAATGGGTATTCCATTGGTTTGGAAGGCAGTTTGAAATTTTGAATTTATTTGAACATTTGACTGCCCGCGTTGACGAATGAACAAAGTAAGTTGCCAATGGCCCATTTTGGATTAGATTAAAAACGATCCGTGAAATCATTCACCGCCATCCTGTTCAGCTTGCTGCTGTTGCTCACGCCAGCCGCCTCGCTGACTGTTCTCGCGGCCAACTGCCCCGTGATGAAGAAAGCCTGCTGCCAAAAAGGTTGCCAGATGGCTTGCTGCCAGTTGCAAAATTCTGATTCGCAACCGGCGTCCGAAGTCCCCCCGCAAAAAGGCAGTCCGGAAAACCAAGTCACTTTGCTGATTCAGGCACTTGCCACTTGGAATCTGCCGTCATTTGCAACCAGTTCATTTTCTTCCGCGAATAATTCCCCACTGACAGTCGTGCCATTGCCGCTTTACACGCAGCACTGTGCCCTGCTCCTCTGACTCAGTTCCTTCCACGCCCGCAGTGTGCCTTGAGACGGCACGGCTATTTCTCTCCACGGAATTTTTGTGCCCGTGAATAATTTTTCCATTTTTTCCGCCGCGCACAATCAGCGGGAACAAACTGAAAGAATAATTTTGAAATCGTTACAAATTTTAGCGGTCCTTGGCGGTTCGCTCGTCTGGCTCAACCTAATCGTCGCGTTCCCGGCAGCGGCAAAAACCGCCAAGCCGGCCGACGTTGATTATTACACCTGCACCATGCATCCCTCCGTCCATTCGCAAGATCCCGACGGACATTGCCCAATTTGCAGCATGGAACTGGTGCCGGTGATGAAAAAGATCACCGCCAATGCCAATGCGGCTGGCAAGACAAACCAAGTTTCCCCGCCGACCGCCAGCCCGCGCAAACTAAAATTCTATCAGTCCACCATGAATCCGCGCGAGACCAGCCCAGTACCCGCCAATGACAGCATGGGCATGGCCATGGAACCGGTTTATGAAGAAGTCGCCCCGGTGGAAAAAGCGCCCGATGAATTTGTCGTGCCAGTGACGCGCCAGCAACAAATCGGGGTGACCTATGCTGCGGTCAAAAAACAGCCGCTACACCAGTCGCTCCGTGTGGCCGGCACGGTGGCTTATGACAAGTCCCGGCGCTGGGACTACATCGCGCGGGTGGAAGGCTATATCAGCCAGTTATCGGTTTTTTCGCGCGGCGAAGTGGTGGAGAAAGACGCGCCATTGATGAGCATTTTGAGCCCGGACTTGCG
Organism: Verrucomicrobiia bacterium; assembly: GCA_036498725.1. Lineage (GTDB taxonomy): Bacteria > Verrucomicrobiota > Verrucomicrobiia > Limisphaerales > UBA11358 > UBA11358. The sequence goes on along the minus strand of DASYEY010000297.1, from coordinate 10,771 downwards.
GGTCACCGAAGATGACTTCATGCACTTGTTGCAAGAACGCGACCTTGCCCGCGCAAAAAAACAGCCGGATTTGATCCGGCTCGCCGAACAACAGGTTGATTCCGCCCGAAAACGGCTGCGCTTCTGGAACATCACTGAGGCACAGATCGCGCAACTTGAAAAAACCCGGCTGCCGGAAGAAACCCTCACGCTACTCTCGCCTTTCAAAGGCGTGGTGCAGGACCTCGACGTAGATCAGGGCCGCCATGTCGCGATTGGCGACCGCTTGGTGGATGTGGTGGATTTATCCACCATGTGGATTTGGGCGCAATTCTATCAAGACGAATTGTCGCTATTGAAAACCGGCTTGCCCGTCACCATCACCACCTCAGCGTATCCGGGCGAAACATTCACTGGAACAATTTCCGTGGTGGACCCTTTTTTCAACAATGAAACCCGGACGACCCGCGTGCGCATTGACGTGGCAAATTCCGACTTCAAATTACGCCCGGACATGTTCGTGGATGTGGATTTGAATCTTGATGTCGGGGAAAAATTGGCCGTGCCGGCGGAAGCCGTGTTGCCCACCGGCTTGCACAACATCGTTTTTGTGGATAAAGGCGAAGGTCGGCTACAGCCGCGCTTCATTCAGTTGGGACGCAAATACGGTGATTTCTACGAAGTCATGTCCGGCTTGAATGAAAATGAGCGCGTCGTCACCAGCGCCAACTTTTTGATCGACGCCGAAGCGCAAGTGCAAGGCGCATTGAAATCGTGGTGAACCGCCAAACAACCATGAACCAGCCTGCCACCAAACCGTTTTTGCTGGAGCGCATCATCGAAGCCAGCGCGCGCAATCCATTCCTCGTCCTCATCCTGACGGTGTTTGGCATTGCCGGCGGCCTTTGGGCGCTCACCCGGACGCCGCTGGATGCCAGTCCGGACCTAAGCGACGTGCAAGTGATCATCGCCACGGACTGGCCGGGACGCTCGCCCGACCTCGTGGAAGACCAGGTCACGTATCCGATCACCACCAAATTCATCGCCGCGCCGAAAGTAAAATTCGTCCGCGCCGAAACAATGTTCGGTAAATCGTTCGTGTATGTGATTTTTGAAGATGGGACGGATATTTATTGGGCGCGTTCGCGGGTGCTCGAATATCTCAACTCCGTGCGCGGCTCGCTACCCGAAGGCGTCAATCCGACGCTCGGCCCGGACGCGACCGGCGTCGGCTGGGTTTTTGAATACGCGCTCGTGGACGAAAGCGGCACAAACAATCTCGCCGAATTGCGTTCCTTTCAGGATTGGCATTTGCGTTATGCGCTGGAATCAGTGAAAGGCGTGGCTGAAGTCGCGTCCGTCGGCGGCTTCGTGAAGGAATATCAGGTGGATTTGGATCCCAACAAGCTGGCCGCTTACAATATCCCGCTCGCAGATGTAACCGCCAAAATCCGCAACTCCAACAACGATGTGGGCGGAAAAACGTTTGAAATCGGTTCGACGGAATATTACATCCGCGGCCGCGGCTACATAAAAAAAATCAGCGACCTGGAAAACATTCCGCTCAAGGTGGTCAACGGCACGCCGGTATATGTGAAAGACATCGGCACGGTCCACCTCGGTCCGGGCTTGCGGCGCGGCGTGGCAGAACTGGATGGCAAAGGCGAAACGGTCGGCGGCATCGTCGTGATGCGTTACGGGGAAAATGCATTGACCGTGATTGACGGGGTCAAAAAGAAACTGAAAGAAATCGAACGTTCCCTGCCGCCGGGGGTGACCGTCGTTCCGACGTACGATCGCAGCGAGTTGATCAAAAACTCCATCGCCACGCTGCGGAGAAAATTGATCGAAGAAAGCCTCGTAGTTGCCTTGGTCTGCCTGGTTTTCCTGTGGCATGTCCGTTCAGCGCTGGTCGCCATCATCGCTTTGCCGGCGGCGATCGTCCTGTCGTTCCTGCCGATGCTCGGCTTGCATCTGACTTCCAACATCATGTCGCTCGGCGGCATCGCTATCGCCATCGGCGCCATGGTGGATTCCGCCATCATCATGATCGAGAACGCCCACAAATCTCTCGAACATTTTCACGCGGAACACGCCCGCGATCCGGCCCCGTCCGAACGTTACGAAATCATCATTGCCGCCGCGAAAAAAGTCGGACGCCCGCTGTTCTTCGCGCTGCTCGTCATCACCGTAAGCTTCATTCCGATTTTTTCACTGGAAGCCCAGGAAGGCCGGTTATTCAAGCCGCTTGCCTTCACCAAAACCTTTGCCATGGCCTTCGCCGCCTTGCTCGGCATCACATTGGTCCCCGTGCTGATGACCTGGCTCATCCGCGGCAAAATCACACCGGAAGCGCACAATCCCGTGAACCGCTTTTTGATCTGGGTCTATCAACCCGTGGTGCGCTTCGGATTGCGTTTTCGCTGGCTGATTTTGCTGCTGGCATTGGGGATCATGACCGCAACCGTTTTTCCGTTAAAAAAACTGGGCACCGAGTTCATGCCGCCGCTCAACGAAGGTTCGATCCTGTTCATGCCCACCGCCGTGCCGGGCATTTCCATCGGCGAAGCGACCCGCATCCTGCAAATCCAGGATCAGCTGTTGAAAAGTATTCCCGAAGTGGACCATGTCTTCGGTAAATCCGGCCAGGCCGAAACCGCCACCGATCCCGCCCCACTTTCGATGTTTGAAACCATCGTCACGCTCAAGCCGCACGATCAGTGGCGCCCGGGCATGACGTGGGAAAAGCTCATCGCCAAGATGAATCAGACTTTGAAAACACCCGGCATGGCGAACATTTTTTGGATGCCAATCCAGACACGCACCCAAATGCTTACCACCGGTTTTCGCACGCAACTCGGCCTCAAAATTTTTGGGCCGGATCTCGACGGCATCCAGGATGTCAGCGTACAAATTGAAAAGGCATTGGCCGACCTTCCCGGCACCCGCAGCGTCTTTGCGGAACGCCCGACGGGCGGCTATTTTCTCGACCTCACACCCGATCGCCAGACAGCAGCGCGCTATGGCTTGACCGTCGGCGATATCAATGACGTCATCGAAACCGCCCTGGGCGGCAAAACGATTTCCACCACCGTCGAAGGCCGTGAACGCTATGCCATCAACGCCCGTTATGCCCGCGATTTTCGCGACGACCTGAACAAACTCAAGCGCGTGCTCGTGCCCACGCCCACCGGTGCGCAGGTACCGCTCGGCGAACTGGTTGAGTTCGCTTACCACACCGGACCGCCGAGCATCCGCGAAGAAAACGGCCAGCTAGTCGGCTTTGTTTTCGTTGATCCGACCCGCCCGGACATTGACGGCTACGTGCGCGCCGCCAACGCCCGCATCACCAAACTCGTGCATTTTCCACCCGGTTATTACCACGAATGGGCCGGACAATTTGAAAATCTCAAACACGCCGAGCAACGGCTTAAGCTGGTCATTCCCTTCACGTTGCTGATCATCTTCACCCTCGTCTATCTGAATACCAAATCCGTGGCGCGAACCTTGATTGTCCTGCTGGCCGTGCCATTTTCATTGGCGGGCGCGTTTTGGCTGCTTTACCTGTTGCATTATAATCTCAGCATCGCGGTCGCGGTCGGTTTAATCGCGTTGGCCGGACTGGATGCGGAAACCGGTGTCATCATGCTCTTTTATCTCGATCAAGCCTGGGATAAATTTCGCGCCGCCGGGCGTTTGAACTCGCTGGCAGACCTTCAAGCCGCGGTCGTCGAAGGCTCGGCCCAGCGTCTTCGTCCCAAAATCATGACCATCTGCGTGATCTTGTTCGGGCTCCTGCCGATCATGTGGTCGCCCACGACTCAAGCCGGCGCCGATGTAATGAAACGCATCGCCGCGCCGATGATCGGCGGTATCATCACCTCGGGAATTTTGGAGTTGCTGTTATATCCAATCATTTACTTTCTATGGCGCAAACGTCATCTGTAAAATAATTTTATGCACTGGCTCTGGCTCAGTCTCTATCACGCGGCGGTCATGCTCTGGGAAACCTTCTGGGCGCTGACGCTGGGCTTCAGCTTGTCCGCCGGTGCACAAGTGTTTTGGCGCAACGAACAGGTCACCCGGCAATTGGGCCGAGACAGCTGGCGTGAAGTGGCGCGGGCGACTTTTTTTGGCGCCGTCAGCTCCTCCTGTTCCTACGCTGCCGCGGCCACCGCCAAAACGATCTTTAAAAAAGGCGCGGCGCTCGTGCCAACGCTGGCCTTTATGTTTGCCGCCACCAATCTGGTGTTCGAACTGGGCTTTGTTCTGTGGTTGCTGCTGGGCTGGACGTTTCTTCTGGCCGAAATTGTGGGCGCGCTGGTTTTGATCGGTGTGATGTGGCTGCTGGTTAAATTAACCCTGCCCCGAGGATTGGTCGAAGCAGCGCGGGCAAATATCAGTCCGGAAGAAGCCTCCGGCTGCCATTCGCCCGGCATGATGACCGCCCATGAATCTTCCGATAACCATCACCCAAACCATTGGGCGAAGGTGGCGAACGCCTTCATCATGGATGTTTCCATGATGTGGAAGGAAGTTGTCATCGGTTTTTTTATCGCCGGACTGTTGATGACGCTGGTACCGGCGGATTGGTGGCGGCATTTATTCATCACTCAAGGACCGGCGCCGGTGCGCCTGATTGAAAATGCCCTGATCGGCCCGCTGGTTGCGGTCGCTTCCTTTGTCTGCTCCGTCGGAAACCTGCCCCTGGCCAGTCTGCTGTGGTCGGGTGGCATCAGTTTCGGCGGCGTGATTTCCTTTATCTATGCGGACCTGATCATCATCCCGTTGATTCTGATGTACCGGAAATACTATGGAACCAAAGCCGCCCTCTATATCACCGCCATCCTGTTCGTTTCCGTGGTCAGTGCGGGCATCATCGTGGACCTGTTATTTCACGCGCTGGACTTGAGCCCTACCGTTCGCCCGCCGGACGCCATGCTGCATACTTCGTTCCAATGGAATTATACAACCGGGCTGGACTTGGTAGCCGGGCTGGTGACCGGCGGATTTATTTGGATTCATTACCGGCAGCGGCACGCGAAAACCGCTTAGCTTTGTAGGAGATGACGTAAGAAGTCCCTATGGCGCTCCGAATTTTGCCACAGAGCAGAGCACACCGAGAAGCCTTTAGGCGGATGGCTCCAACCCAATTGTGTTCCGTGGTGGAACTTGACTCCCGGACCGTAATCACTTTGAATTTTATTAATCTGAAGTGCCATGTTTATCGCCCTGCCCGTCAGAATGAATTACCAGACCGAAAGGTGGCCAGTGGTCACCCTTTCTTTGATTGGCGTGAATACGCTGGTGTATCTGGTTTCTTTGATTTTCTTTTTCCAGACCGGCGGCGACTCGGATTCATGGATCTTCGCACATCTATGGTTGATTCCCGCTCAATCGTATGTCTGGACGTATTTGACCTCCATGTTCGTTCATGCCGGATTTTTTCATTTGTTCGGCAACATGCTGTTTTTATTTCTATTTGGTTCCTGCGTGGAAGATCTGATCGGGCGCGGGAAATTTCTGGGCTTTTATCTGCTCGGCGGTTTGATTGCGGAATTTACATATATCGCCATGTCACCGGAACATTTCGCTTCGGAAATCCCGATGGGCGGAGCCTCCGGCGCCATCAGCTCGTGCATGGGCATGTATCTGCTGTTGCGTGCGAATGCTGACATCGAGTTCAAATACTTTCTCTGGTTCCTCGTCGTCCGTGCCGGCGAATTTGAAATTCCGGCCTGGGTTGCCATCACCCTTTGGTTTTTGAAAGATCTTTTGGGAGCCGTGTTGGATATGTTCGCCCACGAGCGACATGGCGGAGTAGCCTTCGGCGCGCATGTCGGCGGTTTGTTGGCCGGGCTGGCCTTTATCGGCTGCCAAAAATGGATCGGCCGTTCACCGGAAATGGCAGCGCCAGAAGCGGAAACAACATTCTCTGAACTGGCTATCAGCCGGGCAAAAGCTTTGACGATGAATCATGCGCTCAATCGGCCACTGGTCGCCGTCGTCAGCGAAACGCCGACCATCTTTTTACATAATGGCCAGGAACAGACCGGGCCGTTCACGCTGACGCAAGTCCAGGCGAAATTGCAACACGGTGAAATCAGCCGCGAGGCGCAATATTGGAGTGACGGCATGACCGCCTGGGAGAATGTTCTGGAATTGGCAGATAATCCCCTGTTGTAAATTATAAAATTCGTTTTATACCCGATAATTTTTTATTTTGTTGCTTGCCAAACCGAAGAATTCTTCGCTCAATTTTGGTTCATGAGTAATTCAAAATCTTCCGCGCCGCTGGTCGGCATCTTGATGGGTAGTGATTCAGACTGGCCAACCATGAAAGCCGCCGCCGAGGCGCTGGCTGAATTTGGCATCGCCAGCGAAGCCAAAGTGATTTCTGCGCACCGCGATCCGCACGGCTTGGAAGAATACGTCTCCACGGCCACCCAACGCGGCTTGAAAGTTATTATCGCTGGCGCGGGCGGCGCCGCCCACCTGCCCGGGGTCACGGCTGCGTTCACAATCCTGCCGGTCATCGGCGTGCCAATTTTGGGGAAATCTTTTGATGGGTTTGACTCGCTCCTTGCCATCGTGCAAATGCCGCCCGGCGTGCCAGTCGCCACGGTCGCCGTCGGCGGCGGACGTAATGCCGGAATCCTGGCGGCGCAAATCCTCGCCGTCGGCGATGCGCACTTGCAGGAAGAATTGAAAAAATTCAAAGTCAAGTTAACTGAAGAATCACGGGCGAAAAACAAAACCCTCGCGCAATAAATTTTCATGCAACAGCTCATCGAGGGTGTCCATAAATTCCGTCACGACGAGTTCGGGAATTATCGGAAGCTTTTTCGCAAGCTGTCGCAGGAGGGGCAGAATCCTCACACCCTGTTCATCACCTGCTCGGATTCGCGGGTGCTCGCAGAACTCATCACGCAGAGCAAGCCGGGCGACCTGTTCGTCGTCAAAAATGTCGGCAATATTGTCCCCCCCGCCAGCGCCATGGGCGACACCAATTCCACGGCGGCCGCCATTGAGTTTGCCGTGGAAACCTTGCGGGTCAGCGACATCGTCATTTGTGGCCATTCCCAATGCGGCGCCATCGCGGCCTTGCTTGCAAAAAAGCCCGTCAGCGATTCCACCCCCCACCTGCGCGACTGGCTAAATCTCGCCGCGCCGGCTTTGGAGACGCTGAAAAAAAATTACCCCCACCTGCGCGAATGCGAAGAACAGGAAACCGCCGCCGCCGAGGAAAACGTCCTGTTCGGCCTGGATAACCTGCATAGCTACCCCTGTGTGCAGGAACGCCTGGCCGATGGAACGCTGCGCTTGCATGGCTGGTTCTTCAAGATCGCCACGGCGGAATTATTTGCCTACGACCCGGAGACAAACCAGTTTTCACCACTGGCGGAATAAATTTTCAACTTCAGCCTGGCTGAGCTTCGTTTTGTGTCACCGGCGATTTGTTATCTGCTTCCGTCTCCCGGGGCAATAACATCAGCGAGATTACCGATAAGAAGAGGCCGCTTAGGATGACCCAGCTCGCCGCCGTCAGATTTTTAGTGTCCACCAGAGTTTTTACGGCGAGGGCGGCCATGGTCAGATTGGGACAAAGCAGCAAATAGGCTTGCGTATCACCTCCGGTTTTAAACCAGCGACGATGGATCATTTCCCGGAAGCCGATCAGCAGAATCGCGCCCAGCAACGCCAGCAGGGCGATGTAGGAAAAGAGCATATGCACATCAATCAAAAAACCCAGCGACACGAAAAAGATGGGGATCAAAAAACGCCGGCTGATCGGGGCGATATATTCTTCCACGCTCTGGCCCTGAAATTCTGCACGGCTCATGAACAAACCCAGGAAAAACGCCGTTTTCGCAGCGGAGAGTCCGAGATGTTTGCCGATGGCGCTGATAATCAACACCAGTAGCACCAAAAAATGCACGCGCCAATGAGTTGTCCTTTCAATGATCCACTGAAACAATTTGACGACGTGGGTGGCAAAACGGCCGGTGAGATAGATGGTAATCGCGATGCCACCAAGTTTGAGGAAGACCGACCAGCCAAAACCGTGCGCGGCCACGACATCGCCGACACTCAAGATCACCATGGCGATCACTTCCAGGGCGATCATCGTTTGCAAAATAAAATCACGCGGCCCGGCGTCAAGCCCCGGATAATGTTTCCAACCGAAGTACGACATGCTGAGCGAACAACTGCTCAAAGCTGCCGCCGCCAGAATACCTTGGGACAGATTCAATCCCGCCGCATCCGCCAAGGCGAGCACCACAATGTAATTCACCAGTGACCACATGAAGGCAAAGCGCAACGGGGTCAAAAAATCGCTAAATTTCGGCAGGTCAATCTCCAATCCGACCTCGAACAGCACCAGCAAAAATCCGACTTCGCCCACTTGTTCGACCATTGTGCGGACATCCGGCTCCACGAGCGGCCCGAACAGCAGGCCAAAAACAACAAAGAAGGCATTGGCCAGAGCCGGACGCCCGAACTTGCGGCACAAGTCCGGCACCCCCATGAGCAGCAGGATCAAACAGATGATGGTTTCGATGCTATCCATTTTAACGCGCGCAAACTGTCAACTAGCCACGGGCTATTGGCAATCTTGTTTGTTCGTGACCGCCTGATTTTTTTGAGGGTGATTCCAATTTTTGTTCCGGTTTCTCATTGAAACTTTTTGATGAGCGGGACAATCTCATCGCACACGATTCAGCTATGAAGAAACCATCTTTTCTACTCACACTCCTGTGCTTCACCCTGACTCCAGCCATGTATGCGGCCGAGGCGTTACCGACCGCCACGCCCAGCTGGCATCCTCAAACCTTGCTCGCGGTGATCGGGAATGTCCTGATCTTTGCCGGCATCGGCATCGCGGCGGCCATCATCGGTTATAAGCTTTTCGACAAATGCACCCCCGGCGATCTGCAACGGGAAATTATCGAGCATAAAAATATCGCCGCCGCCATCGTTGCGGCGGCGGTGATCATCGGCGTCAGCATTATCATTGCCGCCGCCATGCTAGGCTGAACGTGAAACGGAGCAAAAATATCCGATTGGTTTTGCTGGGCAGCCTGGCCTCGATCGCCTTGACCGGCTGTGAACGAAAGCCGTCCATCAGCGCCGATAATTTCTACACGAACAATTTTTATGTTCCGGGCGCTGGTTACTACCACGCGCCCTTCCGGAATTGGTATGCCCTGCCCTACAATCATTTTGATGCGCAGAAACAACTCTATTACTACGGTGGCCAGTGGAACTCCCAGCCCTTTGCCAGCATCACCAACATTTCTTCACCCACGACTGATGCCGTAACCCTGGCGGAAGCCGCGCGCACCGATATTTCGCGCGGCGGCTTTGGTGGCTATGGTTATTCCGGCGGACATTATTGGGGTGGCAGTTCGCATTGGGGCGGTTTGGGATTTCATTCCTGAGATGAAACGTCATATTTGCCAACCTCGATCCGACTGGCGGGAAAAAGTGGAACACATCGGCCTGACGTTTCATTCGCATGAGCAGGGTCCTTACTGGGATGAATCGGCGGCCTACGAACTGACTGCCGGTGAAGTCAATGAACTCGAAACGGCGGCCAACGCATTGCATTATCTCTGCATTGATGCTGCGGAAGTGGTCATCAAAAACCAATGGTGGTCGCGTTTGGAAATCCCGGAAGCGGCCGTGCCGGTGATTCTACGTTCGTGGGAACGCGATGAATTCAGCCTGTATGGCCGCTTTGATTTAGCCTACGACGGGGTCACGCCGCCGAAGTTGCTGGAATATAATGCCGATACGCCGACCGCCCTGGTTGAAGCCGCCGTGGCCCAATGGTTCTGGTTGCAAGACACCCGCCCGGAAACCGACCAATTCAATTCGATTCATGAACGGCTAATCGAAGCCTGGAAACGTTGGGCTGGTAAAACCATTCATTTCAGCAACGTCAAGGAATTGGCCGAAGACGAAATGACCGTCCTGTATTTGCGGGATACCTGTGAACAAGCCGGCGTGAAAACCAAGCCAGTCTTCATCGAAGAAATCGGCTGGCACTCGGCAGAGAAAAAATTCGTGGATCTGGATAACGAGCACATCGAACTATGCTTCAAGCTCTATCCGTGGGAATGGTTGTGGCGCGATGAATTTAGCACGCATTTGGCCGAAGACCGCCTCCAATTCATTGAGCCCGCCTGGAAAATGTTGCTGAGTAATAAAGGCTTGCTGCCGATTCTCTGGGAACTTTTTCCCGGCCATCCCAACTTGCTTCCGGCTTATGAAACGCCTGACCCGCTGCAAAACAATTTTATCCGCAAACCGAAATTGAGCCGGGAAGGCTGCAATGTTTCCTGGATCGAAAACGGTGTGGTCCTGGAGGAAAACGGCGGTGGCTACGGTGAAGATGGGTTTATTTTTCAATCGCCCGCGATCATCCCAGAATTTGACGGCAATCATCCCGTGTTCGGCGTCTGGGTGGTGGACCATGAAGCCGCCGGCTTGGGCATCCGGGAAGACACCCGTCGGATCACGGGAAATCTCAGCCGGTTCGTTCCGCATTTTTTCCGATGAACTACGAAAACCCAACCAGTCTGCGCATTGGCAAACACGGAACCTTGGGCGGGAAGGATTTCCGCGTCATTGGCCGCGTCGTCATGGGCGCGACGATCGACGGTGAAACTTATTATTGGAGCGAGTTCAATTTGCGCGCCGCCGATAAAACGTCCGCCACTCTGGTTTTTGAAGAAGGTGAAGATGGCAGTGAATGGCGGTTGTTCACCGAATTTGAACCAGAATT
>DASYEY010000296.1:0-1965 GCA_036498725.1 Verrucomicrobiia bacterium | reverse complement strand
ATCCCATTTTGCGTTGTCGGTGATTTCTGAGCCGCCGAGCGTCACTCCGTTTTTTTGTGATATGTCACTTTCGGGCGCAGTGAGCCGGATGATTTCGCCCTTCTTGTAGCCATCGACGTGCGCCCCGAGGGCAATCTCCAGATTGGTCGCGTTGAGGCCGTGGCTTTGGTTGATAAGTGTGATGTAAATTTTTCTGTCATCACCCAGCACGGCGTAAGCAGTGAGATTCGCGCTGGTTGAATTCGGCAGGATTTCCACTGGAATCAAACGTCCGCGGCTGCCCAGGGAAAACATTTTTTCCGCATACGCAATGGGATGCACATTGTAACCGTTCGTGACGGTCCAGAAAGAGGCATAACGGCAGGGTTTGTTTTCATCGCGCGCGGCCACTTTATCGCCAGTGTGAAAATTGATGCCGATCATGCCATGCTCCGCCCACCACCATTGATAATTCAGCGCCCACAGTGCAGAGGTGAAGGTGTCACTCACGTTGGACGCGCCGCCATCGTAGAAGCTGTTCGCTTCCTCAAACCGGTAGGCCAGGCCGTTGGAGATCACGCCGGGCACGAAATTGGCGGCGAATTTTTCGTAGTGCGCGGTCATGGCGGGCGAGAGGATCTTGTCGCGGGCGAGGGCGGGATCCTTGACGCTGCGCGCATCGCCACCGGGGTAATCGTGCTGGGAAATGAAGGCGAGCAGGCCGCGATTGCCGGGTTCGCCGGCGAAACTGCGCGACCAGGTCTCGTGGCCGGGTGAAACACTCGGGCCGCAGAATTTTGCGCCCGGACAATTCGAAGGAGCGGTCAGCGCGGCGGCATAACGCTGCCACTCGGCGAGATAGACCTGATAGTTCGTGGAGAAGACGTTTGGTTCGTTGCCGATGGCAAAGCAGTCGAGCTGTTTTGAATAGTGCCGGGTGATGTATTTGGCCATGGTCACCGCGCCATCAAGGCTGCCATGATTGAGCCGCAGGGTGTAGATGACTTTGACGTCCGCCTTTTTGGCGAAGGCGAACAGATGATCCACATCAGACCCGGTCGGTGTCGGCAGGGTGGGGCGGTCGGCGGTATTGCCACCGACGCGGAGATTTTTGATGCCGAGGGTCTTGAAGGTGGCGATGAGCGGATTATTGTCCGCGCTGAAATAATGCCAGCCGTTTGTATCAGCGAGAACGCGCTGCATTTCATAGCTCAGACCGACGAAATCCATCGGGATTTTTGCGCCGGGATCGGCAATGTCCAGTTTGACGCCAATCCCGGCCATGCCAGCGCGGGCTGAGATGGTGGAAATGAGGCAGGCGGCGAGGGCGAGGGCGGTGGGCCAACTGCCGAACAAGGTTCTTTTCATTTTTAAATCAGGCGATCAACGGGTCGATCACTTTGCCGAAGACATCGGTCAGGCGGAAACGGCGGCCCTGGAAAAAATAATTCAGCTTTTCGTGATCCACGCCGAGCAGCTTCAACATGGTGGCGTGGAAATCGTGAACGTGGACGCCGTCCTTCACGATGTTATAGCTGAAATCGTCCGTCTCGCCATGGACCAGTCCGGGCTTGGAGCCGCCGCCAGCCATCCAGACACTGAAACAGCGCGGATGATGATCGCGGCCATAATCGGTGGCGGTGAGCTTGCCCTGGGAATAAGCAGTGCGACCAAATTCACCACCCCAGACGACGAGCGTATCATCAAGCAGGCCTCGTTGTTTGAGGTCAGTGACGAGCGCGGCGCTGGCCTGGTCGGTTTCGCGGCATTGCACCTGGATGTCTTTGGGCAACGTGCCGTGCTGATCCCAACCTTGATGATAAAGCTGGATGAATTTTACGCCCTTTTCGGCGAGGCGGCGCGCGAGCAGGCAGTTGGCGGCAAAAGTTCCCGGCTTGCGCGAATCCGGCCCATAGAGGTCAAAGGTTTCGGGTTTTTCGCCGGAAAGGTCCATCACGTCCGGCACGCTGGTTTGCATGCGATAGG
>DASYEY010000295.1:0-5711 GCA_036498725.1 Verrucomicrobiia bacterium | reverse complement strand
CGTTCCGCGCCAGCTTTTGACGCCGGAACAAAACCATCGCTGGGCGGAAGTCGAAGGCACGGTGGACTTCGCCTATGAGCAGGATGGCGCGTTGTATCTGGAACTCAATTCTGATTACGGGCCGATGAATGTTGAGATCGCGGATGAGACCGACGGTTCGTCGTTATTGCTGCTGGGCAGCCGCGTGAAAGTGCAGGGCTTTTGCCAAAGCGGTTTGATTTCCGACGGGCAAAGCATCGCCGCCAATTTATATACACCCGGAATGAAACAGGTGGAGTTGCTTAAAATCCCGGTGGCGCAGTGGAGTCGTTATCCTCTGGAATCAATTGGCGTGGCGACGGCAAAAATCACGTCGCTGTCGGGCGAGATCATCATTCATGTGCGCGGCACCGCGACGGTTGGCACCTCCGGGCATTCGTTAAAGCTGGCCGATACCACCGGCAGGGTGGAGCTGGAGACCTCGCAACCATTGCCGGCTCATTTTACCGGCGAGGTGGAGGCCATCGGGCGCTTGATCCGTTCCGAAACCAATGTGGTGGTGCGCGGAGGTATTTATCGCCAGGTGACCGGTCAGCCGGAGGAAAATTCACCGGCCCTGCCGCTGCTGACGACGGTGCTCCAAGTCAAACAATTGACGCGCGAGCGGGCGCAACAAGGTTACCCGGTGAAAATCCGCGGCGTAGTCACGCTCGTGCGCGGAGGAGGCAGCGGCTTTATCATTCAAGACGACACCGCAGCGATTGACGTCTGGTGGCCGGTCCATTCCAACACGTCCCGTCCGCGCGTCGGTGATTATTGGGAGATTGAAGGGAAAACGTTTGCTGAATTTGCGCCCAATATCACTGCCACCCGGACTGAGCGACTGGGCACGGGAGCAATGCCCGCGCCGTTGCATCCCACGCTGGATCAATTGCTTAACGGCAGTTTGGATACGCGTTATGTAGAGCTGCAGGGTTTTGTGACGGAGATCAATCCCGGTGAGAATGCCATTACCTTGTTCACCCACGGTGGGAAAATTCGCGTCACCCTGCCGCTGGAGACCTTTAGTATGGATACCTTAAAGCATTATCAAAATGCCTTGGTGCGGATCCGGGGTTGCGTGGTGCCGGTCAGAAATGAGGCGTCGCGGCAGGTGCAGGTGGGAGTGATTCGCCTGTCCAATCCGTCACTGACTGTGGATGAGCCGCCGCCGGAAAATCCATTTGAACTGGAACGCAAGCGGGTGCCGGAATTGCTGCTGTTTGACGTGCAGGCCGGTTCATTGCAACGCGTCAAAGTGGCCGGGCAGGTGTTGCATCAGCGGGGCAGTGAATTTTTCCTGCTGGATGAGACCAACGCCATGCGCATCCTGGCCAAAAATGTCAGCCATGATTTTCAGGTGGGCGATTGGGTGGAAGCCGTGGGTTTTCCGGAACTGAGCGGATCGCTGCCGGTCTTGCACGAAGCAGTTTTGCGCCGTCTGATGGTTGCGTCGCTGCCGGAGCCGCTGCGCCTGTCCGCTGACTCGCCTTTTAATAAAAAGTATGACGGGCGATTGGTATCGCTTGCGGCGCGTTTGATTGACACTGGCGGCAATTGGCAGGAAAAAACCTTGCGATTACAGGCGGGTAATCGTGAATTTGTGGCGCGGCTGGATAATGCAGCTGACGCCTTGCCCGATTTGCGGCCGGGAAGTTTGTTGAAACTTACGGGCGTTTATGCCGACCTTGGCGGCGGGACAGCGACTGGGCAGGGCGTGACCTCATTCGAATTGTTGCTCAATTCGCATGCGGACATCACAGTGCTGGAACGGCCGCCCTGGTGGACCTTGCGGCGCGCCTTGATGGTGGCCGGCAGCCTGTTGGCGGTTATTTTCGGGGGGGCACTTTGGATTTTCCTGCTGCGCCAGCAGGTGCAGGAACAAGTCGCACAGCTCGCGCAGGAAGTACGCCAGCGGGAACAGGCGCAACAACAAAATCTTTTGGAAAAAGAACGGGCGCGCATCGCCAAGGACATGCATGACCAGCTGGGGATGAGTGTCACCCGCGTCGGATTATTGGGCGAATTGACCCGGCAAAACGCCGGTGACTCGAACAAGACGGCGGCGCACGCAAAAAAAATCTGCGAGACCGCCTTTGAACTGGGCCGAACGCTGGATGAGATTGTCTGGGCGGTGAATCCAAAGAATGATTCCCTCGTCAAGTTTTGCGACTACATCGCGGTGCAGGCGCAGGAACTCTTTCAACTGACCCAGACCCTTTGCCGGGTGGATTTGCCGCCCGAAATGCCGGATTTGCTCCTCTCGGCTGAAATCCGCCACAATTTGTTTTTGGTGGTGAAAGAGGCGTTGAATAATGTGGTCCGCCACGCCAGCGCCGGGGAAGTCTGGGTCCGTTTCAAATTGGAAACCTCCTTTTTCCAAATTTCCATCCAGGACAACGGTCGCGGTTTTGTGGCCGATTCCCGGTCTGCCTTGCGCAACGGATTGTCGAACATGAAAAAGCGCCTGGAAGAGGTTGGTGGTGATTTTGCGGTGAGCAGCCAGCCGGGCAAAGGCACGGAAGTGAAGCTGACGATTGATCTGAACCGGATCGCCCAAATGAGCCGGGCGGAATTTATATTGCCTCCCTGACGGGCCAGACCCTATCGTTCGTTTTATACGCCACGATTTGAGCATGCGCATTAAAGTGTCCATTATCGAAGATGACCGGGAGATTTGTGAAGGCATGACTTTTCTGCTCAACAACAATGAGACCACCCGGTGTGTCGGTACGTATTATTCAGCCGAAGAAGCTTTGCGGGAAATCACGAACAACCCGCCCGACGTGGTGTTGACCGACATCAATCTGCCGCAGATGTCGGGCATTGAATGCGCCCGAAAAATAAAATCGCTGCTGCCGCAGGTGCAAATCCTGATGTTGACGATGTATGAAGACAGCGAGCTGGTGTTTAATTCCATTTTGGCCGGCGCCAGCGGCTATCTCGTCAAGCGCACCCCGCCGGTCAAGATTTTGGAGGCCATTCAGGAGATTTACAGCGGGGCGTCCCCCATGTCCGGCCGGATCGCCCGCATGATGGTGGACCATTTTCGGAAAGTCAAAGTATCGGCCCCGGAACTGGAAAATCTTTCCAAACGGGAACAGGACGTGATCGAATTGCTGGCCAAAGGTTATCGCTACAAGGAAATCGCCGACGCCTTGAACATGGGTTTTGATACGGTCAGAAGCCATTTGCGAAGCATCTACGATAAATTGCACGTGCATTCACGCACGGAAGCCGTGGCCAAATATCTGCAAAAGTCGGGTGCTTGAGGTTGAAGGTGCTTTCTCGAAGCCTTTTTCTGGTATGCGGGCTCCCCTTGGCCTTCTTCCACCAGGGAGATAAGATTAATGAAACTTGAAATGGTGGAGAAAGACCGCCGCGCTTGCCCTTTAACCGCATGGCTACAGTATTATTTGAAACGCTCTAATCTCCGGTTGTCCCGTTGGGACACATTTTGCCGGGTTAATTATTTCAAATTCCCGGCCGGATTTACCGGATGCTGCCGGCTTCGTTTTAATTCGGTTAATTTGGTAAATTCTGTCAAAAAAAAACTTTCTGCCAAGCTCGTTCAAGTGCGCTCGCTCGCCGCTTTCGATGTTCGGCGTTAAACGGTGAATGTTAAATGTTTGTTTTCATCTTTCTCGGTGGTTAAAACGAAGCTGAGACTTTCAACGATTTGGATTTTTTTTTGTCGTCACAATGCCTACATTCGCCGGCATGGCTTATTTTGAAACCTCGACGCCCGCGCCGCGCGGAAAAATTCTCGCGTGGCTGGTGGCGGGAGCCGTGGTGGTCGCACTTTTATGGCCGTTAGACAGTCGCGTGGATGCGGCGCTGGACGTGACGAAAAATCCGGCGTGGAACAAGATTGCGTGGTGGTGTTCCAAACTGGGCGAAGGCTGGGTGATCATCGTCGCCGGACTGGTGCTGTCGTTCCTGTGTTTGGCGGGCAATCGTTCGCGCGCGGCAGCGCATATTTTCTATGCCGGCACCACTTCGATGCTGCTGGGAATTCTGGTTGTAATCTTGCGGGGATTGGCGGGGCGCACCCGTCCACTGGCACCCGTGCCCCAGGGATTTTACGGCGTCTGGCATGACGGCCACTGGATCATCGGCAAATTTATCTACAGTTCCTTTCCCTCCGGCCACACCGTTACGGCGGTTGGTCTCGCGACGGCCATCTGGCTGGTGCATCGCGGTTGGGGTGCGGTGGTGACGGTTTACGCACTGGCGGTAGCTTGGTCGCGGATCGCGTTACAATGCCATCATCTTTCCGATGTGCTGACGTCCACGGTCATCGGCATCGTGGGGGCGATGTTCTTGAAACCGATCCTGCTGCCGTCCATTGAATTTCAATTTGGCAATCTGCACCGCGCGTGGAAGAAGTGAGGCGGCTGACGCCTTCATCCTCGTCCTCGAATTCTTTCAATCAGACGAGGACGAGGACGAGGATGACGATGAGCATGAGGACGATTTAATGGCAGCCCTCTTTTCAGGCAGGCTCTTCTAAGTCCCAAACAAACGATCGCCCGCATCGCCGAGACCGGGAATGATGTAGCCTTTTTCGTTCAGCTTCGTGTCCACGGCGGCGGTGAAGATCGGGATGCGCGGATGACTCTCGCGCACGGTTTTAATACCTTCAGGCGCGGCAACAAGATTCACGACGCGGATATGTTTCGCGCCTTGTTCGAGCAACAGATCCAATGCGGCCACGGTGCTGCCGCCGGTCGCGAGCATGGGATCAATCAGCAAAATTTCAAAGCGGCCGAGATTTTTCGGCAGGCTTTTATGGTAGAACATCGCGCGCAACGTGGTTTCTTCGCGCTTCAAACCGATGAAGCCGACGTGGGCGTGCGGGATGAGTTGCAGAATGGCGTCGAGCATGCCTAATCCAGCGCGCAGGACCGGCACGAGCACGACTTCGCGTTGCAATTGCTGGCCGACGGTGGACGCCAAGGGTGTGCGCACGGAAATCTTTTTGACGTCAAAGGAACGCGTTGCCTCGTAGGTCATCAACGCGGCGATCTCACCGAGCAAACGGCGAAATTCCTGCGGTTCCGTCCGCTGGTCCCGCAGGCGGGCGAGGTTATGTTGAACGAGCGGATGCGTGATGATGGTGACGTTTTTCATTTCAGGGCTGATAAAGGAAGTAGGGCAGGCCAGCCTGCAACTTGGGCAGATTAACTCCAAGATCAAGTTTGATGTCCTTGGCCTGGCTGCTTTGACCGAACATCGAAAGGAAATTCGAGATGTCGTAGCGTTCCTGGTATTCGACCAGGTTTGCAGTGTGGATGCCGACGATTTTTTCCGCACGATCAACGGCGGCGTCAAAATCGCCCAACTCGTCCACGAGGCCGAGGTCGCGGGCTTGTTTGCCGGAAACGACCCGGCCGTCAGCGTAGTCCGTCCAATCATCCGCGAGCGCGCGGCCTTCTTTTTTGTTCAAGTCATGCGCGGCGGCCCGACCGTCAGCAACGACGCCTTTGAATTTTTCGTAAGTCTCGGTGATGAGCGCTTGCACCATCGCATGTTCTTCAACGGGAATTTCGTTCGTCGCCCGGAATGGGCTCAACATATCCTTGAATTTACCGCTTTTATAGACGACCGGGGCGATGCCGACCTTGTCCATCAAACCGCGGTAATTGATGCCTTCCATGATGACGCCGATGCTGGCGGTAAGTGTAAGTTCG
>DASYEY010000294.1:0-4046 GCA_036498725.1 Verrucomicrobiia bacterium | reverse complement strand
GCCTTCCTGCGTATCGAACCCGTCCATTTCGACGAGCAACGCGTTCAACGTCTGTTCCCGTTCGT
Source organism: Verrucomicrobiia bacterium (assembly GCA_036498725.1). Classification (GTDB taxonomy): domain Bacteria; phylum Verrucomicrobiota; class Verrucomicrobiia; order Limisphaerales; family UBA11358; genus UBA11358. Next base: position 3,981 of record DASYEY010000294.1, on the reverse strand, counting down.
CATTGCTGCCGCCGAGACCGTGACCGCGTGAACGGCCGACCGCGTCAATTTCATCAATGAAAATCAAGCAAGGCGTCGCCTTGCGCGCCTGTTCAAACATGTCGCGCACCCGGCTGGCACCCACGCCAACAAACATTTCGACGAAATCCGAACCGCTGATGCTGAAGAAACTGGCATCGGCTTCACCGGCAATGGCCTTCGCCAGAAGGGTTTTACCCGTACCCGGCGAACCGATCATCAGTACGCCTTTCGGGATGCGGCCACCGAGACGTTGAAATTTTTTCGGATCTTTCAAGAACTCAACCAATTCGGAGACTTCTTCGATGGCTTCGTCCACGCCGGCAACATCTTTGAAGGTCGTTTTATTACGGTCTTTGGCCAGCATCCGGGCCTTGCTTTTGCCAAAGCTCAAGGCGCCTTTGCCAGCAAGTTTGATCTGCCGAATGAAGAAAAACCAAAATAAGACACCGAGAACGATGAACGGCGCGATGCCTAAAAGAACGCTCCACAACTGCGCATTTGGCGGGGCGCTGACCTTGATCTTGCTTGAAGTCGTCAGGTTGTTAACCATCTCGGAAGTGAGCCAGGCATTGTGAACCACAAAGGGAATTTTATCCGCCGTCGGCTTGCTTTCCTTGTCCACGCCATAATAGTTGCCGGTGATTTCGGTCAAAGGCAATGACTGCTGATTCAAATAAATTGTCGCGTTGGCAATCTGATTGGAACCAAATTTTTGCAGAAACTCTGACTGCTGGATTTCATTTTCCGGAGTCGCATAGCGGTTCTTAACCATGAAACACGCGACCACCGCCGTGATGATTGCCGCCCACGCCAGCATGGTCATGGGAGTAAGTTTCATGCCCCCTGGGGGAACTTTTTGGGGGTCAATCCCCTTTTTATTATTTTCGTCAGACATTTTAATTACCCCAAACTATCATGGGGTTGAGGCTTCCGCAATGAACGAATTTCATTACACTGTCTGGGATGCGTTTTGGCCCGTTAAATCTTGAATCCAATCTGTTTCTTTCGCCGTTGGCGGGTTATACCAACCTGCCCTTCCGTCTCGTCGTGCGTGAGGTCGGCGGCGTCGGGCTCTGCACCACCGATCTGGTCAACGCCCGCTCGCTCATCGAAAAAAATCCCAAGGCGCTGAAGCTCGTCGAAACCGCGCCCGCCGATTCGCCGCTCGCCGTGCAACTCTTCGGCAGCGTGCCGGAGGAAATGCGCGAGGCCGCGCTTATCGTCGAGGCGCGTGGTGCCGTTTCCGTGGACATTAACATGGGGTGTCCGGTAAAAAAAGTCGTCAAGATCGGCGGCGGCTCCGCGATGATGACCGAATTGGACAAAACGGCGACATTGGTCCGGGGCATGGTTGACGCCGTGAAAATTCCCGTCACGGCCAAGATGCGCCTGGGTTGGGACGACGATAATTTGACCGCCCCCGACCTCGCCCGCGCCCTGGAAGCGGCCGGGGTTGCGGCTATTTTTGTTCATGGCCGCACGCGCGAACAGGGTTTCGGCGGAACTGTTAATCTGGCTGGCATCCGCAAAGTAGTCGAAGCGGTAAAGACCATTCCCGTCATCGGCAACGGCGATGTCATCTCACCGCTCGCGGCGCAAAAAATGTTCGATGAAACCGGTTGCGCCGGCGTCAGTATCGGTCGCGGTGCGTTTTATGATCCGTGGATTTTTAAACGCACCTGGCATTTACGCCAAACCGGTGAACTGCTGCCTGAACCCAGTTTTGCCGAACGCATCCGCGTTCTGCGCCGGCATTTGGATTTGATGATCGAGGTATTCGGCGAAGACCTTGGCTGCCGCATGTTCCGTAAAGTGGCGCCTTGGTACTCCAAACGTTTTGGCCCCTGCCACGAGTTCAACAAAAAAGTCGTGCAAGTCGCCACGCGCGCGCAATTCGATGAACTTCTGGAAAATTATCTCCGCTGGCGGCAACAATTCCTCGATGAGCATGGTGAACTACTGCCGCGCTATGCGCCGGCACCGATGGTCGCCTCATTTATGCGCGAGCCCGAACCAGCCTCGACGACGCGCGAGCATATTCCCGTTCCCCGCGGTCCTGTGGAAGTGTGGTAAACACGGTTCTGCCGAATTCAATCAGAGTTTATCAGTAGACAACTTAACCGGTAGGGCGGAGCTGCTGCTCCACCTGATTATGAAACGATGGTGTGGTTGTTCATTTTTCCAGACTTGGCCATCGCCGTCTCTATAATGGGTAAAGCCGCAGCTATGCCCTACCAATCAAGGTTACGTCGCGGACAAATTTTCCAAGGCTCCGCGCAGTTCAGGAAATTTGAATCCAAAACCGGACGCCGCCAATTTTCCCGGCACAACGTAACGGCTTTTTAGCAGCAACTCGGTTTCGGTGCGAATCACAAAGGCGCCGATTTCCAGCATCCATTCCGTTGCGGGCAAACCGAAAGGCACGCCGCAACTTTCCCGGATCTGCCGCATCGTATCGCGATTGGGCAACGGCTGCGGTGCTGCCATGTTAATTGCTCCACTTAAGTCATCCCGGGCGATGATCCATTCCACCGCCCGGCAAAAATCTTCGAGATGAATCCACGAAACGAATTGCTTGCCACTGCCCAGGGTGCCGCCCAAACGGAAGCGCGCCAACCGGCGCAAAACCGGATACACGCCCCCTGCCCGGCCAAAAACCAGCGTGATGCGCAACGCAACTTTGCGTGTGTGCGGCGTCCGGGCTTCATTCAATGCGCGTTCCCATTGTTCAATCACTTCAATCGAGAAAGCATCATTTACTCCCGGAGTGGCGCCGGTCGCACCCGCTTCATCCATGGGCGTGGTGAACGTATGTTTGTAAATCGTTGCCGAACTGGAATTGAGCCAGACCCGTGGCGGTTGCTGGCTTTGGGCGATGGCTTCGCCCAGGACCCGCGTCGAATCCACCCGCGAAGCGATGATGGCTTGACGATTGGCTGGGGTGTAACGACAGTCCACTGATTTGCCCGTAAGGTTGATAACAACCGCAGCGCCGTCAATGAACTGCGTCCATTCGCCCAGAGATTTTGCGTCCCAAAAAACTTCCTTCACTTTGTCACGGCGCGCCCGTGGCGAACGGGTTAGCACAATGACTTCACAACCCTGCTGCAAAAATGTTTCGGCCAATGCGTGGCCAAGAAACCCGGCCCCACCGGCCAGAATGATCCGTTTTTTCATGACGTTTTTGTTTCCACAACTGCCAGTTGACCGCGCGCCTGCCATTCATGGGCAAGGTCGCGCATAAGGAACGCGCTGTCGAATTTTATTGAACCTGGAGGGAACACGGCTGCGTTCATGGTAATTCGAGATTGCTCGGCAGCCGCCGCTTGGCTGTCGGCAGGTTTGATTTCGTTTCAATCACTTGTTGGCGCGCAAATTTCGACGTCGCCACATCGAGTCGTTGGGCCAAAATGGATAAATGACACGTTGGCACTGCGGGAAATAGATGATGCTCTGCGTGGAAAAACATCGAATACGATAACCACGTCAACCAGCGTCCACGTTGTGTCCGGCCAACTTCATCCGGCCCGCAATCGTGATGCACCGTCCAGACTGCGAAAAAGCCCGTGAAACATTCGCCCACCAGCATCACGCTCAAATGCCAATGCCAGGCCAGCGAATCCACCCAGAACAAACCGCTAATAATAATGACAAGGATGGCCAGCAATTCGGCTGCGATCCATTTACGCTTATTGGGCTTGGCCTGTTTCCAGGCCGCGACGTGCAAGCGGATGGGAAATAGCGGCCCGACCAGCAACGCCCGCCACCACGGCAACCGGGCCGTTGCTCCTTCCGCGTCTTCATCATCGAGGCAATGACGATGATGATGCATATGCGTCACCTGCACGGCATGCATGGAAGAAAGCATCAGCGCGCTCAATGTGAACAATACCAGGTCCTGAGCCACGCGTGGAAAACCAAGGGCGTAATGCTGTGCGTTATGCGATTGGCGCAGACCCG
>DASYEY010000293.1:0-3104 GCA_036498725.1 Verrucomicrobiia bacterium | reverse complement strand
GTGGGGGCGTGCGGCCAAGGTGTCTTGGGTTCCGGCATGACGGAAAAATGCCTTTGGCGACATGGCAAGTGAAGCCTGAAGTTGAACGTGTCGGCAAAAAGCGGTGGAGGGCCGCCGCACTCCAAGACGCTGCCGCGTTGTCCGAAGGCTCCCGAACCGCGCGAAGCGTCTTGGAGTGCGCCAGTCCTCTGGCGCTTTGGGAATGGCGGGTGGAACGCACGGGGCAGAGCGAAAAGATCATCTTGGTGATGGCGAGTATTTCGATGGATTTGCGGGAAGGTGCGAGGTTTGATGGCACTCGTGGAAAAAGCGGCGGAGGGTCGCCGCACTCCATGACGCTGGCGCGTTAGCCGATGGCTCCCGAACTGCGCGAAGCGTCCTGGAGTGCGCCAGTCCTCTGGCGCTTTGGAAAGGCGGGTGGAACGCGCGGGGACGAGGCAATGCTATTTTACCTTTTCGACGACGAGCATTTCTACAGGCTCGCGGCTGGGCACGAGTTCAAGACCAAGTTGGTTCAGTAAAGCCTCTTTTGCAATTTGCTTGTGCTTCTCCTTGTCGTTGTCGGGAAATAGCGGATATGTAAAAGCGAAATCAAACCGATTTGTGAGGCCAGTTTCAACAATGATGGGAAGCTGAAATTGTCTTTCAATCCATCCTTGCAGACTTTTTTGGAGTGTCGCGTCAAACCAAGTTTCAGTGAATGTGCCGTCGACGGCACGCCCGCTGTGCCTGCTCGTCATTCCCTTGGCTGTGATATTCATGCTGGGCTTCAAACTGTTTGCGGGCTTTAATCCTTGAACCTCCGGATTTGTCAATTTGAGCACGAGAACGTCGGTTTCCCGCATTTCTTTTTTTCCCATCAAGCCAAACTTCCTTTTTATTTCTTCCCGCAAAGCTTTTGCCGAATCGTGGGGCAAATTGGCAATGTAATCGAATTTGCCATCAGGAACTTTGGTTAAAAAAACGGTTCGTAATGGATCAGCGAAGTAGGCGTCATCCACGATACTGCCTGCTGTGTGCCAAAGGCCGACTGCCATCCAGTCATCAGAACCATATATCGAACCACCGGGACCCCAATCGCGGGGTTTCGCCGGTTTGATCAAGACTTGTGGTGGATTGGTTTCGAGTATAGCGGATATATTGGCGGGAGTAATCTCTGATACTTCTTCCCACGGATAGGTTCTGTGCTCTTGATATTCTCTGACTATGAGTGTTGTAGTTCCGGTGGCGAGCAACACAACTGCGCCAGCGACGACTGCCGTTTTCATTTTTGTCCATGCCATAAGTTTCAATGCTCCTTTGATGAGGGTTAAAGTTGAACCGCTGGCCGCCGCGCCTTTAGCCACAGCCAGAACGGTCACAGATTTTGCCAGCGCCGGTGGTGCAGCCTGCGTTGAGTTGGCGCCCACCACGCTGGCAATCACGGTGGCGGTCAACGTCACGCCGCGTTTGCCAAACAGCTTACGCAGTTTCTCCAGTCCGCGCGTCACACGTTTGCGGGCGGCGTCCTCGTTCACGCCCAGCGTGACGCCCACTTCGGCCAGCGTTTTGCGCTCGAAATAGCGCAGCAGCACGGCGCGGCGGTCGGTTTCGCCCAAGTTGGCGAGCGCTTCATCCAACAGCGGGGCGATCTGCGGCCACGCCTCTGCTTCGGTGATCTGGGAGGTGTCCATGTAGGCTTGGGTTTCGCGATGCAGCCGGCGGATGCGGGCGCGGCGTTCGGCGGTGGCGGCATAGCGGGTGGTCTTGAACAGCCAGCCGGTGAGAAAGGTCTCGCGCCGCAAACTCCCGGCCTTGCGGGCGAGGATGATAAACACGGCCTGCGTGACTTCCTCGGCGGTGTGCGCGTCGCCCACCTGCCGCAACGCGGCGGAATAGACAAGATTCACATGCCGCGTGACGAGGGCTTCAAAGGCGGCCTCGTTCTGTTGCCCGGCGAATTCCCGCACCAAGCTCATGTCGTCCGGTGTCTGCATTCACCTACTTATGCCCGCCAAACGCCAGACCGGACAAACTTTTTTAATTTATTTAAGGCATCGCCAGTTGTGTGGATTGCCCAACCTGCTGTCTTATGCGAAAACAAGGAATCCAATTATGTTGCCAAGCCGACCTTCACTCGTGTTATTTCAATCCCTGATCGGATTTGTTCTGCCGCTGATTGCCTTCTGCCCATTTGGCGCATATAGCCAGCCAGCGAAGGATTGGATTGATCCCGACACCGGCCATCGCATCATTCAGCTTTCGACTGAACCGGGCAGCGAGAGCCTTTACTTCAACTTGAATCCGTTCACGCCGGACGGGAAACGCATGGTCATCACCACGCCCGACGGCATCGCGATGGTGGATCTGGCCACGCACGCCGTGGGAAAAATCATCGAAGGCCGCGTGCATGTCATCATGGTCGGACGCAAGACCGGGCAGATTTATTTTGTTGCCCGCAAGGTCGTGGACGGTGAAACGAACCAATGGGTTTGCGCGATTGATCCGAATACGAAAATCACCCGCAATATCCTCAAGCTCGCACGCGGTCAGCAGGTTTCGACGGTCAATGCCGACGAAACCCTGCTCGGCGGCACGTTCACCGAATGTAGTGATTGGAGCACGAACGAATTTTTTGGTGGCGGGCCCAATCAGCGCAACAACATTGCCACGGCTGATGCTTACCGTGGCAAAAAGGGCACGATGATGGAGGAACGCTTCGCCCAACATTATCCCATGGAACTGTTCTTCTACAATCTCGCGACGGGCGAGACGAAGCGGGTCAACCGTTGCAACGACTGGCTGAACCATCTGCAATTTTCACCGACCGACCCAAACCTGCTCATGTTTTGCCACGAAGGCCCGTGGCACAAGGTGGATCGTATCTGGACCATCCGCACGGACGGCACGGAGTTGAAGCTCGTTCACCGGCGCACGATGGCGATGGAGATTGCCGGTCACGAATTCTGGAGCGCCGACGGCCGGACGATCTGGTATGACCTGCAAACTCCGCGCGGCGAAGATTTCTGGGTGGCGGGCTACGATGTCAAGGACGGCAGCCGGACGTGGTATCACCTGCAACGTGATGAATGGGGCGTGCATTTCAACGTCTCGCCGGATGGAAA
>DASYEY010000292.1:0-22775 GCA_036498725.1 Verrucomicrobiia bacterium | reverse complement strand
AGCAGCACGCGACGGCGGCGCGGCAGGGATTTAACCACGCGCGAAGTGAAGCCACCATCTTCGATATAACTGTTTTGCTCACGCAACAGCGTGTCGAGCGGATCATTTTCTTCGGGCGAATTCATAATGACAACCTCTGTTTCAATTTTTCCCGGCCGCGCAAAATATTGGTTTTAACCGTACCGAGCGGGCAATCCAAAATTTCTGCCGCTTCACCGTGCGACAATCCGTTCTGGCAGCAAAGCAAAATAGCCGCCCGTTCCTCTGAACTTAACGCTTTTAATGCTTCCGTCAAATCCAGGCGCAAATTACTGTTTGAAGTTGCGGGCAACTGCGCCGATTCCGGCGGCAATTCTTCGATCTCTTCCAGGGACAATTCCTTTCGTTGACGTGCCGCACCGCGGAATTCATTGAACGCGATGCCGAAGAGCCACGTCGAAAATTTTGCGTTACCGCGAAAGGTGTGCAGTTTTTGCCACGCTTTTAAAAACGTTTCCTGCGCCAGGTCATCCGCCAAATGCGTGTCCCCACGCGTCATGCGCGCCAGAAAGGCGCGCATGGGCGATTGATGACGCCGCACCAGCTCCGCAAAAGCGTGGTGATCTTCGCGCGCCAGCACGCGGGCGATAAGATCGGTGTCGGTGAAGGACACGATTATGGTTGGGGCGGTTGATCGTCGTTTTTATTCTTCTTTTCCAAAAGTGAAACCAGCAAAAATGCCGCGCCCATAAACAAGATGATGAATCCCACTCGATGACTGGTAAATATGGCCAGGCCACTCCCCAAACCGATTAAAATCAAACCCGTGCGCCGATCATTGCGTGGCCGCCGGCCCTGGCTATATATTGATTTGCTAAGTAATTCAGGTGGAATTGGCACGCCCTTATCAATCATCGCGCGCAACGTTTCGTGCAACATCTTATTACGACGCAGACGGAAATAAAAACCCAAGCCGACCACGGCGACGATCGCGATGGGAATGCTACAGCCGGCGATGATGGCCACGATGCCCGTTACTGTCTCGCCAAAGCTGCCGGTTCCGATATCCACCGGACTCTGACCGCCAACATGAATGCCACTGGCATCAATCCGGACGGGCGGAGCCGTGTCGCCTGTTGCCGGAGCATTGGTCATGGCGGAAGCGTGATTGGTGTCCTTTTCAATTCCGGTATTGGTCTGAGCTCGCAATGGCACGACTGCCAGCGCGAAAAGAAACAATGCCGCCAGTATTTTGGTTGAGATGATTTTCATAGTGATTGATTTAGGTATTCATTCTGTTCACTAAATGAGATGCGTTGAACGGGCATTTTGGATTCAACTATTTTTTATGCCGGGCGACGGCGACGCGCAAATGGCTTACGTCAGTCAGCGGACCGGGTACAACACTAAAAAAGATGAAATGGATGAAGCGGCTTATTAAACCCGCTGGATGCGGCAGTTTTCCGCAACTTCGTAAACTCGCATGTATTCACCGAGGGTTTGTTCCCAGGAGAAATCGGCCTTCATCGCATTTCTTTGATAGTGGCGAAACAGTTCCGGCTGGGCATAAATTGCCAAGGCTTTGCGGATGGCCTTGGCCAGCGCCTGATTGGAATATTCGTGGAACTTGATGCCGTTGGCATGCTTGGTGTCCTGCGTGTAATCAATGACGCTGTCATCCAGGCCGCCGGTCGCGCGAACGATCGGAACCGCACCATAGCGCAAGCTGTACATCTGGTTCAGGCCGCAGGGCTCAAATTGTGACGGCATCAGGTAAAAGTCGCACGCAGCTTCAATCCGATGCGCCAGCTTCTCATCGTAACCGATGCGCACGGCGACCTTGCCGGGAAAACGGCGCGCGAGGGTTTGATAACCTTTTTCAAAATCCGGCGAGCCACTCCCGAGTAACACGAATTGAAGGTTTGAGGTCAGCATTTCAGCCAGCGCCCCAAGTTGGATATCCACGCCCTTTTGTTCCGCGAGACGGGTGATCGTGCCGAAGAGCGGCGCATCATCGAGCACCGGCAAGCCGACGGACTTTTGCAACTCGCGTTTGTTGATCTTTTTCCCTGCCATTCGCGTCACGGAAAAGGATTTGAATAGGTGCGGGTTTTCGGTCGTGTTCCAATCGCTGTAATCAACGCCGTTGAGAATCCCGAAAAGGCGTTCGTGACGTTTGCGCAAAAGGCCATCCAATCCGCAGCCGTAAGCTTCCGTCATGATCTCGCGCGCGTAACGCGGACTCACCGTTGTGATCGTATCGGCAAAGGCGATGCCGGCTTTCAGGCAGTTCACCATGCCAAAAAACTCCACGTCTTCGGGCGTGAAATAGTGACGGGGCAAATTGGTCAGCGCAAAAGATTCGGGACCGAAAACACCCTGATACGCCAGGTTATGGATGGTGAGGCAGGTGGCCGGCGGGTTCCCCCACCCTTCACTTTCCTGTTGCTGCAAAAAAACCGGAACGAGTCCGCCCTGCCAATCGTGGACATGCGCCACATCCGGCCGCCATGGCAGATAACGCGCCAGGTGGGCGACACATTTGGAAAAGAAGATGAACCGGCGATCGTTGTCCGGGTAGCTGATGTTTTTTTCGTGATAGATGCCGGCGCGATCAAAAAACTCCGGCTGTTCAACGAAATAGATTTTCAGTCCGTCCACCAAGTCCGCCGACCAGAGGCCGCCTTTGACCCAGTCATCGCCGAGCAACAGGTTGAACTGCCATTCTTCCCGCCGCAATTGCGGGAATTTTTCGCGGATGCCGCGATAGAGGGGCGTGACGATCACGGTTTCGTGACCGGCGGCGGCCAGGGCTTTTCCCAATGCGCCAACCATGTCGGCCAGCCCACCGGTTTTGGAGAACGGATGAACTTCGCTGCTGGCCAGCAAGATTTTCATGCGGATTGCATCAATGGCTTTGGCTCAAGCAATCTTATCGGTTTTCAGATACGGCTGCAATGCTTCGGGAATCTTCACCGAACCGTCGGCTTGCTGGTGCGTTTCGATCAACGCCACGAACAAGCGCGCTAGCGCGGTACCGCTGCCGTTGAGGATGTGCGGGAATTTATTTTCACCGGCTTCAGTTTTGAAACGCAGGTTCATCCGGCGCGACTGAAAATCTTCGCAGTTGGAGCAGCTCGAAACTTCCAGATAACTGCCCTGCCCGGGCGCCCAGACTTCGATGTCGTACGTTTTCGCGCTGCCAAAACCCATGTCACCAGTGCACAGCAAGATCACGCGGTAATGCAGGCCGAGCAGTTGCAATACCTTTTCGGCGTTTGCGACCATTTTTTCCAATTCGTCATAACCGGTTTCCGGTTTGACGATCTTGATCAATTCCACTTTATCGAATTGATGCACGCGGATCATGCCGCGCGTGCCGACGCCGGCCGCACCCGCTTCGCCGCGGAAGCACGGCGTGTAAGCGCAATAACGCACGGGTAATTGTTTTTCCGGGAGAATTTCTTCGCGATGGATATTGGCCACTGGCGTTTCAGCCGTGGGGATCAAATATAATTTGCCCAGATTCGCGGCATCGTCGCCCTCAGCCACGCCATAATACTGGTCCTTGAATTTGGGGAACTGGCCGACGCCGACCAGGCAGTGTTCGCCCACCATCAACGGCGGAGAAACCTCCGTGTATTCATGCTGCGTGATATGCAGATCCAGTAAAAATTGGATCAAAGCGCGTTCCAGTCGCGCCCCCCAATTCGTATAGAGCAGAAAACCGCTGCCGGAGAGCTTGGCGCCGCGCGCAAAATCCACCAGCTTCAAGCTCTCGCACAATTCAACGTGCGATTTAGGTTTGAAATCAAAAGGCTGCCTGGCGCCATGAACCCGGATCTCCGGATTATCTTCCGCCGATTTTCCCAGCGGAATGGTTTCATTGGGTAAGTTTGGCAGGCGCAACATCAGCAGGTCGCGATCCGCATCCGCCTTCGCCGCCAGCTTGTCGAGTTCGGTGATCTTGTCGCCCAGGTCACGGGTCTCAACTTTTTTGGCTTCGGCTTCGGCAAGTTTTTTTTGCCCCATCAACGCGCCGATCTCCTTGGAAACCCGGTTGCGTTGGGATTTTAAAGTTTCAACTTCCGCCAGGTATTTCCGGCGTTGTTCATCGGCCTGCAGGATGCCATCAATGAGCTGTTCGTCCCCGGCCCCACGCGTGGCAAGGCGGGCACGGACAAAATCAGTTTTTTCGCGGATCAATTTGATGTCGAGCACGGCTGGATTATAGAAAAAAACCTGCCAGCGGCAAGGCGAACAAAATCACGGCCGGGTGACGCGGAAAAATTGCGCCAGGTCGCCGATAACCAGATGGCAACGGAAAGGTTGTTTCGTTCGTGCAGCTTTCATCCGGCTGGCGTAATTTCAACGGCGTGAATTCACCTGAAAAGGCGAACCCGATTTTGCGCAGGCGCAGATTGACGCGCGGGCGGATCATTCTGGCCCTGGCCATTGCGATCGTGGCTGACGGCGTCCAATTCTTTTCCGGCTTTCTCGGCTGGGTGGGTTTCGATCAAGCCGTGGATTGCGGCGCCATGATCTTCACGACGTGGCTGTTGGGTTTCCACGTCCTTTTGCTGCCCACGTTTGTGGTGGAATTACTGCCGGTCGTGGACATGTTGCCGACCTGGACCGCGTGTGTGGTGACGGTCATCGCTTTACGGAAGCGGAACGGGCAGACGGCTTGCGCTCCCACCAGCAAATCTGATTGAAAAGCAGGCTCATTAACGGCATAGTGTGCGGGTTATGCAATCTGTTTTTACCGGCCCGATTTATGTGGTGCGCGACAATATTGACACGGACCAGATCATTTCCGCGCAATTTTTGAACCTGGTGCCAACCATTCCTGATGAATACGAAAAACTCGGCAGCTACGCGCTGGCCGGTTTGCCCGATTCACTCTACCCGACCCGCTACGTCAAAGAAGGCCAGCTCGACAGCGATTATCCGATTGTCCTTGCCGGGAAAAATTTTGGCTGCGGCAGTTCCCGCGAACACGCCCCCATCGCGATGGGCTCAGCCAATTGTCAATTGGTGCTGGCCGAAAGTTTTGCGCGCATTTTTTTCCGTAACTGTGTTGCCACCGGCGAATTGTATCCCTGCGAAATCACGGAACGTCTCTGTGACATCTTGAAAACCGGCGACGTCGTGACCGTGGATCTGGATGCGGCCACCGTCACCGCTCAGGCCACGGGCAAAGTTTATCATTTCAAACCGCTGGGCGATGTGCGTCCGGTCGTGGATGCCGGTGGCATTTTCAATTATGCCCGGCAAAGCGGGATGATCGAAAAATAATTCGGCGATGAATCTGCTGCCTCCTCCCCGTTCGCTCCAAAAGCGTCCGGGGATTTTTATTTTACCGGCCAACCAGCCGTTGTCAGCGATCAAGGTTGTTCGCACGCCAACGGCGCCCCGTCAGCCGGAAGGTTATGCCCTGAATATTTCATCGCGGGGCGTGGAAATTTTATTCCACGACCAGGGTGGTTTGCGCGCCGCGACGGCCACCTTGCGGCAATTGCTCCGCGAATATGGCCGCCGCCTGCCCTGCTTGCGCATCCGCGATTGGCCGGATTTCGCCCGGCGCGGGGTGATGCTGGATATTTCACGCGGACGCGTGCCGAAGCTGGAAACATTGCTGGACCTGGCTGAGAAACTTTCTGATTTCAAGATCAACGAACTGCAACTGTACACCGAGCATACGTTTGCCTATCGGCAGTATAAAAATATCTGGCAAAATTGGGGCGCGCTCACCGCGAAAGAAATTCAAATCCTGGACCGCCGTTGCCGTGAACTGGGCATTGACCTGGTACCGAATCAAAACTCCTTTGGCCACCTGCGTTACTTTCTCGCAGATCCGAAATTAAAAAAACTCGCGGAAATTGCCGAGCCTTACGAAGACGCCAGCAAGGAATTTATCCGTCGGCCCACCACCTTAGCCCCCAATCATCCCGGCACCCTGCCCTTCATCCGCGGGCTGTATGATGAATTGTTGCCGAATTTTTCCAGTAAATTTTTCAATATCGGCGGCGATGAAACCTGGGATCTGGGCAAGGGGCAGAGCAAAAAGCTGTGCGACGACAAAGGCAAAGGCGCAGTTTATCTCGATTTTCTAAAGAAAATTCAGCGCGAAGTTTCCGTGCGCGATAAAAAAATGATGTTTTGGGGTGACATCATCCTGAAATATCCCGCACTCATCCGCCAATTGCCCAAAAATATCATCGCCCTGAATTGGGGCTATGAGCAAGATCACCCGTTCGCCCAGGAAGCGGCGCGGTTTGCCGGGGCAAAAATTCCGTTTTACGTCTGTCCTGGCACTTCGACCTGGCAAACGATGCTCGGCAAACATGACAACGCCCTGACCAATTTGCGGGCCGCCGCGCAAGCCGGCATGAAGTTTGGCGCCATCGGCTATCTGAATACCGATTGGGGTGACGGTGGGCATCCCCAGCCATTGGCGGTCAGTTGGCCCTTGTTTCTGGCGGGTGCTTCGCTGGCGTGGAATGCCAAACATTTCGATGAAGCGAAGCTGGCGCCGGTTTTGGACCGGGACATTTTTGAAGATGCGTCCGGCCGGGCGGCCAGGGCTGCGATCGCGCTGGGGTTCGCCCATCAAAAGCTTGGCGTCAAAGCATTGAATGAAACGCCGCTGGGAACCGTTATCGCCGCGCCGAAAGCGGGAACGCGGGAATTATTTTGCCGGAACGGTTTGAAATGGTTTGCGAAAATTCCTGGAGCCAAAATCACCGCGGCATTGAAAGAAATTGAGCGGCAACGTAAAACGTTGGCCCGCAGCAAACCACAATCTGATTCGGGGAAAATTCTGGCGCAGGAATTGGATCTGGCCGCGCGCATGGCGGCCGCCTCCTGTCATTATATGCTATGGCAACAAGCCGTGGCGGCAAAAAATTCTGTCCTGGCCAAAAAAATGGCCCGGCAAAATCTGCGTGAATTGGCGAAACTGACTGACGATTTCAACGCCTACTGGCCGCTGCGGAATAAAGCAACCTCGAAACAGTGTTCGTCGTTTTTGCAATGGCGGATTGAGGAATTGACGCGGAAGTAAACCAAATCAATGAGACTTGGGCGTGTGATGTTGGCGGATGATTGGCAGGTGGAATGGGTTGCGCTGCGACCCATTATGCCGGCAGCGCCGGCACTTTGTGGCGGTCGCTGACTGCCCGGCGCGCAACTATTCGTCGCCTGACGCTGCGCTTAGCGACGACTTTGGTCGCAGCGCGACCAAAGCCACCAAGTTAAGAGAACTTTTCCTGTGGTTCCTTTGGGACAAATTTTACAGAGAAACTCCGTATTGAAGTTGAGCGTGAGCCTCACCAGGAAATTAAAGCATTTTAAATAAAACTGTGGCCGATTATCGTTGATGGGTGCGAATATGGCCCGACGCCTTCATCCTCGTCCTCATTGTCAGGCTCGTCCTCGTATTGGCTGGTTTTTTTAGTTAGGGCGTGTCTTCAAAGTGGCATTTCATTCGCAACGAAAGGAGTTTCTTGATACTAGCCCAGCCTTTTAAGGCTGGGATTGGTGGTGGTTTAATCAAAAAGTCCCGTAGGGACGGCAGACAAATTCTTTCGTCCCTCTGGGACTTTTATTTCCCAGGCACCAACTATCCCAGTGTTAAAACACTGGGCTATTCTCAACAAATAGTTTGAAGACACGCCCTAGCTCGTCACCTCGCCACCTACTAAATCAGCCTGAGAGCGGCTACAGGTCTATTTAAGATGCTCTAATCCGCCTCATTTAGTAAATTCTGTAGATTCTGTCTAAAAAGTTTTCCCCGGCGTAATGTCTTGGCAATCAAGCCGAGGACGAACCTGACGAGGAGGACGAGGATGAAGGCGGCTGGCCTCACTTACCTTTGATATCCCACGCATCGCGCAGACCGTCCCCCACGAAATTCATGGCCAGCAACGTGGTCACGAGCACGCCGCCGGGAAACACGATCATCCACCAGTAGATGCGGATGGGATTGATCTGGGAAACACCTTCGCTGATCAAGGTTCCCCAACTGGCCATCGGCGCCTGCACGCCCAGACCAAGGTAACTTAAAAAAGACTCATATAGGATAATGGACGGCATCGTCAGCGCGACATAGGTGATGGCCACCCCAAAAATATTGGGAATAATATGGCGAAGCAGAATCCGGGTCGTGCCTGCGCCCAAGGTGCGACTGGCTTCCACAAAAGCCCGGGAACGCAGGGACAACACTTGACCGCGGATGATGCGCGCCATTGTCAGCCAGGAAATCGCTCCCAGGCCGACAAACAATAAAATGACTCGCAAGGCGCTGGCCGCTCCAGGCGATTGTTGGACATAATGTGACTGTTTTAAAGTTTCGCCCAGCGTCGTGATGAGCACGATCACGAAAATGATTGAAGGTAACGAATATAAAATATCCACCAGCCGCATCAGCACACTGTCCACCCGGCCGCCGGCATAACCGGCAATCGCGCCCCACAACACGCCGATGATCAAACTCACCCCGGCCCCTACGATACCTACCAACAATGATATTTGTGCGCCATACAACGTCCGCGAAAACAGATCCCGGCCATGCGTATCCGTGCCGAACCAATAGCGTGCGCTGGGGGGCGAGAATTGCGCGTCGGAAAGGTGATTGGGGTTGTGGATTTTTGAAAAATTATTGTGCAAACATTTTAATGCCAGCGGCCACGCGATGATAACCGCCAATAGCAGGATCAAATACCAGGCGCTCAAGGTGGCGGCGCGGTTGTTTTTGAACCGCCGCCAGGCGCGCTGGCCGGGACTGAGGTGCAATTGAGATTTTTTAGCCGTCGCCTGAACCTCCGAAGCGATGGCTTCGGCCTGGTTCATAACGGGATTCTCAACTTTTTCGTCATTCATATTTCACGCGCGGGTCGAGCAACGTATAGGCGAAATCCACGACCAGGTTCAGCCCGATGAGCAAGATGGCATACAGCAAGGAAAGCCCGACCACCATGGTGTAATCGCGGTTGAGTGAGCTATTCACCAGAAACACGCCAATGCCGGGTATCTGAAAAATGTTTTCAACGATGAACGATCCCGTCAATAGATCGGCCAGCATTGGGCCGGCATAGGAAACCACCGGCAAGAGCGCGATTCGCAACGCGTGTTTTACCATCAAGGTAGTTTCGGCGAGCCCTTTGGAACGGGCTGCCGTGACAAATTCCGATTGGGCGGCTCCCAGCATTCCTTCCCGCATGATACGTGCGACTTTGCCGACAAAAAAGAATCCCAGGGCGACACTGGGCAAAACCATATGCCACGGTGAAGTCCACAAGGCGACCGGGAACCAGTGCAGTTTCATCGCAAAAATCAGAATCAAAATCGGCGCGACCACAAAGCTGGGGATGCAGATGGTGATGATGGCCAGAAAACTGCCGGCGTAATCCACCCACGTTCCACGTTGAACCGCGGTGAAAAATCCCAACGGCAGGCCGATGCCGATCGCAAAACAAAACGCCAGCGCACCCAGGGTCATGGAAACCGGCAAGCCCTGCACAATGATGTCATTGATGCTGTGGTTGCGATATTTCATGGAAGGACCGAAGTCACCATGCGACAAACCGGCAAGGTAATACCCGTATTGTTTCCAGACCGGTTCATCCAGATGATATTTGGCGTGGAGATTCCGTTCGATCTCCGGCGAAGCCGGCTTGCGCTCGCTGTCAAATGGGCCGCCGGGCGCGAGGTGTACCAGGACGAACGCCAGCAAACTGATGATGATCAGCAGCGGGATCGCAAAAATGATGCGCCTTAAAAAATACATCTGAATACCAGACTAAAAATTGAAAGACGAACCGCGGATGGCGGTCATGTCTTTAAATTTATCATTTCACTTTTTATTTATCTTCCGGAGGCTCCGTAATGGATGATTATCCAAGATGTTCTGCCAGAGTCCCGTGACCTTGTTCGTATCGAAATAATTTACGCCGACATAAATGTAAAGGGGAATGATCGGCGTACCGTCACACAGCAAAATTTTCTCAGCCTGCTGGAATAGTTTTTCCCGCTGCTTCAGATCGGTGGTGCTATTGGCCGCAACAATGAGCCGGTCATACTCCGGGTTGCTCCAGCCTGTCTCATTATTGCCGTCGCCGCTGCTGAACATGCCGAGAAACGTATTCGCATCGTTATAATCACCGTACCAGGATGCCTTGCTCAGGTCGAAATCCATCCGCGCCTGCATCCCCCAAAAAACCTGGGTCTCCACCTGGCGCAGGCTCATGTGAATGCCCAGGGCATCGCTCCACATCTGTTGCAATTCAATGGCGATGCCCTCGTGGATTTCGCCGCCGCCACTGGCCCCGCCATTGAAGAGATATTCAAAATGCGGAAAGCCCTTGCCGCCGGGATAGCCGGCCTCGGCCAGTAATTTGCGCGCCAGTTCAACATTGTAACCGAGGCCGGCGGGCGGCGTGTAATTCTTTGTGCCGGGCGGAACGATGGTGGAGGTGATCGCCTCCCCGCCACGGGTGATTTTCTTTACCAGCCGTTCCTTGTCAATCACGAGCGCCAGCGCCTGGCGTACGCGCGGATCATCGAACGGTTTGCGCGTCGTGTTAAAACGGATGAAATAGGTGCCCAGATTGCTGAATTTATGAAAGTCGGGACGTTGCAGCAACAGGTCCAGCAATTCGGAAGGAATGAGGCCCTTATCCAGGACGAGGTCTGCTTCTCCGCTTTCATAAAGATTCAAAGCCGTGCTCGGCGAAGCGATGGGCAACAGGTCAATGATGTTCGCCTGGGTGTTGGTGGCATCCCAATAACGCGGATTTTTCACCAGCCGGATCTTGTCGTTCAACCGCCAGGATTCGAGTTGAAACGCGGCATCGCTCGGCAACGGTTTATGGGTAAGCCAATGGTCCCCATATTTTTCAATCGCCTGGCGGGGCACGATGCAGAGCGTGGGAAACGCGCACAGGTCGAGAAAAAAGGCCGTGGGCGAATTAAGTTCCACCCGCACGGTCAAAGGATCCAGCGCTTTCACGCCGATCAGCGACGGATCCTTGATTTTGCCGGTATTAAAATCCTCCGCATTTTTAATGTAATACAATTGACCGGCATACGTGGAAGCCGTCTTCGGATCCAGTGCGCGCCGCCAGGAATAAACCACGTCATCCGCCGTGATTGGTTCGCCCGTGGACCAAACCAGATTCGTCCGCAGATGAAACGTGTAGATTCTGCCGTCGGGGGAAATATCCCATTTTTCCGCGAGGCCGGGAACGGCGAAGGAATTGGTCGGTTCCAGCCGCGTCAAACCTTCGAATAATCCCTGCACGACGCGCAGATCCACCTGGGCCACGACAATCGCCGGATCGAGCGATTCTGGTTCCGCACTGTTGATGATGGTCAGGTCGGCGGGTGGCTCATGACGCGAACAGCCGAAAATCAACGCGCTGCTGCTCAGTAGAAAAAGCAGACGCGCCCGCTGAAAGAATCGGCGGGCGCGTCTGGGGATAAACATTGCTGGCAGACCGGTTATTTAGTCGCGTTGCTCGTGGTCGTCGCGGCTGGTGGCACCATCGAAGACAAATTTTTAGTCGTGGTGGTCGCCGGAGCCGCTGGAGCTGCCGCCGGTTGGGACGCCGTTGACGTCTGCGCCGGCACTGGCTGCTTCCCGAGGCCGTTCATAAAGTCGGTCGCGCTGGTATCATTGTGGTGGATGCTGTTTTGCAGCATGCCCAGCACAAAGATGAGCACGGCAAACGTGCCTGTGCCCCACTTGGTGATCTTGGTCAGGGCATTGCCCGAACCGGCGCCGAACAGCGCATCCGCCGTGCCACCGCCAAAAGCGAGGCCGGCTCCGGCATCCTTTTTCGGCAATTGCACCAGCACCAGCAGAATCAAAAGCAGTGCGTTGAGCACCACGATCACGGTCAATAATCCAGCAATAAAACTCATAAAGGTTGAAGCTTATATGGAATTTTTGATGATGTCAGCAAAACTTCTTGATTCCAAGGAAGCGCCGCCCACGAGCGCGCCGTCCACGTCGGGCTGGCTCATCAATTCTTTGGCATTGGCCGGTTTCACACTGCCGCCATATTGGATGCGCACTTTCTTGGCCGTGGCCGCATCGTACATCTTCACCAGCAAACCGCGAATGAACGCGTGCGCGTCCTGGGCTTGTTGGGTTGTGGCCGTTTTGCCGGTGCCAATCGCCCATACGGGTTCATAGGCGATGACCGTTTCCACGGCCTGTTCCTTGGTCAAGCCTGCGAGGCTGCCGCGCACTTGCGTGTCCAAAACTTTTTCGGTCAGGTTGCCTTCGCGTTCCGCCAGGGTTTCACCGACGCAAACGATCGGTTTCAGTGACGCACCGTGAACCGCCAGGGCCTTCTTGGCGATCAACGCATCAGTTTCTTTCTGATACTGACGACGTTCGCTGTGGCCGAGAATGACGTAGCGGACGGAAAATTCCTTCAACATGCCCGCACAGATTTCGCCGGTGTAAGCGCCGAAATTATTTTCGCTCATGTTCTGCGCACCCAGCTTGATGTTCTTGGATTCGAGAATGGCTTTGGAGACGGATTCCAGCGCCGTGAACGGCGGGCAGACCACGATATCCACTTCCTTCACCGCCGCGAGGTCGCGGTTCAAATCATCCACCAGCGCCAGGGACTCGGCGACGGTCTTGTTCATCTTCCAATTACCGGCAATGATCAACTTGCGTTCTTTATTCATTTAAAATTTGTGAATCGTTACACCGTGAACCACGCACCCGCCCCGCCCGGAGCGAGCCATGATTCAACGATCAATTAATTATTTCCCACCCAATTATTTCTCACTCAGCGCGGCCACGCCGGGCAGAACTTTGCCTTCGAGAAATTCCAATGAGGCGCCGCCACCGGTCGAGGTGTGCGTCACTTTTTTATCGGCGCCAAACCGTTTGGCTGCCGTCGCTGTGTCCCCGCCGCCGACCACGGTCGTGGCTCCAGCCGCAGTTGCCAACACAATGGCATCGGCCATCGCCTTGGAGGCTTTTTCAAATGCCGGGAATTCAAACACGCCGGGAGGACCGTTCCAGACGATCGTCTTGGCCCGGGCAATGACTTCGGTGAACAGCTTGGAAGATTCCGGGCCGGCATCAAGCCCTTCCCAACCCGCCGGAATACCGGTGGCCAGCGTGGCGCTGCCGACGTTTGCATCCGGACCAAATTTATCACCGGTCACCCAATCAACGGGCAAATGAATCTTTTTACCGCCGGCTTTCGCTTTTGCGAGCAATTCAGGAACGATCTTCGCGCCTTCCGCGTCGAAGAGCGAGTTGCCGATGTCCATGTTATCCTGCACCTTGCGGAACGTATAAGCCATGCCGCCGCCGATGATGATTTCGTCGGCCTTGTCGAGCAGGTTGTTGATGAGCTGGATTTTATCCGAAACTTTGGAGCCGCCCAGAATGGCGAGGAACGGGCGCTTGGGGTTTTCCAGAACGGCGTTGAACGCGTCCAATTCTTTCTTCATCAAGTAACCGCAGGCGCGTTGTGGCAGTTGCACCCCGGTCATCGAACTGTGATCACGATGCGCCGTGCCAAAGGCATCATTGATGTAAACATCCCCGAGTTTCGTGAGACTGGCGCGGAATGCCTTCACTTTTTCGGGATCTGCTTTCAGCTTGGTGCCGTCTTCGAGCTTCACCTTGCCTTCTTCTTCGATGTGAAAACGAAGGTTTTCCAGCAAAATCACGTCGCCGGGTTTGGCTTGGGCGCAAGCGGCTTCGACTTCCGGCCCCACGCAGTCCTGCAAAAATTGTACCGGGCGGCCCAGCAGTTTCTGGAGCGCTTCGGCGACGGGGTTGAGGGAATATTTTTCGATGCGTTTGCCATCCGGTCGGCCAAGATGGCTCATCAAAATCACCGATGCTCCCTGGTCCAGCGCATAGCGGATGGTGGGCAAGGCGGCTTCGATCCGTTTGGTGTTCGTGATCGCCCCGGTAACCTTGTCCTGCGGCACGTTGAAATCCACCCGGATTAATGCGCGTTTCCCTTGTAATTTGATGTCTTCGATGAAAAGTTTGGCCATAATTAGAAATTGCTTTTGCCTGGCAAAAACGAGCAAAAATCTTATCAGAGGTCGCTTGCTAGTAAAGTGAATTTCATCGCTGCTCGTAACTAAATTTTATTCCACGCCGAATTTATACCGCATACCGTGCGTATAGGTTTGTCCCGGTTTCAACTCGGTGGTGGGAAACGCCGGTTGGTTGGGCGAATCAGGGAAATGTTGCGGTTCGAAACAGAAGCCGTCGCGGGACTGATATTTCCAGCCGCCCTTGCCGGTGAGGGTGCCGTCGAGGAAATTTCCGGTGTAGAACTGCACGCCGGGTTCGGTCGTCCAGACTTCCAGGGTGCGGCCCGTGAGCGGTTCATAAACAGTTGCCGCCAGGGAAAGTTCTGCCGGTTGTTCCGCCATTTTTTCCAGCACGAAATTATGGTCATAGCCGCGCCCCAGTTTGAGTTGTTCATCGTCTTTATTGATCCGCAAACCAATGGGCGTGGGGGCGCGAAAATCAAAGGGCGTGCCGGCCACGGGACGTAATTCGCCGGTAGGGATCATGCCGCTGTCCACGGGCGTGAATTTTTCCGCATTGAGGCGGACGACGTGATGCAGCACGTTGCCCTGCCCGGCCAGGTTGAAATACGAATGATGGGTCAGATTGCAAACCGTGGGCTGGTCGGTCTTGGCCGTGAATTTTAACGCCAAGGCATTATCCTCAGTCAACGTGTACACCGCTTGCACGGAAAGATTGCCGGGATAACCTTCTTCGCCGTCCGCGCTGAGATATGCCAGGGTCAGCGTCGGTTCATCGGCCACAACCTCGCATGCCGTCACCTGCCAGAGCACCTTGTCAAAACCTTTCAAGCCGCCGTGCAAGGCGTTCGCGCCATTATTGACAGCCAACTGATGCGTGCGGCCATTCAGTGAAAATGTTCCGTGCGCAATGCGGTTGCCATACCGGCCGATCAACGCGCCAAAATAGGGGTGCCCTTTCAGATACTCTTCCAGGCGATCGAAGCCGAGGACGACATCGGCGAAGCGACCGTCGCGATCCGGGGTTTTTAAGGAAGTGACGAGCCCGCCATAATTGGTGATCCGCGCCTCGAGCCCCTGCCGGTTGCGCAGGGTGAATAGCTCGGCCTGCAAGCCGTCGGGTGTCAGGCCAAAATTGGTGCGCAAAATGGATGGATTGGATGCAGCCATGGCGCGTAAATTATCGGAAGGTTGCCAATGAGTCCAGCCGATGACATGGTCGGGGGGTTCGCCTGTTTTGAAAGCCGACAAGGCGCGGGTCGGGGAAAATAGTTGCCGCCATGAACGAAAACTGAAAGCCTCAGTCAAAGTAAGCACTAATCGTCATACCATCATGAAATTGAAATCAAAATTTTTCTTAACTCTATTTACTACCGCTGCGCTGTTGCTGCCCACGCTAACCCAGGCGCAAACCGCGGCTCCTGCTCCTGCCGCCGCCGCGGGAACCACGAATGCCGTTGATTCCGGTTTGAAATCGCTCATCCAGCAAGTGATGGTCAAAATCAAGGCCGGCAAAAAAAAGGAAGCGGATTTCACCGACGAGCTCAAGGGTTTTGATGATCTGGTGGCGCAAGTCAAGGGCGCCAAGACGGACGAGGTTGCCCAGATCGTTTTCATGAAGGCGATGTTGTACCTGCAGATCTTCAATGACACGGATAAAGGCAAGGCCATCCTCGCCGATCTCAAGGCGACTTATCCGGACACCAAAGCCGCCAAGAATGTGGACAAAGTTTTAGCTTCAATGGATAAACAGTCGGCCGCCAAAAAAATTCAGGACGCCTTGACCAGCGGCGCCACGTTCCCGGACTTTTCCGAAACCGATCTGGCCGGCAAACCGATTTCCGTTGCCGCCCTTAAAAGCAAAGTGGTGATGATTGATTTTTGGGCGACCTGGTGCGCTCCGTGCCGTGGTGAATTGCCCAATGTCATCGCGACTTACAAAAAGCATCATGCCGATGGTTTTGAAATCATCGGGGTCAGCCTTGATTCTGATCGTGACAAATTGGACACGTTTCTCAAACAGCAAGACGGCATGACCTGGGCGCAATTCTTTGACGGTCAAGGTTGGGGCAACAAACTGGCGGTGAAATATGGCGTTGAAGCCATTCCCTTCACTATTTTAGTCGGGCCCGACGGCAAAATCATTGATACGAATTTGCGCGGTGAAGAATTGGAAAAAGCGGTTGCCGATGCTTTGGCCAAAAAATAAGTAATTATTTTGGCGGAAAAACGCGGCGGTCATCTGACCGCCGCGTTTTTATTTATAGTTATGGAGCTGAGTAAAATTTAGACACGATTAACCGGATTATGCAGGATTCATTTTAATCCGATTAATCCATTAATTTTGTTCATTCTGTAAATTCTGTCAAAAAACTTCCCCTGCTTTGGTGCCTTGATAGTTTAATTAAAGTCAGTTTCCCCTCGTCCATGTCACACCTCTCGCGCAGTCTTAATTTTCTGTGTTCAATCCGTGTTTCATCCGTGGCTAAAAATGAATGGATTTTTGCGGCTTGGTATCTTAATTCGTGAAGATTCGTGTAATTCGTGTCAAAATGCTTTCCCGTCCCCATCCTGTTAATTTTGTGAATTCTGTCAAAACCCGATTTTCCTTCAATGTTCGGCGCTGAATGTTAAATGTTGAATGTTTCTTACTTTTCCATTCATGAACTGGCGCTGGTATATTTCCGGATCGAAAGCCGCCAGAACCATTCCGAAATCAGCGCCCACACGACGCCCAACCCGATCAGCAATAACCACATTTTAGACGAACCCAAAGTGTCTGCCAGCACGCGCGTCGGCACATTTGAAACCAGCAACACCGGCAACGCAAACGTGAAAACCGCCTTGAACGCTCCCCGGAACGCTTCGTCCGGCATCCGCGCGATGTTGAACAGATTGTAGTAGCCCCAAACAATCCCCTGCGCGCGCACCGTCCAGAAACTGATTGCGGCCAGCATGAACATCAGGGAGTAATGGATCGAAATCCCGACCAAACATAACAAGCCAAAGCCAAGGAACTGCCAGAACGTCGGGTGCAACGCCAGTTTGTGGGCGGCAAAACCCATCACGGAGAGGGCGAAGATCGCATTGACGAACGCGCCCAGATCCACCTGCCGCGTCGAGACGATGAATCGGGTATTGACCGGCAACGCGAGCAGGAAATCCATTTTGCCCGTCCGCACCAATTCAGAAAGCCCGGTGCAATTCGTCAGGAAAAATGCCTGGTAGATTTGCTGGATAAAATTACTGGCCCCGACCAGCAGCACCATCTGCCATTTTGACCAGGAACCGACTGAATTCGTTTGCGAATAAACCACCGAGACAAAACTCAATTGCAACCCGAACCACAATAATTCCACGACGATCCAGAGGAGAAAATTTCCTTTAAACGACATCTCCCGCGCCACGGAATTTTTCCAGAGCGCGGCATAAATCGTCAGGTAACGTTTCAAATTCATACGCCAGCGCCGTCAAGCTGCTTTACCAGAACCAGAAGTCAAGCGCGGAGCATATTGAACATTTTTCAGAATTTTTGCGTCCAAAAGAAGTATGAAACCTCAAGTCGCCTTGATTGCCACGGTTATTGTCGGTGTTAGCATCGCTACCATTGGCCGGGCGGCCACCAACGATATTTCTTCCATCACGCTTTCACCGCCAAAAGCGAGCGGCATCGGCCAGATAGATTCAGCCTTACGGATAGGCACGATCCAACCGAGTAAGCGACTGCCCGTCTTGAAAAATACCTCCAAGACTGATTATTCCCTGCAAATTTTAAAGCCGGCTCAAGGCACAAACTATTGTCTGCATGTCGCCACGCCCGCAGCCGGCACCAATTACTTCATTCGGAAATTGCCGTGAGGAATCACTAGTAAACACAGGGAATAAAAAAGCCCTTGTTATTAGAAGGGCAGAGCTACAGAATGACTTAGTTAGCAAAAAACGACCAAGTTTGACCTTGGTCGTTTTTAAGAAACGCTTTTTATCAGGTGTATCCGCATGGCGGATAGGGAACCAGTTTGCGTTATCTAACTTTGTCTTGATTCCAATTTAGACAAAGCCTATGTATCAGAACCACGCCATGAATATCAAGAAAGAAATTCAAAACGAGGCCAAGGCCAACCTGCAACTTGCTTTCGATGTCGGTCACAGTTCTATCGGTTGGGCGGTGTTAGAGAAAGCCGGCGCTCAATCATCTGACATCAACATCCTTGGTTGTGGTAGCGTGGTTTTTCGTGCGGATGATTGTTTGGTGAGTTCTCGCCGTGCTTATCGCCGTCAGCGGCGGCATATCCGTAGTACTCGTCAGCGTATCGCGCGGATGAAAATCCTTTTGCAGCATCTCGGCGTCTTGACCAAAGCTGAATTAGATAAACCCGGTTGCGCGTGGCCATGGAAATTGGCAGCGCAAATTTTGCAGGGCGGAAAATTGCTGGCGTGGCCGGAACTTTGGGATGTGTTGCGCTGGTATGCTCATAATCGCGGTTATGATGGCAACCGTCGTTGGAGCGCTGCCGAAGCCGATGCGCAAAGTGAAGATTCGGAAAAAGAAGCCAATGCCCGCACGCTTATGGGCAAGTTTGGAACGAAAAGCATGGCAGAAACTTTTTGTGCTATGAGTGGCCTTGATCCTTTGGGCAAAAAGAAATCCACCCATCTTGCCGGTGATAAACGGCCCAAAGGTCAAAACGCTGCCTTTCCACGCGAAATTGTCGAGCGCGAAGTTCGTCGGGTTTTACAAGCCCATTTCAACAAATTACAAAATATTGATGCAGATTTGGAGCGAACCTTGTTAGGCAAAGATAATAATGACAAGTTAGCTTGGCGTGCCATCCCCTGCTCTGATTTAAAATTACCGAAGCGTTATGAAGGCGGATTGCTTTTTGGACAGCTTGTTCCCCGATTTGATAACCGCATTATTTCAACTTGTCCCATCAGTGGACAAAAAGTACCGACACGTAACTGCCCTGAATTTCTAAATTTTCGCTGGGCAATGCAACTGGCCAATATTCGCGTCGGCAAAAAACTTGATCGTGAATTGCATGAATTGACCACCGTTCAGCGTACACAAATTGACCGAAAAATGCGTGAACGTGGTTATCTTACGCCTGGGCAATTAAAAGATGCTGTACGGAGCATCACAGCCAGTGAACGTGATAATCTGGAAACCATGTTCATGCATCCGGATGCTAAGGAAGCCCTTCTGGTTGATCCGGTGCAAAAACTGATTTCATCGGATGATTTGCATCCGTTCTGGAATTTATTACCCGAAAGACTACAAAAACGCCTGCGCGGTCAATGGCGCCGCAATAAAACTTTCACGCTATCGCAAATCCGCCAGCAACTGGAGTCCCTTGATGGTGATATTGGTGCGTTTGATGTTGAATTGCAAAAGCAACTCGATGCGCAAAACACCAAGGCGAAGAAAAAAGACAAACAAACGACGCGCCAGGAATTATTGCAAAAACATTTTCCATCGCGCCCGATCAAAATGGACGGTCGTGCCGCATATGCCCGACACTTGCTTGTACAGGCCCATGCCGACGTTCTTGCTGGCAAACCACATCCGAAAGAAGAAGGTGGTTGCCTTTTCATCACTGAAGAAATTCGGCAGCAGCAGTTGAACCGCACCATTGCCGACCAAACCAATAATCATCTGGTCCGCCACCGGCTCATTATTTTGGAACGCCTGCTTGGTGATATCATCAAGGAATATGCCGAGGGTAAAAAAGATCGCATCGGCAAAATCACCATTGAAGTAAATCGTGATTTGCGCGAAATGTCCGGCAAAAACGCTAAAGAAAAGGCGCAAGATTTGGGTCTACGGATTGCCAATCATCACCACGTTACCGGAAAATTAGAGAAGGCATTTGGTGAAGAAAGTAGCGGGAAAAGCATTCCCATTACGGCGGGATTGATCCGTAAAGCACGCATCGCTGATGATTTGGGATGGCGTTGTCCTTATACCGGCATCCAATTTGAACCAAAAGATCTGGTAACGCATCGTGTAGACAAAGACCATATCGTACCACGTTCGGAACGTGCTTCAGATTCGCTGGATTCCTTGGCTATCACTTTTTCCGCCATCAATAAATGGAAAGGTAAACGCACGGCATGGCAGTTCATTTCTGACGAGCAAGGCAAATCAGTTCCCGATCTGCCAAATCTTTCGATCGTGAGCCTAACGCGCTACAAACAATTTGTTGAAAGCCTTGAAACTTACAAAGGCCATGATGATGACAAGCGGCGCAAAAAAAAGCGTAAGGAATTATTGCTGCTGCCCAAATACGAAGAAAAAGAATTTACGCCGCGCGACCTGACACAAACTTCACAACTAGTGCGACTTGGTGCTCAAGTGTTGAAACGTACGTTTACCGATTGTGAAGAAAAACCTACCGTCGTTTCCTTGCCCGGATCGGTGACGGGAACAGTGCGCAAGGCGTGGCGCCTGCTAGGTTGCCTGTCCGCCGCTAATCCACAAGTGCTGGATGCGAATGGTAACGTGAAGAGCAAGACTGATATTCGTGACATAACGCATCTGCATCATGCACTTGACGCATGCGTATTAGGTTTGTCGTCTCATTTTATTCCTAATAACGGCAACGTTTGGGAACTCATTGTTAAACGTAATCCGAATGACTTGGAAAAGCGGCAGCTAGCCGCACTTGGTATCTTTGGCTTTGGTGCCGAAAATCGTTTTGAAATGCACGATTTGGCTGAGCGACTCAAAATACAAATTCGCCAACGCGTTGCCGAAAAACGCGTAATACAACATGTCCCAGCGCGAATGGATGGCCTGCGTGTGGAACAAAACACTTGGCGTGTTATAACATTGAAAGATGACGAAGTGATTTTGAAGCAACGTATTCGTCAACCAGATGGTTCACGTCCTGAAAAAATTACCAAAGAAAAACCAGTAAAACTCTTGGGATTAAGTCCACAAACCAAGACGGGCAAACTCGCTATTAATAAAGGCGTTCTGATTATACCTGATAATTTTGGCGTGGCGCTTGATCCCCAGCCAACTATTATCTCTTTTCATAAGGTTTGGCCACGTTTGCAGGAACTTAAAAAAGCGAATGGCGGAAAAGTACCGCGTATTTTACGAAATGGGCAACTGATTCAAGTTTTACGGGGATCGCGTGCAGGCATTTGGCGGGTAATGTCTACAAAAGATACGGAAGCCTATGGCATTGCTTTGGATTTATCTTTACCTGATCGCGTCAAGCTTGATCGTGGTAATGCGCCGATTGAAAAGTTAATTCAAGATGGCCTCAAAATTTTAGACGCTGGCTTTGTTGGCATTGATTCCAGTAGGGTCACTATTGCCGAAGCAAAGAAGCGCCCGCGCAAACTCAAAATATCCGGGACAGATGAATCATGTCCTACCATATCGTCAGCATAGACTCGCCGCAATGCTCGCTTAGTTGCAAAGATGGCCAGTTGACTTGTAAAACGGCGGAGGGCGAACGCAAGCTTCCGCTGGAGGATGTGGCATCCATTATCATTACCAGTTTCTCGGCATCCATCCACAGCGAACTGTTTCTGGAAGCAGCCAAACATGGTGTTGCGCTCATTATCTGCGAGTCCTTCAAGCCAGTCAGTCTGGTACTACCAGCTAATCGTTCGACGGATACGATTCTTTCACGCGCCATGGTTAATCTCACGCCTAAGGCTCGGGCGACGTTGTGGCAGAAAACCATTGATGCTAAATGCCAGAATCAATTCGCGTTGGCTGAATATATTGCGCCGCAAGGCAAGTCATTAGATGCGATGCGTCAAACAGCTTTTGGTCGGCGTCCTCACAAGGAGGCCATATGCGCCAAAATGTTTTGGCAAATTTTCGGCCGAACATTGAATGATGAAGATTTCATTCGGGAACGCAACCGAGGTGGATTGAATCATTTTTTGAATTATGGCTATGCTGTATTGCTTTCCACCGTGCTGCAAAAATTGTTCGGTGTTGGGCTTGATCCAACGTTCGGCATTTCACATGTCCAACGTGAGCGTAGCACCCCGTTGGCTTATGATTTGATGGAGCAGTTTCGTCCCTGCGTGGACTGGCGCGTGTGCCAATGGGTGAAACAACATCCAAATCCGAATGAATGGGAGGTCACGAAGGAATTTCGGAAATGGGTAACCGGCTTCCCGCTGGAACGGGTGGATTATCTGGATTTAAGTCTCGAAATTCAGGGTGTGATCGAAGGTGTGGTACGCGGCTTTCGCAAAGCCGTGATCGAAAACCAGCCACGTCATTATAAACCGTGGACACCGAAAAATACAAAATGGGCTGGCTAATCGTTGCATTTGATCTGCCTGTCGGCACGAAAAAGCAGCGTAAAGCCGCGACCGGCTTCCGCGATTACCTGCTGGACGACGGCTTTCAGATGTTGCAGTTCAGCGTCTATGCGCGTGCGTGTGTTACCTTTGCCCGACAGGAAACGCACATTGACCGATTGAAGAAAAATCTTCCGCCGGAAGGCAGCGTACGCGCCGTTTTCGTAACGCGAGCGCAATGGGAACGCTCTTATGTCATTCAGGGCTCCCCCGCTTCCGAGGTGGAAGCGGAGGATTTACCCGAACAAATACAGCTCTGGTAGCTTTGAAAAGGCAGCAAACTCAATGGTTTTACGCCACCGAGTTTGCCGCCCCCGTTTTTGGAATCAAGGCAAAGCTGTAATAGTGAACACCAACGAGCAAAAATAAGTTTGCCGCCCCCGTTTTTGGAATCAAGGCAAAGCAAAAACACC
>DASYEY010000291.1:0-12457 GCA_036498725.1 Verrucomicrobiia bacterium | reverse complement strand
CACATTCTATCGCAAAAGAAGCTTTGACTGGTCTTGGATGGGAGATCTCTTGGGATTTTAATAGCCGGTTTATCCAATCTGTAAAAAAAGGTTTCGCCATTCAACCTATTTGGTTTTCAAACCAAACAAAAAAATTGATCGATGGAATTAGTTGGACATTTTCTTCAAGCTCAGTCGAACCCTCTAAGCAATTAGCATATGTTTTTGAAAATAAATTTTCCCAACAACTATCAAAAACTATTCTAATTCCTGCCAAACGTCGCTTGGAAACGTCTAAACAGATAAACGCATTTGATAGTATTAACGCAAACGGAACTGGCGTGTTGAATTTCTTATTTAGCGCAAAAAATCAAGATGAAACTTCGAATCTAAGACAACAATTCGACACCATTTTGCATGCTTTTCTGGAAATATCTGCAGGCTATGAATTTGATGTATTTCTTCAAGTTAAGAATGCAAATCCTACCCCTTCGCCCACGTTCGTAGAGCTTCGGTTCCGTCGAAAAGGGAGTCCTTGGATTCATGCCGCTGATTGTGGTCTTGGACTCCAAGAACTTTTAATCATCCTGTACTTCGCTTTGGCGTCCGAACATGAAGTTGTCTTGATTGAAGAGCCAGAAAATCATCTTCATCCGGAAATCCAGCGCCGTCTAATTGCGTTTTTGCGCGAGAAAACAGAAAAACAATTCTTTCTTTCAACTCATTCAAGCGTTTTTCTCAATACGCAATTTGCCGACCGCGTCTTTACTTGCCAAATGACAGACAGTATTCATATTGAAAATGTGACTAGTCGGGCTGCGGCGTTGACGGCACTCGGTTACTCGATTGCAGATAATCTGGTTTCTGATTTAGTCGTTTTGTGTGAAGGTCCAAAGGATAAATTGGTCTTGGAAGAGTTTTTTCAAAAAATGGGCTTGCCAGAAAAAGCTAATATTAAGGTTTGGCCATTGGGTGGCGACATTATGGATCAACTGGATCTTTCAGTATTCCTAGAAAGTCACAAACTAATGGCTCTGATTGATAATGACCCCGGCAGCTCGACTATCCGAACAAGGTTTCAGAAAAAATGTGAAGAACTGAAAGTTCCCGTCACGCGATTAAAGCGTTACGCTATTGAAAACTATTTCTCACTAGCTGCAATTTCTGCATACATGAAAGGCCAAATGCCTGCTGGCATGACAGAAATTGCTCCCGACAAACCGGTTGCCGAGCAACTTGGCTTCGAGGTGAAAAAGAATGGCGGTAAAATTGCCAAAGAAATGAAGCTGGAAGACCTAAAAGGCACAGACCTCGAGGAATTCTTGAATCAAGTTGCAAAGCTCGCGATAAAAGAGCATGTCAAATCAGTTCCTAGTACTAATTGAATTCTAAAAATTCCTACCACAAGTTCAATCATTCACGTCGCAATTAGAATACGGTGCAGTATCCGTCGCCAATTTCTACAGCCTTTCGACGGCTGGCCAACTTCCAATCACAGATCGCCGGATTTGGCACAATCCTCACCTCGTTTTGGCACTAAAACCCCACGACGGACGCAAGCGCTTCCGCGATGATGGGAAGAATCCTGTTTTTTGAAAGACGTTGAAGGAATTTGCCTGATTGAACTGGCAGATAAAAAACACTGTGCGCGGCTGAAATTTTGGGCAACTTGGTAAAAGAGCTGCCCCATCCGCAATGAAAGCCGGCTTCATCGTGATACACCTTTCATTGGGATAAAAAATTTATATGCGCCTGCTCAATCTAAAAAACCGGTCAACCCTCTGGCGACCGCTTCATCTGTTCGCCGCCTGCCTGTTTGCCGCCAGTTCAACCGCCGTGCTGGCACAGGTGGATTTTGTAAATCCCGCCATCGGCAACGTCGGGCAATTACTTGAGCCGACGCGGCCCACGGTTTCATTGCCGAACAGCATGATCCGGGTTTATCCCGTGCGCAAAGACGGCCTGGATGATCAGATCCATTCGTTTCCGTTGACGATCATTTCGCATCGCCTCGGTGAACTGTTCTGGCTCATGCCGCACGACGGCGCGCCGGATGCCGACGCCTGGAGCCAGCCGCAAACGTATGATCAGGCCAAGGAAACGCCTTATTACTACTCGGCGCGGTTCGATGATTCCTTGATCAAAACCGAATTCACGCCGGCGGCGCGCGCCGGTTATTTTCGGTTCACCTTTCCGACCGGAAAACCCGTCGTGTTGCTGGCGAATCAGCAGGGCGGCGATCTCAAGGTGGTCGGCGACCATGCCGTCAGCGGCGTGGAAAAATTCAACGGCATGCAGGCGTTCGTCTATGGCGAATTCAGTTCGCCCGTTACCTCGACCAGCAGTGCAGCCGACGGCAAAACCCGGCTGGCCTTGACCGGCACGGGCAATACGTTTGAATTTCGTTATGGCATCTCATTCATCAGCATAGAACAGGCAAAGAAAAATTTACTGGAAGAGATTCCTGCCTGGAACTTCGATGCCGTCAAACAACACGCGCATGATGTTTGGAATGATACCCTGGGACAAATTCAGGTCACTGGCGGCACCCTGGCTCAAAAACGGGTTTTTTATACCGCGCTATATCGTTGTTACGAGCGCATGGTCAATATCTCTGAAGACGGCCAATACTACAGCGGCTACGACCACAAGATTCATCAGGACTCGCGCCCGTTCTACGTGGACAACTGGCTGTGGGACACGTATCGCGCTTTAGAGCCGTTGCAGACGTTGCTCAATCCCGAAAAAGAAGGCGACAAGATCCAGTCGTATGTCCGCATGTACGAGCAATCCGGCTGGATGCCGTCGTTCTCCGTCTTGTGGGGCAGTTATCCGTGCATGACCGGCAATCACGCCGCCGCGTGGTTTGCTGATGCGTGGTTCAAGGGTGTCACGAATTTCGATATGAACGCAGCATATGCGGGCGTCAAAAAAAATTCACTCGAACGCACGTTCCTGCCATGGCGCAATTCGCCGCACGGCGTGCTCGACACCTTCTATGACGAACATGGTTATCTGCCCGCACTGCACCCCGATGAAGTGGAAACGGTTGCGCAGGTACACCCGTTCGAACGCCGGCAGGCGGTGGCGGTGACGCTGGAGCACAGCTACGATGATTGGTGCACGGCGCAACTGGCCCGCGCGCTCGGCCAGGAATCCGATTGCGATCTGTTTCTCAAACGCGCCGGCAATTACAAAAATGTTTATCGCCAGGACAAGGGCTTCATGTGGCCGCGCGATGACAAGGGCAACTGGATCGAACCGTTTGATCCGAAGTTTTCCGGCGGGCAGGGCGGGCGTAATTATTTCACGGAGAACAGCGGCTACACCTACAACTGGGATGTCGTCCAGGACTTCGACGGCCTGGTGAATTTGATGGGCGGACCGAAGGCGGCCGAGGCGAAGCTTGACCAATTATTCCGCGTGGACCTGGGCATGTCCAAGTATGAATATTTTAATACTTTCCCGGATTCGACCGGACTTGTCGGCCAGTTCGTGATGGGCAACGAACCGAGTTTTGCGATCCCTTACATTTACAACCATCTCGGTGCGCCGTGGAAAACGCAAAAACGTGTGCGCGAACTGCTGGAATCCTGGTTTACCGATACCTCGCTCGGCATTCCTGGCGATGAAGACGGCGGCGGCATGTCGGCCTTCGTCGTGTTCTCCATGATGGGCTTTTATCCGGTCGTGGCCGGCGTGCCGGTTTATGAGCTGGGCAGCCCGGTGTTTGACCGCGTCACGATCCATCTGCATAACGGCAAGGAGTTGCAGATCATCGCGAACAACAATTCACACGATAACAAATACATCAGCACCCTGAAATTGAACGGCCAGCCGCAAAATCAACTCTGGTTCCGGCACGCTGACGTTCTGAACGGCCTGACCATTGAAGCCGACATGTCCGATACCCCCAACCGCGACCTGGGCACCGCGACGACCCTGCGTCCGCCCTCGAACATGGCGCTGGATGCCAAAGCATTTCAAGGCAACGAATTGAAAGTGGCAGCCAAAGACCAGTAAGCCGGGGAGCTTTTCCTTTCGCGCGCCCGGCAGGGAATTATTCGCGGCGCCGGGAGGGGGAAGTCATGAAATGGGACTGGGACAAAAGCATCTTCCGTGTAAGCTCGGAACCACACCACGGCTTTTTTCAGGATCTGCGCCCGCCCTAACGGCAGGCGCCGGCCTGATGACCGTGCCCCGATTGCGCCAGCATGAATTTTATGAAATGTAACTACCGTCGCCGGTCGCATGCCAAATGGTTCACTTCAATTACTCGCCGGTTTTTCGCCGGGGCCAGTATTTTTCTGATCGCCAAAGCGGTGTCCGCCCAAAGCATCAGCACTATTTCACCGGACGGTTCCCACCTGTTCCAACCTTCCGCCACGCTTTCATTTGTGGCGGCGGCCCCGGCTGGCGTCGCCAGCGTCACGGTACAATTGACCGCCACCACGTTGCCGGGCGTGACCACGGTTGCCACCTTGACCAGCGCCAGCGGCTTGACGCTCACCGGCACGGCGACCAGCCGGAATGTCAGCGCGCCCTTGGCGAGCAACCTGGTTTATACGGCCGTCATCCAGGTGACCGATGCGAATAATCTCACCGCCAGCGCCACCGTGAACTTTGACACGATCACGCCCGCTTATACGTTTGAAGCCGAAGATTGG
The DNA here is from genome assembly GCA_036498725.1 of Verrucomicrobiia bacterium. Classification (GTDB taxonomy): domain Bacteria; phylum Verrucomicrobiota; class Verrucomicrobiia; order Limisphaerales; family UBA11358; genus UBA11358. The sequence continues at coordinate 7,811 of DASYEY010000291.1, read as the reverse complement.
GATTATACGAGCGGCCCAACCAGTGGCTTGTTCCGGGATAATCCGCAGACCAATGCGTATGCCGGTTTAAACAGCAACCCCGGCGTGGATTTCAATAATCCAAATTACAACACTGGCAACGATGGCGGCGCGCCATATCGTCCCCAAGGTTTGGAAACGGAACAACACGGTGACGTGCCACGGCTGGCTTACAATTCCGGCAGGACAGATTACGATGTCGGTTTCAACAGCGGTGGTAACTGGGCGAACTATACGCGAACCTTTCCGGCTGGCACGTACAACATCTACCTGCGCGGAGCGAATCCGAACAACAATGTCGGCGATAATGCCGGCCTGTATCTGGTCACGGGCGGACGTGGCACGAGCAGCCAGACCCTTGCCTCGCTCGGCACCTTTGCCGTTCCGCAAACCGGCGACTGGCAGAAATACACCTGGGTTCCTCTACTTGACGCCAATGGCAACCTGGCAAAATTCACCGGCGGGGCTGTGGCAACCTTGCGTGAGACGACGGATACTGGCGGCTACAATGCAAATTTCTATTTGCTGATGCCCGCCGATACCAGCCTGCCATTGATCACCGGTCTATACCCGGATGGCTCCACCTTTTTTCAATTCACCAACACGCTGAGTTTCACCGCCAGCAGCACTATCGGCATCAACGCCAGCAACATTGTTGTGCTACTGGATGGGACGAATATGGCCGGCGCGTTGACGCTCAGCGGCTCGCCTACGAGCTGGCAGGTGCAGTGTCCGGTGACTATAAATGCCAGCCACACCAGCGTGATCATGGTCACGGCGAACAACGGCAACCGCGTGGGGGTCACGAACATCTTCAACGATTTTTCCGCCGGCAATTATCAGTGGGAAGCGGAAGATTACGATTACAGCAGCAACGGCATCAGCGGTTTGTTTTTTGACAATCCGCAAACGAACGCCTACGCCGGATTGCCCGCAATGCCGAACGCGGACAATCATCAATCCGATCTGGGCGCCAGCCCGTTCAACTACCGCCCCAATTCGCCGGCGCCGTCCACTACTGTCGCGGGCGACGGCCAGCGAGTTCAGTTTGCCGGCAAGACCGATTACAACATCGGCTTTTTTGGTGGCGGATCCTGGCTGAATTACACGCGGCATTATCCGGCGGGAACCTATTTTATATTCGGACGTTTTGCGGAAGGCGCCAGCAGCACGGAAGCCGTCCTGTCCCAATTGACCAGCGGTTACGGCACGGTCAATCAAACGTCAAACCAGCTTGGTATTTTTAACATCCCGCCCGGCGGCTGGTCCACTTGGGAATGGGCGCCGTTGACCGATAACAACGGCGCCTGGCTCAAGGTCCGGTTCGATGACTCGCGACAAACCTTGCAACTCGCCGGTTCGCCCATCGGCGGGCAACCGGAAGTGAACGTAAATTTTCTGATGCTCGTGCCCGCGATCCCCGCCCCATTCACGGTGATGCAAGCGATCAACAGCGGGACCACGAATGTGCAGATCACTTACTCAAAACCGGTCGAAGCCGCCAGCGCCACCAACCCGGCGAATTATATTTTCACCAGCGGACTCGCCGTGACTGGAGCCACACTCAGCCTGGACAACACCACGGTCACTTTGACCACTGCGCCCCTGGCTTACGGGACTAATTACACCATCATCATCAACGGCGTGCGCGATCGCATGAATCTGCCGAACACGATCGCAACCAACACCACCGCCAATTTCCCGGCGCTGCCCTACACGCTCACCAGCATTGGCAATCCGGCCATCATTCCCACCGCCACCATTGCGGGTAACGGCCTCAATGTGACGGCGGCAGGCCGCGATTTTGGCGGCACCAATGATCAGGGCAATTTTGCGTATCAAATCCAATCGGGAAATTTTGATGTATCCGTGCGTGTTGCCGGGCTTAGTTTATCGGACATTTTTGCCAAAGCCGGTTTAATGGCCCGGGAAACCTTGAGCGACAACGCCCGTTTCGCCGCGACCGTGGCGACGCCAACCATGAACGGTGCCTACTTTGAATGGCGTGATCCAGCGGGCAACCCCGCAGGCACAGCCGGAAATTTTCCGGCAAATTATCCTAACATCTGGCTGCGATTGCAACGCACCGGCAATATCTTCAACAGCTACGCCGGTTATGACGGAAAAAACTGGACGTTACTCGGCAGTGCGACGCTCACGCTGCCCAACCAGATTTACCTCGGACTCGTCACCAGCAGTTTCAGCTCCAATCAAGTCACTACCGCCCAATTCCGTGACGTAACGACGGTAACTAATTCCCTCATTGGCGCGCAGATCAACCCGCACGACAACCTCGGACCCTCGAGCCGAAAGACGCCGATTGTGTTTTCGGAGATCATGTGCAAACCGGCCGCGCGGACGGATGGCAAAAATGTGGAGTTTGTTGAACTCTATAATTCCAATCCGTGGTTCCAGGACATCAGCGGGTATCAAGTCGCCTGCGCCGACATGCATTACACCTTTCCACCCAACACCTTCCTGCCCGGCGGCGGCTTCCTTGTTATTGCCGCCGCACCCAATGATCTGAAAGCAGTTTACGGCATCACCAACGTTCTGGGGCCGTATACCGGCAGCCTGAAGAAGTCCGAAGAATTGCAACTCTTTGACGAACAGGGCGCCTTGCTGCTGGATGTGCCTTACTCGAACATCTATCCGTGGCCAATCGCCACTGATGGCGAAGGCCATTCGCTCGTGCTGGCCAATCCAACCTACGGCGAAGGCGATCCGCGGGCGTGGGATATCAGTGACGTCATCGGTGGTTCCCCCGGCCAGATGGAATCATTCCGTCCCAACCCATTGCGCAACGTCGTCATCAACGAAATCCTGCCGCATTCGGAAAATCCTGCTGTGCCGCAATTCATTGAACTCTACAATCACAGCACCAATATCGTGGACCTTTCAGGCTGCATCCTGACGGATGACACCACCCTCAATAAATTCGTCATTCCGGCCGGAACCACCATTCCGGCCGCCGGCTTTGTTTCCTTCACCCAATTTCGTTTCACGTTGAATGGTGCCGGCGGAACGCTTTATCTCATCCAACCAGACCGCAGCCGGGTTTTGGATGCGGTACAATATGGGGCGCAGGCGGACGGCGTTTCCTTCGGCCGCTCACCCGATGGCGCCAATGACTTTTACTCGTTCACCACCAATACGCCGGGAACGAACAACAGCGCCATTTTGATCGGAAACCTCGTTATCAATGAGTTGATGTATGACCCGATCAGTGGCAATGACGATGACCAATACCTCGAGCTGTTCAACCAGGGCACCAATGCCGTGAATCTGGCGGGCTGGCAACTGGCGGCCGGCGTGACGTTCACTTTTCCGAACGTGACGATTGCGGCGGGTGGTTACCTGGTGGTCGGCCGGAACGTCGCCAATCTGCTCACCAAATATCCGAATCTGAACAGCGGCAATGCGGTGGGCAATTACAGCGGTAAATTGTCGCACAACGGTGAGCTGGTCACGTTGCTGCAACCACAACCGTTGTCCAACACCAATACGATTTATGTGGTAGAAGACGAGGTAACGTATGGGACGGGCGGACGTTGGGGGGAATGGGCGGGGGGTGGCGGGAGCAGTTTGGAATTGATTGACCCGAAGGCGAATCACCGGCGGGCCGCGAATTGGGCGGACAGCGATGAATCGCAGAAGTCGGTGTGGACCAACATCGAAACCACTGGCGTATTGGACAATGGCGCGAACTATGACCCGAGCATTGATTACGCGCAGGTCGGGTTATTAGATGAAGGGGAAGCGTTGGTGGACAACGTGGAAGTGGATTACAACGGGAACAATTACGTTTCAAATCCTGACTTTGAAAGCGGCACGAACGGCTGGGCGTTCCAAGGGTGTTTCACGCGATCGAGTTGGGAAAACTCGGGTTATGGCGGGAGCAGCCATTCCTTGCACCTTCGTTCCAGTGATCGGCTATGGACGGGCGTCAACTCTTGCCAGGTGGCTTTGAATGTCAATCCACTGGCAGCCGGCCAGACGGCGACGTTGCGGTTTAAGGCGCGCTGGCTGCATGGCTGGCCGGAAGCGTTATTGCGCTTGAATGGCAACTGGCTGGAAGCTGCCGGCGCGTTGCCGGTGCCAAACAATCTGGGTTCTCCGGGCATGGCGAATAGTCGAATGGCGGCCAATGCTGGTCCGGCCATTGATGATGTCACGCATTTTCCGACCGTACCCGCGGCGAGTCAACCGGTGATCATTACGGCCCGGATCAGTGATCCGAATACGGTGACAAATGTGACGCTGCATTGGCGGTTGGATCCGTCAACGCTCAGCCTCAGCACGGCGATGAAGGACGACGGCACGGGCGGGGATGCGGTGGCGCACGATGGGATTTACACCGCCACCCTCACGGGAAAACCGGCGAATCAAATGGTGGCGTTTTACCTCACGGCGGCGGACAGCACAGGCGTGATCACCCGCTTCCCGGCTTTGCGGCCGTCAGATAACGAGCCGGCGCGCGAGGGCGCGGTGATGTTCGGCGACGGCAATCCTGGTGGCAGTTTCGGGGTATATCATCTGTGGCTCACGCAATCCAATGTGACCCGCTGGTCGAGCCTCCCCAATCTGAGCAACGAAAGCAGCGACGGCACGATGGTCAGCGGCAATCGCGTGATCTATAACATGCAGGGCCGTTTCGCCGGCAGCCCGTATCATCAGAACTTCGATTCACCCGTCGGCACCCTATGTCACTACAAATGGTCGTTCAACGATGATGACAAATTTTTGGGCGCAACAGATTTCAACAAAATTCATGAACCGGGCAACGGCGCGGGCGATGATCCCAGTTTGCAACGCGAGCAATTGGCGAACGTATTTCTGCGCACCCTCGGCGTGCCGTGGTTGAACCGCCGCTACGTCGCCGTCTATGTCAACGGCAACCGGCGCGGGCAGTTGATGGAAGATGCGCAAGTGCCGAGCACGGATTTGGTGAAGGAATATTTTCCGGCCGACACCGATGGCTTCCTGTTCAAGATGCAGCCGTGGTTTGAATTTGCGCCGTTCCCGTCGGGCAGCTCCACCGCGTTCAATAATAACGCCTGGTGCACGCTGCAAAGTTTCACCACGACCGGCGGCGGCAAAAAAACGGCGCGCTATCGCTACGATTTCCTGATGCGGCGCACGCCAGATTCGGCCAGTGATTTCTCGGATATTTTCTCGCTGGTGGATGCCGCCAATTCCTACGGCACACCCAATTTTGCCGCCAACATGGCAAACATCGCCGATATGGAAAATTGGATGCGCGTATTTGCGGCCAATCACGCGGCGGGCAACTGGGATTCGTTTGGCGCACAAAACGGTCAGAATCTTTACGGCTATATCGGCGCCCTGGGCACTAAATATTCGCTGCTCATGTGGGATTTTAACATCGTCTTCGGCGGGAGCGCCACGGGCAACGCCTCCTGGAATCCCGGTGAAAACCTGTTTGCGATCGGTGACGCCAGCGTTGGAAATATTTTCAATGAACCGACTTTCCGGCGCATGTATTGGCGCGCGCTTCAGGAACTGGTCAACGGCCCGATGGACGTGACGCAAAGCGGCCCCTTGATGGATGCCAAATACAGCGCGTTTACGCTCAATGGCTGCACAACTGAAGATCCGAACACGAACATCAAGCCGTGGGTGACCAGCGCGCGCAACAGTATCGCAGCGCAACTTGCGGCCGTGAATGCCGGCAGTTTTGGCGTCAATCCCATCGTGACGGCCAGTAACAATCTCGCCTACGTCACCGGCGTGGCACCGGTGAATGTGGCAGCGATCTGGATCAATGGCGCGGCCTATCCACTGACCTGGACCACGCTGACGAATTGGGTAGTTACCCTGCCACTGACCAACGGCGTGAACCAATTGATCGTGAGCGGCGTGGATCGAAATCAGCAACCCATCGCGGGCGACAGCGGCAGCGTCACAGTGACTTACAGCCGTTCCAATCCATCGCCCGCCGGACAGATTGTCATCAACGAAATCATGTATGCACCCGCCGTCACCAACGCGCAGTTTGTTGAATTATACAACAACTCCACGAACACGGCCTTTGACTTGTCAGGTTGGCAGCTTCAGGGATTAAGCTACACGTTCACATCGGGTGCGTTGATTCCGCCGACCAATTTTCTCGTGCTGGCCGCAAATCGCACCGCTTTTGCAGCGGCTTATGGCGCGACTAATCCAGTCTTTGATACGTTCGGCGGCACACTGACACCCAACGGACAAACGCTGGCGTTAATTCCAGCCGGTAATAGCAGCCCAGCCATCGCGGCGGTGCAGTTTCAAAGCCAGCTACCGTGGCCGACGAATGCGGCACTCGGCGGCAGCGCGTTGCAATTGATTGATCCGCATCAGGATAACTGGCGCGTTGGCAATTGGGCAGCCATTGCCCCGAAAACGCCCGTGCCGCCGACGTGGACGTACGTCACCGCCACCGGCACGGCCTCCAGTTCCACGCTCTATCTGTATCTGCAAGCGGCGGGTGATGTTTATGTGGACGACCTCAAGCTGGTCGCCGGCAATGTGCCGGAAGCTGGCGTGAATGTTTTGCCCGACGGCGATTTTGAATCCGGCTTTCCCAATGTGTGGACGGTATCCGCCGATCTGGCCAGTTCGGTTTTAAGCTCGACCACCAAACATACCGGCAACGCGAGCCTGCACTTGATCGCCACCAGCGGCGGCACGACGCAGAGCAGCGCAATCTGGCAGACCGTTTCACCGGCACTCAACGGAACTTACACCTTGAGTTTCTGGTGCCTGGCCGGCGCGAATGGCGGTACGTTGACTGCCCGGCTTTCCGGCTCCGGCATCACTGTCAGCCCGTCGTTGAGTCCATCCGCCACAACGTATCTCGCCGCCACCACGCCCAATGCCATCAACAGTTCAGAGACAGCCCTGCCGCCGTTCCCGCCGCTTTGGATCAATGAATTGCAGGCCGATAACCTGACCGGCATCACCAATCAGGCTGGCCAGCACGTCGGCTGGTTGGAGCTTTACAATCCCGGCACCAACAGCGTTTCGTTGAACGGCCTGTTCCTCGCGAATAATTATACGAACCTGGCACAGTGGGCCTTTCCGTCCAATGCCACCATCGCCGCCGGGCAATTCAAAATCGTTTTTGCCGACAACCAGACGAATCTTTCCAACACCAGCGAACTGCATACGAGCTTCATTTTGCCAAGCGGTGCGGGCTCCCTGGCTTTGACCCGGATCACCACGAACGCGCAATGGCAGGTTTTGGATTATGTGAATTATGCAAACGTGAACCCGAACCATTCCTTCGGTTCGTTCCCGGATGGTCAAAGTTTCTCGCGGGAAGATTTTTATTACCCGACACCCGGTACCACGAACAACGGTTCCGGCGCGCCGTTGACCGTGGTCATCAATGAATGGATGGCCGGCAATACCCACACGCTGACAGATCCGTTGGACAGCAATAAATATGACGATTGGTTTGAGCTCTACAATTACGGCAGTAACCCCGTGAACCTCACCGGTTACTACCTGACAACCTCCGCCAGCACGCCGTTTCAATTTCAGATCCCAGCCGGCTATACGATTCCGCCGCACGGGTTTCAATTGGTGTGGGCGGACAAAAAAACCGCTGCGGCGCCCGGCGACATCCATGCCAACTTCAAATTGACCAAGAGCGGCACCAGCATCGGCTTGTATGGTGCCGACGGCAATCCGGTTGATTTCATCACGTTCGGTTCGCAAACCAGCGATATCAGCCAGGGCCGTTATCCCGACGGTAGCGCGGTCATGGTTTCGATGATCACACCCACGCCGCG
>DASYEY010000290.1:0-19850 GCA_036498725.1 Verrucomicrobiia bacterium | reverse complement strand
AGGCTGGTCCGGCCAAATTCGAAAAGCGTGACAATGCCGGGATGATTCAGTTTGGCCAGCGCTTTGGCTTCACGCATAAACCGTTCGGTGAACGCGGGATCGTTGCCGATGCCGGGCGGCAGGATTTTTAACGCTACCAGGCGGTCGAGCTGTTTCTGCCGTGCCTTATAAACTGCGCCCATGCCGCCTTTGCCGATGAGTTCAAGGATTTCCAATTGTGGAAACAATGGCGTGAGTTCGCTGATGAGTGGCGGGATAAAAGCACCTTGTCTGGCGTCGGTGATGGTATCTGCCGCCACACCAGCCCGGAGCAGGCAGGCCGGGCAAAGTCCGGCGAGCGCACCGGTCGGCAACGGGGTGCCGCATTGCGGACATTGGTTTCCTTCTGACATGGGCGGGTTCATTTTTACTGTGTCCATGCCTCCTTCAGAAGCAAAAATGGCCGGACGTTACATGCAAAATAAAGAAACATTCAACTATGAACATTCAACGCCGAACCTCGAAGTAATGGGGCGGCATTGAAGGTTGACCATTAAATTTTCCCTTTACCGCAACTGGAATCCGCCCTTAAAAATGACTTCGGCGGCGACGATGACCAGAAAAATGACGCCCACCAGTGCATTCAAACGGAAAAAAGCGAGGTTGATCCAATTCAAGCTGCGGCGGCGGGCGATCCAATGCTCCAGTACCAGGCAGCCCACGATCAAAAACCAGCCGATGAGATAAGCGATGTGGAAATGACAGAGCAAGCCGAACGCCAGCAATAATCCGCACATGATCATGTGCGCGAGAAAGGCGGCGCCCAAGGCATTTTGCGGTCCCCACGCGACCACAAGTGAGCGGAGCCCGTGCGATTTATCAAACTCATAATCTTGCAATGCATAGATGATGTCGAACCCGACGAGCCATAACACGATGGCGAAAGCGAGCGTGGTCATCTGCAATATTTCTGAATTGGAAACATTTGAACCTTTTACCGCCAGCCACGCGCCGATGGGGGCGAGGGCGAGCGCGATGCCGAGGAAAACATGGGTGTAATCCGTGAAGCGTTTGGTTAGCGAATAAAAACAGACCATCACCAGGGCGACCGGTGAAAAATAAAAGCAGAGCGGATTTAAAAAGTAGCTGGCTGCAATCAAACCGGCAGCGGATAAAGCGCACAACGAGACCGCGCTCGCGAGTGAGATTTCGCCGGCGGGCAAATGGCGTTTGGCCGTGCGCGGATTCAGCGCGTCAAATTTGCGATCCACGATACGGTTGAACGCCATGGCACAGGTGCGGGCGCAGATCATCGCGACCAGAATCAATCCAAAGGTTTTCCAGCCCGGCCAGCCACGTTGATCACGCGCGGCGACGAGCATCGCCGCCAGTGCGAACGGCAGCGCGAAAACCGTGTGCGAGAAGCGCACAAACGAACCCCATTTCTTAATTACAGAAAACATTCAACATTCAACATTTAACGCTCAACATTTAAGGGTTAATAGCGAATGAGGCTGTTGGCTTGCCCGTTTCCGCTAGCGCATTCTTTTTTGCCGTTTGAATACTGGCGTGAAAAATTCGAATAAGTTCTTCATTCTCGCTTAGCACAAATAATAGCGTTGTTTCATTTTTCACCCAAGCCTTGTACTTGATTAATCGCGCCCAGCGTCGAGTTTCCCGCAGTTCTTTGAGGCAGAGTTTCAATTTATGGATGAAATCATCACGCGATTCGGCGGCTTCTGCTTCGCCATGATTGGGATAGGCTGAAGTTCCTGAGCGTAAAATCTGCCCTGCCACATGATTTCCAGCACGCGTATCTGGCAGGTTTTCTGATAAATCAATTATTGCCGTAGCAAATTCAAGCAAGCGATTTTCAAGGTCGAATTTACGACCCGCATTCTTGCCTTCATTAAACTCCCACACCGCAAAATCTTTGGGCGTTGAATGTTGAATGTTAGATGTTGAATGTTTCCGTTTTTTCATTTTATTCATTCTCTTCCGCCCAACGCGGCGCAAGTTTGTTCGGCACGCCGAGGTGATCCAGCACGCGGGCGACCACGGTATCCACGATTTGCACGACGGTTTCGGCACCGGAATAAAAACTCGGATTCGCCGGCAAAATGGTGGCTCCGGCGAGCAATAGCAGTTCCATGTTCTTGACATGGATGAGGCTCAACGGCGTTTCGCGGGGAACCAAAATCAATTTTCGCTTTTCCTTTAGGGTCACGTCGGCGGCGCGCAACAGGACATCTTCGCTGTAACCATGTGCAATCCGGCCCATCGTGCCCATCGTGCAGGGGATGACGACCATCGCATCCGGCGGATTCGAGCCGCTGGCGAACGGCGCATTCATGCTTTTGAGATTATGCATCTGTACGCCGTCCGGCAGCTTCAAGCCCCCGGGCAGTTCCACGGCGATGACTTGCTGCGCGTAATTGCTCTGCACGACATGCACCTCGTGCTCGTGCGGGTTCAAATTGTCGAGCAACCGCTGCGCATAAAGCGCGCCGGTGGCTCCGGTGATGGCGACCAGAATTTTCACTGTGCAAATGATGCGGACGCGATGCATTGGCGGCAAGCACAACAAAACTGGCGGCTGGCGAAGGAATCCACTTGAGTCCGCTTTCGCGTTGCGCACAATTGGCGCGTGTTCAAATGTGCGGGATTCATTTTTTGCAGCGCGCTGGTTTTTCTGGCAGGCTGCGCCACGTCGCCGAGTAACGATGCGACCGAATATCCGGATAATACGCCGCCCCCAAATTGGGCCGGCACCAATCTGGCGCCGCGAATGGCAACCGTTGCGGCAACTGTCCCTACGAACAAGCCAGTGACGTTGCCGGTAAAAACTTCGCCGGCGACACGGACCAACACCGTGGCGACCAATAATGCGGTGGTTCAGCGTCCACCACCGATTCTGACCTGGACTTCGCTAAATCATTGGGCAGCCGAACATCATCTGGCCGCCGCCCATCGCCAGACCGATTCGCCCATGGCGACCTATGGCATCCGTTCTGCCAATGGCATTATGACGCTGGCCATCGGCAGCCGCGAAGCTTTGTGGAATGGCGTGGAAATCCATCTTGGTTTCGAGCCGGAGATCATTGATGGCGAAATTTTTCTGCACGGTTTGGATCTGCAAAAGAATCTTGAGCCATTGCTGTGCGCGCCACCGCTGACCTTTAGCACCAATCATGTCATTGTCATTGATCCCGGACACGGCGGCATGAATGGGGGTACGATCAGTGTGTTGGATAAACGACCCGAGAAGGAATTTACGCTCGATCTGGCGCGCCGGCTGAAGCCGTTGCTGGAGCAGGCGGGCTGGAAAGTTTTTCTGACGCGCACAAATGACTATGATGTGGCGCTTTCCAATCGCGTGGCCGTGGCGGAAAGTCATAATGCTGATCTTTTCATCAGCCTGCATTTTAATTCCGTGGCACCGGATCAAAAGCCGTCCGGACTCGCCATTTTCTGCCTGACGCCAACCGGCATGCCTTCCAGTGTCGCCCGCGATTATCCTGATTTTTGGTCGCAAAATTTTCCGAATAACAATTACGATGAGCAAAATTTGCAGCTATCCGTCCGCCTGCAACGCGCCATTTTGCAGGCGCCGGGCATGGGCATGGAAGATCGCGGCGTGAACCGCGCGCGTTTCATGGGCGTCTTACGCGGCCAACGCCGTCCGTCTGTGCTCATCGAGGCGGGCTTTTTATCCAATCCCCATGAGGCGCGGCGGATTGAAGATCCGGCCTTCCGGCAAAAACTGGCCGAGGCGATCTCGGCGGCGCTAAAATAAAACAAAGATTAATGAGGCAGCATTGCCGATGGACATTTTTCCCGGCGGCCACAAAATAAGCCAAACATTCATGCCATCCTCCATCCTCCAGCCTTCATCCGCGCCGGTATTGGTCACTGGCGGCGCCGGCTTCATCGGTTCGCATCTGGTGGGACGGTTGCTGGCCGATGGCAAAAATGTGGTGGTGATTGATGATTTTTCCACCGGCAGCGCGGAAAACCTGGCCGGGTTCCGAACGAATCCGGGCTTGCGGGTCATTCATTCCAAAATTTCTGAATGTAAGGAACTGCCGGAACTGGCGGCGCGCGCGGGATTTATTTTTCATCTGGCGGCAACGGTTGGGGTTGAACTGGTCGTCAAATCCGCCTTGCACGTTTTGGAATCCAGCTTTTTGGAGACTCAAAGCTTGCTGCAAGCGGCGGCGCAAAATTCCACGCCCGTGTTGTTCGCTTCCACGTCGGAGGTATATGGCAAAAGCGCCAAACCGCAATTCAGCGAAGAGGACGACCTGCTGATCGGGCCGCCCGGTCAATCGCGCTGGAGCTATGCCTGCGCCAAGTTGACCGATGAATTTCTCCTGCTCGCTTACGCCCGCGAAAAAAAACTGCCGGTCACCATCGCCCGTTTATTTAATACCGTCGGCCCGCGCCAGACCGGTCGTTATGGCATGGTGTTGCCGCGCTTCATTGCCGCCGCCCAGAAAAACGAACCTTTGCAGGTGTTTGGCGACGGCGGCCAATCGCGTTGTTTTTGTTTGGTTCACGATGTGGTGGAAGCCCTGGTGCGCCTGCAACAATGCGATCGCGCGCGCGGGGAGATTTTCAATATCGGCAGCACGGAGGAAATTTCCATTTTGGAGCTGGCGCGGCTGGTGGTGAAAACGCTGGGCTCAACCTCGCCGATTGAACTGATTCCCTATGACCAGGCGTATTCCCCCGGCTTTGATGACATGCGCCGCCGGAAGCCACTGGTGGAAAAACTAGAGCGTTTCGTGCAGTTCAAACCGACGACATCGCTGCACGAAATCATCCGGGTTACGGCCTGATCAATGAAGTCTCTCTGCCGGGCACAGCCAAATTCATTCTCGTCCTCATCCTCCTCGTCGTCCTCGAATTTTCTCAGCAGGGCGAGGACGAGGACGAGGAGGAGCATAAGGACGATTTAGCGGTAGCTTGATTTTCCAGCAGTTGTCTGAGTTCATCGGATCAAGCCACCTCTTGAAACTGCTCGCCAAACGGCTGATTTCTGGTATTTTGCCCGTCGCATGTTCACTGGAACTTATACTGCCATCGTCACGCCGTTTCGCGGCGGTCAACTGGATGAAGCCGCGCTCGAGCGTTTGATCAAATTACAGATCAAGGGCGGCGTGGACGGCATCGTCCCAGTTGGCACCACGGGAGAATCACCCACGGTCAACTACGAGGAGCACATCAAGATCATCGCTTTATCCGTGAAATTTGCGGCCGGCAAAATCAAAGTGCTTGCCGGCACCGGTGGCAATTCCACGACGGAAGCCATCTATCTGACGCAGGAAGCTGAAAAAGCGGGCGCGGATGGTTCGCTGCAGGTGGCTCCGTATTACAACAAACCCACCCAGGAAGGTTTGTACCAACATTTCAAGGCCATCTCCAAGGCGACGAAACTGCCGATCGTGCTTTATAGCATTCCCGGGCGCTGCGGTATCGAAATCGCCGTGGAAACGGTGAAACGCCTCGCGGCCGATTGTAAAACGATCGTTGGCATCAAGGAAGCAGGCGGCAGTTGCGACCGTGTATCCCAATTACGTGCGGCGCTGGGGCTGAAATTTGAGATTTTGTCCGGCGACGATTCTTTGACCTTGCCGTTCATGGCGGTCGGGGCCAACGGCGTCATCAGTGTGGCATCCAATGTGATTCCCAAAGAAGTTTCGCAGATGGTGAATTATTTCAACCGCGGCGATGCGCGGAAAGCAATGGCATTGCACATGAAATTTTATCCGTTGTTCAAGGATCTGTTCATCGAAACCAATCCGACTCCGGTCAAGGCAGCGCTCGCCATGATGAAAGTCATCGAGGAAGAATACCGACTGCCGCTCGTGCCGATGAATCCCAAAAATTGGGATGTCTTGCGCACGACGTTGAAACGTTGCGACGTTTTGGAATAAACTTTTGCCGCAGAATCACAGGGATTCATTGCCTGCTCGGTGTCCCCGGTGACGCTGTGGTCCGACAAAAATGGTAAAAGTCATCATCATTGGCGCCAAAGGCCGCATGGGCCAGGCGCTGCTTTCCTGCGCGAAGAATTCCCGCGAACTTGAAGTCGTCGCCGCGATTGGCCGTGGTGATGATCTAGCCGCCGTTATTGGTCAGGGTGACGTCGTCATTGATTTTAGTTCGCACACCGCGACGCTGGGCGTCGTGGAACTCTGTGCGAAACATAAAAAGGCGGTGGTCATTGGCACCACCGGGTTTTCCGATTCGGAAAAATCGGCCATCACCAATCACCAGTCAGCCATTCCGATCGTGCTGGCCACAAATTTTTCCACTGGCGTCAACACGCTATTCTGGCTCACGCGCAAGGCGGCGGAAATTTTGGGAGCCGATTTCGATTTGGAAGTGGTTGAGATGCATCATCGGCTGAAAAAAGACGCGCCCAGCGGCACGGCAACGACCTTGCTGGAGATCTTGGGTGATGTTCGTAAAGTCCAGTTGCAGGAAGCCTTGCGACACGGACGCAAAGGCATCGTCGGTGCGCGTACCCAAGACGAGATTGGCATCCACGCCATCCGCGGTGGCGATGTTGTCGGGGATCACACGGTGATTTTTGCGAACGTTGGCGAGCGTGTCGAACTCACGCATAAAGCTTCCAGTCGCGATACTTTTGCGAATGGGGCGTTGCGCGCCGCGCACTGGCTCGCCAAACAAAAGGCCGGCCTCTATGACATGCAGGACGTGCTGGGGTTGAAATGAAGTTGGAAGCCGAAAGCCAGCAGTCACCAACGAATGGCTTTGGCCAACTGGAGTCGGACGGTTTTCAAATCATTAAATCCTGGGCAACGGAGGCTGAGTGCGATCAGTTGGCCGCAGAACTGACGCCCCTATTTCAACAACAGCTGGCGGCTTCAAAAAATCGGATTGGCGGAGTCAGAAATTTATTACAGGCAAACCCTTTAGTTTCCGCTTTTGCCAAATCAACCAAGCTCGCTTCCTTGTTGCCACAATCAACAACGATGTCTTTTTTTCCTGTGCGCGCCATCTTTTTTGACAAAACTCCTGAAGCCAATTGGTTGGTGCCATGGCATCAGGATTTGGCGATCGCTTTGGAAGAACGGATTGAAACCGCTGGTTTTACCGGTTGGTCGGTGAAAGATGGAATTCTGCATGTTCATCCACCAGAAGAGGTTTTGGCCAATATGATCACGATGCGGCTACATCTGGATGATTGTGACGAAACGAAAGGCGCGTTAAAGGTCATTGCTGGTTCCCATCGCGCAGGCAAGATACCATCAACGGAGATTGCTCACTGGACTGCCACGGAAAAGCCTATTATTTGTGAGGTTCCCAAAGGTGGTGTGCTGTTGATGCGACCATTGCTTTTGCATGCCTCTGCTCCGGCGGAGAACCCTGGCAATCGCCGGGTATTACACATCGAGTTCGCTTCGCAAACCTTGCCCAATGGCCTAAAGTGGCTGGATAACTGACATCATTAATTTCTTCGCGGACATTCCCACTTGACAAGCCTTTCAGTGCTAGGCATAATATTGCTATGCTTACTAAGGAACTGGCCGCCGCCTCGACTGTGCCGTTGGTTTTGGCGGTGCTCACCGAGGGTGAGAATTATGGTTATGCGCTGATTCAGCGTGTACGTGAGCTTTCCGGTGGCAAGATCGAATGGACTGAAGGCATGCTTTATCCGGTGCTGCACTGGATGGAGAAGGAAGGCATGATCGAATCCGAATGGCGCGCGGCCGAGACCGGTCGTAAGCGCAAGTACTATCAATTACGCAAGGAAGGCCGGAAAACGTTGCAGGAAGAAAAACAAAGATGGCTCACCGTTCATGAAACTCTGGAAAAACTATGGAAACACCCACAACCCCGTTCGATTTAAACCAGGCGATCCAACGCTGGCGCAATGTTTTGGCGCAGTCGCCTGCCATTCGTGGTGAAAATCTCGACGAACTCGAAGTGCATCTCCGCGACTCGGTGGCAACATTACAGGCGCGTGATTTATCCGTTGAGGAAGCGTTCCTTGTGGCGACCAAGCGTGTCGGTAGCAACATGGTTCTGGGAAAAGAATATGGCAAGATGAACCCCATGAATATCTGGACGGAACGCTGCCTCTGGGCTTTGATCGCCATGCAGATTTGGGAGGTGATTCAAAACGGATTTATCTCGATCACTTGTTTGCTGCGGTCTGACTACATATTCGTGTCCGGGTCACCACATCTTGGTTGGGATACCATTAGAGTCATTATGGTTGGCATGCTGATGCCAATCCTATTAACCGCGTTCATTTTTTGGCGATTGCTTAAATCGCCTGCAAGTTGGATGGGACGTTTCTTGGAAAATATTTCAATCTACCCGGCAACTTTAGCGGCACTTTTATTTGTTCTTAATGCCGGGGGACATTTGTTTGGCATGTATTGTTTTAATTATGCCTATCATAATAGTGATGTGGGATGGTTACTATATGTTCGTTTTCTGCCAGGCAGTTTGTGTTGCGCCGGCTTAATTTTCTTCCTCGCGCGGAAGCGAGTTTTGCGAAAAGCTTGAGCCATGTTCGCCATCATCGCGCTCGGTTCCAACCTCGGTGATTCGCAGGAAATCATTGGGGACGCGATGATGCGGCTGCAACATTTTTCTGACGCGCCAATTCTTAAATCGTCCTTGTGGCAAACGTCGCCGGTGGACTGCCCGCCCGATTCACCAAAATTTGTGAATGCGGTGATCGCCTTGGTGCCGCGAAAAGATGAAACACCGGAGTCGTTGCTGGCCAAATTGCAGGAGCTGGAAAAAACTTTTGGGCGAAAAACTAAGATCGTCATCAACGAACCACGTCCGCTGGACTTGGACCTGATCGCGTTTGGTGAGGAAATCAGAAATTCTAGCGCATTGATCTTGCCGCATCCGCGCGCGAGTTTACGGAGATTTGTTCTGCAGCCATTGAATGAAATTGCCCCAAATCTAATCCTGCCAGGGCAGGGGAAAACCGTGGCGGAATTGCTCACCGGGCTGGCTTCCAACGAAGTGATTACAAAACTTTAGGTGTCTCACCGAAAATGCGCTGGTATTCGAGCATGACGTAACGATCCGTCATGCCAGCGATATAATCGCATACAGCGCGGTGCAGGCCAATTTTCTTCAGGCGTCGCTGCCCGCTCTCACCGATTTCCTTCGGATGCTTCAGGAAGTAATTGAACAATTCCGGCAGCATTCGCACGGCACGCAAGTTCGGTTGGTGAACGACGGGATTGTAATAAAGATTTTTGTAGAGGTAATCGCGCAGTTCCAAGTTCAAAGCGCGGCGATCGGGGCTGTAGGCGATCAGCGCCTTGGGCCAGAGACGGACATCATCGGCCAATTTCACACCAGCTTTTTCTATGAGACGTTCGCTATTTTCCACGACGTCACGGATCTGCATGTCAATAATCGTGCGGATGATGAAGTAACGGCGCGATTCATCTGCCAGTTTTCCGAATTGTTTACGTACCAGCTTGGCGGCGTGCGCAAAGATTCGGACGTGGCGGATCAATTCCTTTTCGGATAATAAACCGGAGTCCAAGCCATCGTCCAAGTCATGGCTGTAATAAGTGATCTCGTCGGCCAGATTTGCGATCTGGGCTTCGAGTGAGGAATTTTTGGCGTCGAAACCTTTGCGTTTGCCGGGATGATCGTAGGCCGTGTGATGCTTGGCGAGGCCTTCCCGGACTTCCCATGAAAGATTCAAACCAGGGAAATTAGGATATTTCTGCTCCAGTTGCTCAACGATGCGGAGACTGTGGGTATTGTGCTCAAAGCCACCGTATCCTTTCATCAGCCGCGCCAGCACGGTTTCGCCTTTATGGCCAAAGGGTGAATGACCGAGGTCATGCGCCAGGGCAATTGTTTCCACCAAGTCGGTATTCAGTCGCAGGGCGCTCGCGATATTACGAGAGATGGCGGCGACTTCCATCGTGTGCGTGAGCCGGGTGCGCAGATGGTCACCGGTGCCGTTGAGAAAAACCTGCGTTTTATATTCCAGGCGGCGAAAGGCGCGCGAATGAATGACCCGGTCGCGGTCGCGTTGATAATGCGTGCGCCATTCGGGCGGTGCTTCCTTATGTTCGCGGCCGCGGGTGTCGCCGCTAAATTGTGCGAAAGGCGCGAGCGTCTGGCGTTCGATCTGTTCCAATTCCTGACGGGTGCGAGGCATAATTTAAACCTGGATTATAGTAGCCGCCCTGGCCGGGACGCCGCTTGGCGCATCATTTTTTGAGCAATTCCTGCACGGAAATACCGCGCAAACTGAACAGCCGGCGGATCGTGTCTTCAATCAAGTTATTGGGGCAGCTGGCCCCGGCGGTGATGCCGACGGTGATCGTGCCGGAGGGCAGCCAATCCTGCGTTTCCACTTCTTTTTTCTGATGTTGATCGTAATGGACGATGAGCTTGTCTGACTGCATCTTCGCCGCATTTTTGATGAAGTACGTCGGCAACACATGCTCGCCCATTTCGGCCAGATGCGACGTATTGGAGGAATTATAACCGCCAACGACGATGAGCAGATTCAGCGGTTGCTTGAGCATTTTCTGCAATGCATCCTGACGATCTTGCGTCGCGCCGCAAATCGTATCGAAGAAGCGGAAATGCTGATCAATTTTTTCTCCGCCATGCTTCTTTTCCATCGCGGCTTTGAAACGGCGTTGGACTTCTTCGGTTTCACCACGGAGCATCGTGGTTTGGTTCGCCACACCGACGGCCTGCAAATGCAGGTCCGGATCAAACCCTTCGGAATGGGCGCCCTTAAATTTTTCCAGAAATTCTTCTTTATTGCCGCCATTCAAGATGTAGTTACAAACATAATCCGTTTCCGCCAGATTGAACACGACGAGGTAATGTCCGCTGCCGTAGGCGCGCGCCTGTGACGTGGTGGCCTTGGTTTCCTCGTGCTTCGCCTTGCCGTGGATAATGCTGGTGACGGATTCTTTCGAGTATTGCCGGACGCGTTTCCAGACGCTCATCACGTCGCCGCAAGTCGTGTCCACAATCGTGCAGCCTTTCGCCTCAATTTTTTTGCGTGTGCCGACTTCCGTGCCGAAGGCAGGGATGATGACGGCATCACCGGACTTCAAATGTTCAAGTTCTGCATCCGTCGGTTTGGGTGAAATGATCTGGATGCCGAGGTTGCTGATCTGGTCGTTGACTTCCGGATTATGAATGATCTCGCCGAGCAGATAGATGGGGGTCTGCGGCGAAACTTCTGTAAAATATTTTTTCGCGGCGTAAGCCAGGTCGATCGCCCGTTCCACGCCGTAACAAAACCCAAATTCCTTCGCGAGCTTCACCGTCAGGTCGCCGGCGGAAAGCACGCCACCACTGGCGCGGATATTCTCGACGATCTCACTGCGATAATGCGACAACACCTGCGCCTGCACCTGTTCCATGATGTCGGGCCGGCGGAGGTTGATCTTTTTTTGGGCTGCTGGAGCTTCCATTGACATGGTTTTAAGATAATCGCGATTCGATGTTTTGAAAAGTAATGATTGCGCCCGGCCAAAATCATGGGATTATATGCGCCCGGTATCGGAGCGTAGCTCAGCCTGGCTAGAGCACTTGCTTTGGGAGCAAGACGTCGCAGGTTCAAATCCTGTCGCTCCGACCACTCTTTTCTTAGGTTTCTGCAAGATCGAGCCCGACAAACCTATCGCTCGGAATTGTGTATTCTGTCTATGACGAAAATTGATCTTCCTTGTTCTTAAACAACAGATTGAACGTCGTCACGAACCATAGCAGCGGGTGATATATTGTTGCATCTTCACCTTTTCGCCGTCGATTAATTTTTCGTGCGCATTGATTTTCTGTTCCAAAACCCGTAATTGATTGCGCACCCCGACGATGGTGCTATGAAGAAAAACACCAGAATTAACTAAAAATTGTTTGAAGCCGAGCTGTTGAACTTTGTTTAAGCCACAATCTTCCTCACAAGTGCCGAACGCAGTCGGACAATAATATATATGACGGCAGCCCCGAATGCGATTGCCACCCAAGATTTGGATAGAAAACAAATGCCCAGCACAGCAACGCACCACCAATGATATGCTTCTCGTAACGTATTGAAGTTGGGCCGTTGCCAGTTCAAGTAGGCGCATCGAAACATGAAAAAAGAACAGGCAACAAATGCAGCACCCACCAAGGAAAAAATCCACTCCGAAGTATGGAAAGTCAGGTAAAAAAATAACGTAGCTACACCTAAAACCGCAAGACCTGTCATAAGGGGGCCAGCGGCCAGTACCGCAAGCGACAATCTGGTTTTATTTATATTCATTGCATTTAATGCAGCTTCCCGCAGTTAACCACACCTTTATACTGCTCGGCGTTTAATTTGTACAAGGGGTTTTGCCATTCTATTAAAACTGGTCTTCTTTTTCTTTAAACAGAATATTGAACGTCGTCAACGAACCATAGCACCGGGTGATATATTGTTGCATCTCCACCTTTTCGCCGTCGGATAATTTTTCGTGCGCGTTGATTTTTTGTTCCAAAACCCGCAGTTGATTGCGCACCCCGACGATCTTGTGAAAGAAAACTTCCAACGGCACTTCCTTCGTCTGCAACGTTGGGTCACCCGGATGCAAAACCAAGCGGCCGTTATGCCAGCGTGCGCCCAGTAGTTCCACCACTGAGTCAGGCTTTTCCAGACCCAATTTTGCAATCGCTGCCGCGAGCGTCTGCTCGACGAATTGTTTCAGCGGCACGTCCAATCCATTGGCGGACATCTGTGGTTCGGCATTTTCCAATCCACTGGCTTCCGGTGCGACGGCGCGCTTGCTGCCGTCGTCGAATAAAATTTCCGCGACCGATTCTGAAATCGTTTTGACGGTGCCGGAACCGTATTGCGGATGGCGCACCTTCATGCCGATGCGAAGTGATTCGATTTTCATAAATTGATTTTAGACCGAAAGGGAATCAGGATGAAATACGCATTTTTGCTTGTGCCATCGCTTGCACACATTTTTGTCCGGCTGATCAATATTTATCAAACTGCATTTGCCACGACGAGGCGGATTGTGAAGGCAGAAGCGTCGTCCGCCCGCCCGCACGGCCCGCACCCTTTTTGTAAAGCGCCTGAACTTCCGTTGCGGTCAAGGCGCGGTTGTATAAGGCGACATGATCGATGTCGCCGATGAATGGAAAATTATTGCCGCCGTCGTTAAGATTGCCGAGACCGAGGCCGGGGGATAATTCAGAGATCAATTCGCCGATCGGGCGGACCTCAGTATGAATTTGTGCGGCTAAAACGCCATTCGTATAAAGGCTCATCGTTCCGGCATCACCGTTTAATATTGCAGCGACGTGCGTCCATTGGATGTAAGGGATATTGGCGTCAACGGCGGCGGAGGTGTTGTCATTGTCGCAGATCGCGAAGCGCAGGTCATGATTAGCCTGCATGGAAAGGGTATAAGGATCAAATCCCGGACGATGATCAGCCCGGCAGAGGATGATATAACCATCGCCCCGCGGACGAATCCAACTCTCAATACTCATGGAATTGGTCAATATATAAGCCGGTTGGTCGGCAATCGTGATGCCGGACCAGGTGCCGGGTGGGAAACTATCGGGCGAAACTGTGAACGCCTTGCCCATGACGCCATCCGTGAAACTGATGTTCCGCAAGGTGCCATTATTACCACCAATTGAGTCAGTTCCACGTCCGTCACCCGACCAAAGTCCAATTAAGCCGTTGCTCAGGCTTTGAGGCAAGACCGGTGAAACGCGCAGGTCCTTGATGGAGTTTACCGGTAATTTTACTTCACCAAAGGAAGTGGTCAGCCGGATCTCATCCATTGCCAACGTCGCGGATAAAACATCACCGTTCGCTGTCGTCAGTCGAACCAGGTTGGTTTGGGCCAGGGGTTCAAGTGTGCGAATGTTTTGCACCGGTAAATCAAATTTACCCAGAGTTTCCGATTGGAATTGAAAACGGTCGGTTAAACTTTGACCAATTAGTTTTGAGCCATCGCGTAAATCTAATGTCAGTTGGAATTTGTCAGGCTGGTTTGTAGTTATCGGTGCAACCGGAGTGGAGGCACAACCGACCCAGGTTGCCGCCGCCAGTACCGACAAAACCGACCGGCGCAGAAATAGTGTCATGCTGCCAAAACTGCGCCGGTTTTAATCTTGGGTCAAGCGCAAGCTGGAGCCGCCATTTGATGTGGGGCTGCCTCGACTTAAAAGCAGGGCGACAAATTTTTTGAAAGATTTTTAAAAAAGGGTTAGGCTCGCCGGCAGATGGATGCAACCAACCGCTTTGAGTTTGAGCAATCATTATGGCAATCGGGAATCCCCCGAGTCGCCGGGGTGGACGAAGCAGGCCGCGGACCGCTGGCTGGCCCGGTCGTGGCGGCCGCCGCAATTTTGCCGGCGCGTTGGGGGCAATCCGGTTTGCCCGCCGAACTTTCCGGTCTCAATGATTCCAAGCAGCTTACCGAGTCGCAGCGCGAAACATTTTTTGACTTCATCGTTGCCTGCGGTGAAATTGAATTTGCGGTTGCGCGAGTGGACGCCGATGTTATTGATAACATCAACATTTTACAGGCGACGCATCGCGCGATGAATGATGCGCTGGCGAAATTAAATCCGTTGCCGCCGCACGCGCTCGTGGACGGCCGCCCGGTGAAAACCTTGCGCGTGCCGCAAACCGCGATCGTGAAAGGTGACGCGCGGAGTTTTTCCATCGCCGCCGCCAGCGTGCTTGCCAAAGTCACGCGCGATCGTTTGATGCTGGAGTTCCATGCGCAATTTCCCGGTTATGGCTTTGCTGAACACAAAGGTTATGGCACCGCCAAACATCTGGCCGCGATCACTGAGCATGGCGCGTGTCCGATCCATCGGATGACCTTTGCGCCACTAAAAACAAAAGAACCAAGTCTTTTTTAGCCACGAATGAAACACGGATTGAACACGGAAAATATCGCAGCCCGCCAAGTGCAAATTAGCCTTTGCGATGCTCATATTTTGCGTGTGCCCAGTTTTTTGAATCCACGTTTCATCTGGGTTCAATCCGTGGCCAAATGAATCTCATTGAAAAGCTCAGAGCGCGGTTTGCCGGCAACGCCAAACCGGAACATTTGCGTCGTGGCGAGCTGGGCGAAGGGGCGGCGAAGAAGTTTTTGCAAGGGCAGGGGATGAAATTTCTCGCGGCTAATTTCCGTTCCGGACGGGGTGAAATTGACCTGGTTTTTCGTGACGGCGATTGTCTTTGTTTCATCGAGGTGAAGGCGCGTTCGTCCGAGGCCTGGACGCGACCGGCGGCGGCGGTGGACGCCCGGAAGCGGAAATTACTTTCGCAGACAGCGCTCGCTTATTTGAAGTTGTTGAAAAATCCGCCGGTAAAATTCCGGTTCGACATCGTGGAGGTTTTGTTGGCGGAGGGCAAGGTGGGTGAAATCCGCCACTTGCCGAATACCTTTCCGTTGAGCCACCCTTATCGTTATGCCTGATTTTGGTTCTGCATGATTTTTGCTTGCCTTCGCACGCAAACGGGCAGAATGTGGCGCAACAATCATGGAATGGAACTGGCATACGGCGGTCAGTATCGTGTGGCTCGTTTGCGCTACGGGCTTGATGATCTGGCTTACCATACTTTCCTTTAAAAATAGCACCAACCCGGGGTTGTTGATCTTAAAATGGGCCGTCACCTTTCCGATGGTCTTCTTGCTGTGGTGGAAGGTCGGGCCGATGCTGACCGACGGCGGCGGTGGAACCATCGCGGGTATGTTGTTTGCGGCGGCCGGCAGCGGCGTGATCGCCATCATTTGGCGGGGTAGTTTGATTGACTCGCTCGTCAATCCGTTTGTTGCAATTTTTGATGGCGGCAATGAACCGCCCGAACTGAAACCGTTTTATTCCATTGCCCGGGCGAAACGGATGCGCGGGCTGTACCTGGAGGCGATCGCAGAAATCCACAAGCAACTGGAGCGGTTCCCCAACGATTTTGAAGGTGTGATGATGCTCGCGGGCATCCAGGCGGAGGATTTGAAAGACCTGGCGAGCGCAGAAATCACGTTAAACCAATTTTGCGTGCAGCCAAAATCACCGCCTAAACAAATAGCTGCTGCCTGGACGACCCTGGCCGACTGGCATTTGAAAATTGGCGTGGATGTGGGTTCCGCCGAGGCTTCGCTGCAAAAAATCGTCACGCATTTTCCCGGCACCGAAATGGCCTTGCAAGCGCAGCAACGCATGGCGCATCTGGGCGGCACGGAAGAAATCCTGCTCGCGCAGCGCGACCGGAAGCGAGTGATCCTGCCGGAGGGCGTGAAAAATGTCGGCCTGCTGGGTTCAACGGCATTTTTGACGCCGAAGGAACCGGAACCCGGCCAATTGGCGGCGGAATATGTCAAACAATTGGAAGCGCATCCGTATGACTACGATGTGCGCGAGAAATTAGCTTTGATCTATGCCAAAGATTTCCAGCGACTGGACCTGGCGACGCTGGAGTTGCTGCACTTGATCAACGAGCCGCGTCATTCCCCGAAGCAGATCACGGGTTGGTTGAACCAACTGGCAAGTCTGCAGATTGAACTGGGTGCAGACGTGCCGACGGTGCGGGCGACGCTGGAACAGATTGTCGTGCGGTTTCCGGATTCGCCGGCGGCGGAAGTCACTGCCCGGCGGCTGGCCCGGATCAATTCCGAGTTCAAAAATAAAACCGAAACGCCGAGCGTGAAGCTCGGCGTTTATGAACAAAATATCGGACTTAAATACGGCTCACCGCGCAAGTTGTAGCGCGATTTCTTTCTCGAGTTCGTGCACGAGATCCACATCCGTTGTACCCCAGGAACTGCGCGCCTGCACGTCCACCTGGGTGGATCTGGCATCCACCGCCTCGACGCGGACCCAGACCTTTTCATTATTCACGCGACCTTCGAGTGATTTGACGGTGTTGGTGCTGTCATGCGGAATATATTCGTTGAGCAGCACGCCGTTGTGCTGAATGACGGTGACTGCCGCCGAGTAAACTTGCTCGGGCGTGCGGGCGTAACGGCCGGAAATGGTGTCTTTGTTCCAACTGGTCGCAAATGTGCTGGTATCGCTGACGGTGGTGCGGCAGCCAGTCAGAATCACGGCTGCGCTGCCTAGAATGGCAAAAGTAATCTTTTTCATCATGAAAATAGAGCAACCGAAAATGCTGCGCGCGTCAAGCCTGTTTCTGATTTCGTTTATCGGCGATATAACCGCTAAAAGTCGGCGATGGTTAATTGCCTTGGCTTCTACAATCAAGCCAGCCATTGTTCACGGTCGGGTGCAAATTTCAAGTTCGCAACGGTTTATTGGCATGGATTTCGCTAAGATTGGTCCATGGGGATCCAATTCATTTAAAATATGATCGTGGCGGTGATTCACAAGACGGCTTGGACGGATAATCTGACGCATCTGACGCTGGGCGCGTTCGATTTGTTGTTGATTTGCTTCCTGCTGGTAGGTTTCTGGCGCGGGCGCAAAAACGGCATGTCGAAAGAGGCTTTGCTCGTCTCAAAATGGGTCATTATGGTCGCAGCTTGCAGCTTGGGTTACGCTTGGGTCGGCGATTTTTTGATCCAGATTGGCTTTGTCAAAAATGTGTTTGACGCGTCGGCGCAGGAACGGACCGCCGGTTACATTACGGGCTACCTGCTTATCATGGCGGTCGTGACCATTATTTTTTCCTATTTGAAAAAGGTTTTTCGGGAAAAAATCTCCGGCAGCAACACCTTTGGCAGCTGGGAATATTATTTGGGGATGGTCGCCGGCATCATCCGGTATGCCTGCATGGCCATCACCGCGCTGGCCTTGATCAATGCGCCGGTCTATTCGGACGCGGAATTGGCGGCGCAAAAGGAATATAATCATCAAACCTACGGTGGCGGCGCCCAGGGGTTCAGCGGCGATTTGATTCCGTCCTTCGACGAATTGCAGGCGTCCGTCTTCAAAAAATCTTTGCTTGGCCCGCTGATTAAAAATAACCTAGGCGCGTTGTTGATCAATACTCAGGGCGTGGGCAAATATCGTCCGGCGACACATCCGTCGTCGGCCACTCATCCGGGTAATTGAGCGGCGCAATGAGCGCATGGCCGGATTCCTTTCTCCCGCAACGCGCGAACGCATTCGTGCGGCCAGCGATATTGTGGACGTCATCGGCGGCTACCTGCCGCTGAAAAAGAACGGGGCAAACTTCACCGCTCTCTGTCCGTTCCATAAAGAAAAATCACCGAGCTTCAGCGTCAATCCGCACAAGCAGACTTTTTATTGCTTCGGCTGCCACAAGGGCGGCGATGTCTTCACCTTCGTCAAAGATTACGAAAATATCGAGTTCATGGATGTCATCCGCCGCCTGGCCGAACGCGCCAAGATTCCGCTCGAATTTGACAGTGCCCCCGGCGAACAACAGTCGCGTCACCTCAAGGATCAGTTGCTGGAGATCCATGACCAGATCGCGCAACGCTGGCAAAATGCCCTCGCGAACGAAGCCGCCGGGCAACTGGCGCGGGATTACCTGCAGAAGCGTGGGGTTTCGGCCGAGGCGATTAAACTATTCCGTATCGGAGCAGCGCCGGAAACCTGGGATGACACCGTCAATTGGGCCAGGAGCAAGAATTATGACTTGGCGGTGATCGAGCAGGCCGGTCTGATCATCCGCAAGGAAGAGACGGGAAATTACTACGACCGCTTTCGTGGCCGTCTGATGTTCCCAATTGGCGATGAACAAGGCCGGGTGGTGGGCTTCAGCGGACGCGTCCTGTCCGGCGACGAAAAAACGGCGAAATATGTCAATTCGCCGGAAACCCCGATCTTCACCAAGAGCAAAATTTTCTTCGGGCTCGATAAATCCAAGCGCGCGATCTTGGATGCCGGTTTTGCGATCATCTGCGAGGGCCAGCTTGATCTCATCGCCTGTTTCACCCATGGCGTGCAAAATATCGTCGCCCCGCAAGGCACGGCCTTCACCGACCAGCACGCACGCATCATCAAACGCTACGCCAATGAAGTTGTGCTCTGTTTTGATTCCGACAACGCCGGGCAAAATGCCATCGTGCGTTCGCTCGATCATCTTCTAGCCTCCGGACTCGCCGTGCGTGTCGCCGTGGTGCCTGCGCCGCACGATCCAGATAGTTTTGTAAAACAATTTGGCGGTGAAAAATTCCAGGAACTGGTCAAAAAGGCCGAGGGATTTTTTGATTATTATTTGAATCGCCTATGTGCGACGAACGACATCACCAACGACAAGGGGCGGCTTGTCGTTTTGAAAAGCATGGCTGAGGCCGTTCATAAAACCGGCAATGGTGTCTTGATTGATACGTATGCGCAAAAAACGGCGTTGCGCCTGGGGGTGCTGCCGGAATCGGTCCGTAAGGAATTTAAAAAAAATTCCGTGCCGCCAAGGACGCCAGCCCCGGCGGAAGCCGAATCGTCCGCCGCCGAACCGGCGGAAATTCCGCGGCCATCAGCCCATGAATTTCATCTGCTGAAATTGCTGTTTTTGCATGAAGAATTGGTGCCGGCCACCGCGTCACACCTGGATTTGAACTGGATCCAGAATTTGCTCGCGCGACAGATCATTTCCCAACGGCTGGCCACGCAAGCCGGCGGAACGTGGCAAAGCCTGGGCGCGTTTTTGGACGAATGCGAATTGCCCGCAGCGCGCAGCTTGATCACGGAAGCCGTGGCGGAAGAACGAAAAATTCCGAACCCGGAATTACAGCTGTCAGACTTGATGCTCAAATTGCGCAATCAGTTTCTCGACCGGCAGATCACCGTATTGACGCAAAAAATCAGCCAGCCGCAAACCGCCGACGCCGAAAAGCTCGACTTGTTGCGCGAACAGCAGAAGTTGAAAGAGCAAAAGCGCACGTCATTGG
>DASYEY010000289.1:0-3994 GCA_036498725.1 Verrucomicrobiia bacterium | reverse complement strand
CAAAAAACGCTTCGCTTCTCGCGCCACGACCAGTTCTTCGTTCGTGGGGATGACCAAAATCTTCACCGGTGAATCCGGGGTGCTGATGACCGCTTCGGTCGCGCGGGTGGAATTGTTTTTCTCCGCGTCCAGCCGGATGCCGAGGTTTTCGAGATTGGCACAGATGGCGGCGCGCATCTCCGCGCGGTTTTCGCCGGTGCCAGCGGTGAACACAATGGCATCTGCCCCGTTCAATTGCAAAAAATAGCTGCCGACCCAATGCCGCGTGCTGGCGATCATGATATCCAGGGCGAGCCGGGCATTCGCATCGCCCTTGGCGGCGGCTTCAGAAATATCGCGGACATCATTGGATACGCCACTGATGCCGAGTAGTCCAGATTGCCGGGAAAGCTGTTTCTGCGCTTCCTCGAGGCTGATGCCGAGTGTCTTTACCGCGTAGGGCAGGGCTTCGGCATCCAGATCGCCAACGCGATTATTTTGCGGCAAACCGGATTGGGGGCTCATGCCCATGCTGGTGCCAATGGATGCACCGTTTAAAATGCCAGTAACGCTGGAACTGCCGCCGAGATGGCAGGAAACAACCCGGAAAGGGGCGCCGGTAATTACAGTCCTGCCTTGGTTGACATAAAGCTGTCGGGCGCGTTCGGCCACGTCCAGACGGCCAAGCAATTCAGCGGAACGTTCGGCGATGAACTTGTGGCTGGCGCCATGAAATCCCCAGCGGCGCACGCCGATCTGCGTCCAGGCATCCGGCACGGCGTAACGTTGCGACGCCTCGGACGCGAACTGATGGAACGCCGTCTCAAACAGTCCAATCAGCGGAACCTTTGGCATCCGTTGCGCGAACAGCTTGATCCCGGTGATATAGGGCGGATTATGCGCGGGTGCGAGGCCATTGTAATCCGTCATGGCCTGGAGCACGCGTTCGTCCAGGCGCACACATCCGGTGACATCTTTGGCGATGACCGTCTTGAAACCCACCGCGCTCAGTTCGTCTTCGCTTTTGAGCGCGTTGGATTTTTTCAATTCCGCCAGGCAATCCTCAATGGCCTTGGGATAATCGGTCACACGCTCAAAGCCGCCCTTGTGCAAAAGGCGCTCGCCATTGTTCGCGAAATCGAACAGGCGCCACTTGAGCGAGGTCGTACCGATATTGGCGACGAGGATCTTCATCAATTAAAAATGTAAAATTAAAAATTAAAAATGCGGCCGGACGGGAGCTTTGGGCATTTAAAATTTTTCATCTTTAATTTTTATTCATTCCAGCCACTTGCCGAGACCGCTCAAACCATCATGCGGGCGGGGGATCACCTGGACGCTCACGACCGACCCGACCTGGGCGGCGGCGGCGGCGCCGGAATCAGTCGCGGCCTTGACGGCGGCGACATCACCCCGAAAAAACACGGTGACATATCCGCTGCCGACTTTTTCCCAGCCAGTGATGTGGACGTTCGCAGATTTGAGCGCGGCGTCGGCGGCTTCCACGGCGGCGCAGAAACCTTTGCATTCGATCATTCCAACAGCTTGTTTTGACATATTTGTGGGGATTAAAGTGGTGGTTGAGTGTTATTTCTTCGCGCCATTGCCGAGGAAGGCGGCGAGCAGTTCTTCGTGCGGGCGCGCGATGATATGCGAACTGACGAGTTCGCCGACCTTGGCCGCGGCCTTGGCGCCGGCGTCCACGGCGGCCTTGATGCTGCCGACGTCGCCCTGGGCGAGGACGGTGATCAGTCCGCCGCCGATGGCGACTGTTTTGATCAACGTGACATTGGCAGCTTTGACCATGGCATCGCTGGCTTCCACACTGCCGACGTAGCCCTTGGTTTCAATCATTCCTATTGCTTCACTCATGATTTATGGTTGGTTGTTGGTTGAGAGTTGATGGAAAATAATTTGACTGTCATTTGATCAGTTCGACCGGGGTATCCGCCTGCAGGTTGCAGGCGTTCCCTTCGTCGGTGTCAATGTGCACTTCAAGCTTGAAACTTTTATCCACGCGACACAGCAGCTTTTCGAGGATCAGCCCGCAGTCGCCGCCGATCCGGAGTTTCATATTGTCGCCATGCTTCACGCCGTAAAAATCCGCGTCGGCCGGGCTTAAATGGGCATGGCGCAGGGCGCGGATGATGCCATCGGGCATCTCAAAAAATCCGGCTGGCCCCATCAACATCGCACCAGGTGTGCCTTGAATGCTGCCGGAAGCGCGCAGCGGAAGATCAAAGCCCAGGGCAATAGCGTCCGTATAGGCCAGTTCAACTTGATTCAAATTCCGGCAGGGGCCGAGAATCCGCAAATTGGAGATCACGCGGCTGCGCGGTCCGATGAGCGTGACCGTTTCCTTGGCGGCGAACTGGCCTTCTTGATAAAGCCATTTGTGAACCGTCAGTTTATGACCCTTGCCAAACAACGCCTCAACCGCTTCCGGAGTGAGATGACAATGGCGGGCACTGACATTGACCAGAAGGGGATTTACGCCACTCGCCATACGCGGAAGCGGCTTGCCAAGTTTGGAATAAACAGCCTGTCGAACCAGGTGTTCGACGACGGTTCTGTGCGGTGCCGGGGTAGCAACAGACATAAAGATTGCTCGAATTTGACAAGTTTTGGGATTAAGTCAACATTTATGTTGCAAAATATTCCAAAATCTATCAGATTCGTGGAAATATGACGTCAGAAGAGCGCAAACATCGTATTGAAGAGTACCTTCAACGCGTTGAATTTGCGTCACTTGAGGAATTATCCCAGCACGTGGAGGCGTCTGTTTCCACGATTCGCCGTGATCTGACCACGATGGAGGCCCTTGGTAATTTGCGCCGCACACACGGCGGGGCACGCATCGTCACGCCCAAAACGGATGAATTTGCCTTCACCTCACGCGACAGCCATCAATCATCCGAGAAAGAGATGATCGGGAAAGCTTGTGCCGAATTGATCCGGCAAAATCAAAGTGTCATCCTCGATGCAGGCACGACGGTTTATCATGTGGCGCGACATCTGGAAGAAAAAGCGCCGCAGATCGTGACCAACTCGCTGCCCGTGGCGAACCTGTTCGCTTCGGCCAATCGCGTGGAGGTGATTTTGGCCGGTGGCGTGATTTATCCGCGCCTGGGAGTGTTGGTGGGGCCGATGACCGTGGAAGCATTTTCCAAAATGCGCGCGGATGTGGCGATCATGAGTGCGGGTGGCATCACGCTGGAGGGCATCACGAATTCGCATGCGCTATTGATCGACATTCAGCGGGCGATGTTGAAGGCGGCGCAAAAAATTGTGTTCTGCCTCGACCATTCAAAATTCAACCGCCAGTCCGTTTCGCCGTTGTGCGGCCTGGACATGGTGGACACGATTGTCACGGACAGCCTCGCGCCGGTGGAACTGGTTGCCGGGCTGCGCGAACGGGGCGTGGAAGTCATCGTGGCGCCCGTCAATCCCCACAGCGCGGCCCCGGAAAAATCCTAATTTAACCAATGGGTTGAGTCTGCAAATGCCGGGCCTGACGTTTGGGCAGGAGATTTTTTCCGGTCGCCAAACGCGGTGCTTTCGTTGCCGGCAAAAATTCCCGCAAAAATTCTGGTGGATCACGACGTCCGCCGAATTGCCAGTCCTGCCACAATATCTCCGCCGTGCGGACTGTTTCCAATTTCAATTCGCCGGTCAAAAATTCAAACAGTAATTCTGCGAGCCGCACCAGCGCGATGCTGTCTGTGCGGTTGATTTTCGTATACAGCCAGTCACTGAAACGAAGAAAGCTGGTGAATGGTTTGCCCTGGCTCCAGAGCAAAGGCGTGGTGGAGGTGAAATTCCCGCTATTGCCAGCCAGGTCCCAATAGCGGGCGAAGCGGCGCAGCCGTTGCATGGTGGCGAAATCCAACAATTTGTTTTGCAGGATTTCGTAGGGCGGATGCGCGTTATAGACCATTTGCCATTCGGCATCATGCCGGATTATCGGGGTCCCGCGCAGCCGTTTTAAGATGCCCACCTGGATTTCCTGCGGGCC
>DASYEY010000288.1:0-15507 GCA_036498725.1 Verrucomicrobiia bacterium | reverse complement strand
GCGGCAATGACGACGATCAATATCTTGAACTTTACAATCAAGGTGCCAATGCGGTGAACCTAAGCGGCTGGCAATTGACGTCTGGCGTTACCTTTACCTTTCCCAATATTTCCATTCCGTCTGACGGCTATCTCGTCGTGGCGCGAAACCAGACTAATTTATTCGCTAAATATCCCAATCTGAACAGTGGCAACACGGTTGGAAATTTCAGTGGCAAGCTTGCGCACAATGGCGAGCTGCTTGTACTGGCGCAGCCACAGCCACTGAATGGCACAAACACGATTTTAGTGGCGGAAGATCAGGTGACGTACGGCACCGGCGGGCGTTGGGGCGAATGGTCGGCAGGTGGCGGTAGCAGCCTGGAGTTGATTGATCCCAAGGCGAATCACCGGTTGGCGGCGAATTGGACAGACAGCGATGAATCGCTCAAGTCTTCATGGACGAACATTACGTTCACCGGCACGCTCGACAATGGCTTTAATTACAGCTCGCCGATCGCCAACGCACAGATCGGTTTGGTTGATATTGGCGATGCCTTGGTGGACAACCTTAGCATCATGTCTGGCACCAGCGGGCCGAATTTGGTGCTGAACAGTGATTTTGAAGCAGGCAATTTGAACAACTGGAGTCTGCAAGGCGACCATGTTCGCTCCAGTTTGGAGAGTCCCGGCAACAACAGCAGCTACGCGCTACACGTGCGCACTGGCGACCATATTTTCAATGGCGATGATTCTGCCCAAATGACACTGGCCGCCAATTCGCTTGCGTCCGGCCAGACGGCGACTCTGAGTTTCTCAGCACGCTGGCTGCATGGCTGGCCGGAAATATTGTTGCGACTTAATGGCGGTTGGTTGGAAGCCACCGGCATGTTGCCGCTGCCGAAAAATTTAGGCTCGCCCGGGGCCGCGAACAGCCGGGCGGCGGCAAATGCTGGCCCCGTGATTTACAACGTCACGCATTTCCCCGCCGTGCCCGCTGCCGGCCAACCGATCGTTGTGACGGCTCAAGTGGGCGATCCTCAGGGGGCAACCAACTTCACCTTGTATTATCGGCTCGATCCCGCAACGAATTACATCCCGGTGACGATGCGTGACGATGGGACTGATGGCGACCAAGTCGCGCGCGATGGTGTATTTAGTGCGACGATTCCTGGTCAGATGGCAAATCAGGTCGTGGCGTTTTATCTTTCTGCCGCTGATAATTTGGCTGCGACCAACCGTTTCCCGGCATTGCGCCCGCTTGACAACGAGCCGGTGCGCGAATGTGTGGTGATGTCGGGTGATGGCATGCCCGGTGGCAGCTTCAGCGCGTATCATTTATGGCTCACACAAAGCAACCTCACTCGCTGGGCGAACCTTGGCAATTTGAGCAACGAAGGGATTGATTGCACGATGGTGAATGGCAACCGCGTCATCTATAACGCCCAGGCACATTTTGCCGGCAGCCCGGTGCATCAAAATTACGACACACCCACCGGCGCCTTGTGCAGTTACAAGTGGATATTCAACGACGATGACAAATTTTTAGGCGCGACTTCGTTCAACAAGATTCACGTTCCCGGTAATACGGATAATGATCCGACCATTCAACGCGAACAACTGGCCAATACTTTTCTACGCGCTTTGGGTGTGCCATGGTTGAACCGCCGTTACATCGCGGTCTATGTGAACGGCAACCGGCGGGGACCGCTGATGGAAGATGCGCAGACGCCGGACGGTAACATGATCAATGAATATTTTTCCAATGATAGTGATGGCATCCTTTATAAGGTTGCGCGTTGGTATGAATTTGCCGCGAACCAGTCCGGTTATGCCCAGCCCAATACGCTCGCGGCAGAAGCCATGATCCTGCCATATAACACCACGGGTGGAGTCAAAAAAGTCGCACGCTATCGTTGGAATTTCGAAAATCGCCGGGTGCCGGGGCTGGAAAGCCAGAGTGATTATTCCAGCTTGTTTTCGTTGATTGATGCCGCCAGCGAACACGGCCAGGTCAGTTACGTTCAAGACATGGAAAATGCCGCCGATATGGAAAATTGGATGCGGGTTTTTGCCGCCAACCACGCGGCTGGCAATTGGGATTGTTTTGGTTCCGATAGCGGACAGAACCTTTACATGTACGATGGCACGGGAGGCACTAAATGGTCATTGATGATGTTCGATTTCAATATCGGCCTGGGCATTGACGGCAGTTATGCTCCGGGGCAAAGCTTGTTTCAGACCCTGGCCGGAGATACGAACATGGCCGGCATTTATGCCGAACCTGCCTTTCGCCGGATGTATTGGCGGGCGCTGCAGGAATTATGCACGGTCGGCCCGCTCAATCTTTCAAAAAGTGTCCCATTGATGAATGCCAAATTTGCTGCGTTCGCGGCGAGTGGATTGAATGTCGAAGATCCCAACGCAAATCTGATTCCCTGGGTCGCCTCGGCGGCGGCCAGCGTCCTTGCGCAAGTGAATGCGGCAAATTCAACAAATTTTTTTGCGAGTACAAATGTCGCCATATTCAACGGCGTGGCGTATCTCACCGGCCAGGCGCCTTTCAACGTGGCGACCATCTTGATTGATGGCGTACAATACCCTTTGACGTGGACCACGGTCACAAATTGGACGATCGCGTTGCCGTCGGCGATAGCCACCAACCATTTCACGCTGACTCTCCTGGATCATAACGGCAATGTCATTGCTGGTTCGCAACCGAGCTTCTTTGTTCCGTATACGGCGCCGGGAACGATCTATACGCAAAACTTTGATGGGTTGCCAGACCCCGGGACCACGTCGGTGAACGCAGACAACCCGGTTACCATCAATGGCATCGCTTACTCATTGAACAATCCGTTTGATTTCGCACTGGCTTCGGTGACGACCGGGGGCGGCGGTTTGGGGCTGCCGTCGCTAGCCGGTTGGTACGGATATTCGGCGTTGGTTCCGCAATTCGGAGCGACCGATGGTGATCAAACGACTGGTGGCGTCCTCAGTTTTGGCCTGCCGAATGCATCCAATCGCGCGTTGGGCTTGCTGGCAACCAGTTCCACTGGCGGTACGGCTTTTGGTGTTCGTTTTATGAATACGACCGGCACGAATCTGAATTATCTCAAAGTCAATTTCACCGGTGAAGTCTGGCGGCAATCCGACACCGCAAAAACATTGCAGTGTTATTATTTTATTGATCCGGTGGCGACGAATCTCTGGCCGTCCGGCGTTACCGCTTTGTTGCCTGCGTTAAATGTGAATTTCAAGACCATCAAAGCGGACAAAAACGGTGTCGCCGTGGATGGCACGGCAGCCATCAACCAAACCAATTTGAGTGTGCTTAATCAGGCCGTCACGAGTTGGCCGCCCGGCGCGGCCTTATGGCTGGTCTGGCAGATGACCGATAATACTGGCAAGGCACAGGGATTGGGGATTGATAACCTGAGTTTTTCCGCCACGCCGCAGCCAGTTACGATCTTGCCGCCGATTACCCTGCAATTGAACGGCAATAACCTTTATCTCAGTTCACCCACGGTAGCTGGTGGCGTCTATCGTGTGCTATACAAGGATAACCTGACGGATCAAACATGGCGGACGCTCGGCGCCGACCAAACTGCCGACGGCAACCCATTGCTCCTGAATGTGGATACGGCGACAAACGCGGCACGGTTTTATCGCGTGGTGTTGGTGAATTAGAGCGGCGAGCCCACTGCCGGAGGCCAATCAAATAACGGGCCTGGCTCAGCGTCAAAAACTGTCGGCGCGAATTTCCGCCGCCGGCATTTTGCCAGACACGATCTGAGTAAAGAGAACATCCAGTTTTTTTGAGAGGGCCGCGTTGGTGGAAGCTTGCCGCCGCATGTTATAAAATTGCAACGCGAGGGCGAGGTCATTGGTATTGCGGGAAAAATCAGGTTCCAGATATTTCCGTCGCGCTGCCTGGATGATTGCCAAATCGCGATAACCGTATTCCTGCGTTGGCTCAACCATTGAACCTTCGCCAAAATCGTTCCAAGTGACCACTTGGACGATGGCCGAGGAATTGGTCAGGGCGCGTCCCAAAGTTTCACGGAAGGTGTCGCCTTGATGGTCGCCCAGGTAACCCAGATAACTCTGTCCGCCCGCCCGTTGGTAAATGTCGTGGAAACGTGGAAAAGCGCTGCTGATAAAGGCCGGCCAGACACCGGCCTTTTGATCGAAATCAACCAGATAACTTTTCAAGACTGCGCCGGACAACACGCCGCCCGTGCCGGGAACCTGGCTTTTCCACATCGGCGGCCAGTCGAATGCGCCCAGGCTCGGCGGCAGGCGATTATCTTCGGTAAAAAATGCCGGTTGATTGCTGGCTGCCAGCACGCGGAAAATATCTGTCCAATTACTGCCGGCCATAAAATACTGCGGGCCAAAATTCAACAACACGGGTTGCCCGTTGAGACGCAGATAGCTTGCGTCAGTAAAAAAATTGGTTTGCAGGTAGCGCATTTCCGATTGTGCCTGTTGGATGGCGTTGCCGGCTGTCAGATGGTTGCCGTCAATCAAGTGCTGAATTGTCTGGTCTTCATAGCAGATGGAAAATTTTAAGCCGGCCTTGCGGGTGAATTGAAACAATTTCAAGGTGGCCTGGTTATTGTTGCTATAGTCCATGAAATTTGCCGCGCCATACCAATCCACGATCACGCCATCAATGCCTGCCAGCTTCATGAGCAAGACGTGATATTCCAGCACTGCCGGATCGGACGAGTCATACGGGCCGATCAACGGATAATACCAGGAAGCGATCTGCCGCTGGCCCAGCGTGTTCGTCGTGTCGGGATTGAAGTGATCCATTGTCCAATGCCAGCCCCAATCATGGCTGTAAGGTCTGGCATTAAACCAGGGCATGTAATAGACCATCACGGTCTTTTTTTGGGGGGCACAAACTGCTTTCGTTGCCGGGGAAAAAAAACAGCCAAGCAGCATCAGGAGCAGGATGTTTCTCGGCTTCATGGATTGACTTTACTTAAACCACGCTCATAACGCAATTTCCCGAAAATCCGGTTGCTATTGAACTTTGAAAAACCGGCACACCGGGTGTGTGGTGTCGGTGCTGAACATAACCAGGTTGGTGCCGGCGCTGAATGTTTGTGCGGTCTGCCAGTTCAAAAGGTCGGTGGACATTTCCACCCGGGCACCGGACGCGAGATAACCGCCGATGACGAATTGCAGTTGGTTGCTGCCTGTCGAAAGATTGTAAATCACCGGGTGGTTGGATTCGATGCCGGTCAGTTGCAGGCTGGCCGCGACCAGTTTGCCGGCAATGATATTGGTGAAAATACGATCCAGTTCCGCCGCGATGGGCTGATTGCTGGCATATTGTGTGCGCAGATTATAGAGCCGCAACGCCAGGGCGAGATCATTGGTATGATAGGGAAAACTTGCCTCCAGATATTGGCGGCGCAGGTTCTGGATGATGCCGAGATCGGTATAACCATATTGGGTGGCCGGTTCATTGCCCGCCAGCGTTGGTTCGATGATCGTGCCTTCCCCATAGTCGTTCCACGTCACGAGTTGAACCAAGGCGGAATTGTTGGTCAGGGCGCGCGTCAATGTACTGGTCAACGTGCTGCCGTTGCCGTCGTCCAAATAACCATACGAACTGCCAGCCCCCGCCTGGGCATAAAAATCATGGAAGCGCGGAAACGCGCTGCTGACAAAATTCGGCCAGGCCTGGCTTTTAGCTGTCTGTTCAAAATTGACGAGGTAGGTTTGCAATTGATTGCTGCTCAAGATGCCGCCGCCGGATAAAGCCATGGGTGGCCAGTCAAAAGCGCCCTGGCCGGCGGCCAGGCGGTTGTCCTCGGTGAAAAATGCCGGCTGGTTGGACGTTGCCAGCACGGAGAAGATGGAGGTCCAATCGGAACTATTTTTGAAATACTGCGGGCCGAAATTCAAAAAAACCGGCGCGTTGTTCAGGCGGAGAAAACTGGGGTCGTTGAAGAAATTCGTCTGGGCATACAGCAACGTTTGTTGCGCATGGGCGATGGCATTGGCAGCGCTCACATTGACGCCATTCATGTTGCCGCCGCTGATTTCTGCCGAGAGGGTGGCGTCTTCATAACAGAGGGAGAATTTTAACCCGGCCTTGCGGGTGTAATTGAACAAAGTCAGCGTGCGCTGATTGTTGATGCCGTAGTCATAATAATTATCCTGGCCGTACCAATCCACGATCACGCCATCAATCCCGCCAAGCTTCATCAGCAGAACGTGGTATTCCAGCACCGCCGGGTTCAGTGAATCATAAGGTCCGATTTGGGGATAATACCACGAGGCGATCTGTCGTTCGTTATTGGTGGGATTGATCGTGTTGGGGTTGAAATTATTTCCCAGCTTCCAATGATAACCCCAATTGCCGGTGCCGAGGCTGTAAGGCGACTGGAACCACGGCATGTAATGAACCATCACTGGCTTGAGGCCGCCGAGGGCGGCTTTTGGCACGGTGAAAAAAATGGCGGCGACCGCCAATATAAAAATGCATTTCAATTTCACGGGAACAATCCACATCCTGCCGCCCGGTGCAACGTGATGACAAAGCGTGCTGATCGTCTTCACACCTTGCATTGATTACCCACAAGGTAGCTGATTGAGAGGGCGTCAGCAGTCGCATGAAGTGGTGACAGATTGGCTGCTTGTATCGCCCGGTCTTTCATTTCATAATCCTTGCACAGAATCACACCATGTCCTGCCTCCTGGCATTTTTCGGGCTCTTTCATTTTTTGCCACGCGCATCGCAACGGCGGGATTATTTTTCTTTTCACCGGCTGGCCCGGGCTGGTCCCGGATTTCTATTATGCCTGTCCGCGCTCGGGTTTTTTTCAGCCTCCGCCCGCGCCGTGGTTTTATGGAATGATCCCGGCACGACGTTGGTGCATGAAAATGGTTGGGGCACGGATATCCTGGGCGGCGCGGTAAAACGTGACGATTCGGCCAACGACACCTTGTATTTCAAATTCCACGTTGATCCTTTGTCGGACAAGGACACGGAAGAATATTTTGCCGCCTTGGAATTATTTGACGGCGACACGGAACGGTTGGGCATTGGCAATTCTCTGAAAGCGTGGGCTTACAGTGCTTTTTTCCATGCGGATGAAACCATTGAGACCAATAATCTCGCCGGCTATATTGACCTGCATACTTCGAAACCGGAGACCGCCCCGGACGTGACGTCGGGTTCCTATCAATATCCCCGGCGCGGCGTCGGTGTCACGATTGTTTTTAAGATCCAATATGTACCCGGCGAAGATGATCTGGTCACGGTCTGGTTAAATCCCGACCTGGGCCCGGGTGCGAGTGAGTCATATCAGCCGGACAGCTTGACGTCGCGGTTCAACGCCAATGCGAGCTTTGATGAGATTCGTTTGCGGCATGCGGGTGGCGGGGGCGGTTGGTCCTTCAGCGATCTGGCCATTGCAACTTCATTCAGTGATTTTGTGGATGTCAGCAGTGCGCGTCCGAATGATCCGGCCGCCAGCGGCTTGGGCGGTGTGCGGGCGCTCAATTTTCAATCCTGGCAGAAAGAACAGGGCCTGTCGCAAAGCCCGGTTCGCGCCCTGACCCAAACGCGTGATGGTTACATTTGGCTCGGCAGCGATGACGGCCTGACGCGTTTTGACGGCCTGCGCTTCGTCAATTGCGGAATTCAAGCTGGGATTAAATGTGGCCAGGTCAGCGCCTTGCTTGAAGACAGCCATGGGGCGTTTTGGGTGGGCAGTGCTGACAACGGATTGCTGCGCTGGCAGAACCATCAAGTCACCGCCTTTACGCCTCACAATGGTTTGCCGGCACTCAACGTCACCGCGCTGGCAGAGGATGCTGCCGGGCGGCTTTGGATTGGCACGGAAGCCGGATTGAGGGTGTGGCAGGATGGACAATTATTGCCCTTAAAAGCCGCCGGGAAATTTAATGGCCAATCGGTCACAGCCTTGTTCAAGGATCAGCATGGAGTCATGTGGATCGGGGTTGCTGGCGCCGGGGTTTTCCAATTCGTCGGTGATGCCTTTATCCCTTTACCCGGTGAGGGGATGAATGAATCCCTGAAAGACCCGCATTGCCTGTTCGTGGATCAAGCCGGGCGGCTGTGGGTTGGTGCAGGTGAAGATTTTGTGTTGTGCCATGACGGCGATCATTGGCAGCGTTATCGCATCCCGCGCAACCAGGTGAGATCGCATGTAACGGTTTTGGCTGGCGAAGCCGACGGAACGGTCTGGGCTGGGTCCAGCGCCGGCGGACTGCTGGCATTTAAGGATGGAAAATCATTCGTCATGCCCGCCAGTGCCGGCCTCGCTGGCGATCTGATCGAATCGTTCCTGGTGGATCGTGAGGGACGATTATGGGTTGGTACCGAAGCCGGGCTGAATCGCCTTCGACGCCAGGAACTTTTCGCCTTGAGCCAAGGTGAGGGACTTGGCTTTGGCGTCGTGCAAGGTCTGGCCGAAGTGACGCCCGGTGTCGTCTGGGCCGGCAAACCGAATGACGGGCTTTATCGTTGGGACGGAAAAAGTTTCAGTCGTTTATCGGTGTCCGGATTGTCGCCGCATGATTCGCAAATCACCGCATTGCTGGTGACGCATGATGGTTTCTGCTGGGTGGCAACGACGAATAATTTATTGCTCTACAAAGATCCCATTGCCGCCGCCGACGAGGTGAAAATCATCCAGCCACCGCAACCGGGCGTGATCGCCTTGGCTGAGGATCGCGAAGGTACGTTATGGCTGGGAACGCGCACCGGGAAAATTTTGCAACTGCGCGCCAATCATTGGCTGGAGCTGACAAATTTTGCCCAGACAAATGCGGTCACCGCCCTGGCGTCGGACGCCGATGGTTCCCTCTGGATCGGCACGGAAGGCAGCGGCCTGTTTCAATTTGCGAACGGGGCGTTTCATTACATTGACCGGCATGAGGGATTGCCGGGCAATGCCATCCACGCCCTGTATTTGGACGCGCAAGGCGCGTTGTGGATCGGCACGGACAACGGCGGATTGAGCTGCTGGCATACAAACCGGATCGAAAATTTTACCATTCGTGAAGGCGTGCCGGACAATGTCATTTTACAAATCCTCGAGGACGATTTCGGACGGCTTTGGCTGGGCACGACGCATGGCATCGCCTGTGTGAACAAATCCCAGTTGGATGCGTTTGCGGCCGGCCGGATTCCCGCTTTCTATCCCAAATTTTTTGGCCGGGCCGAAGGTATGCCCGCTGAGGAATGCACTGGTGGTTTTTTCCCTGCCGGGCTGAAAACCAAGGCGGGACTCCTTTGGTTCTCCACTGTCAAGGGCGTGGTGGTGATTGACCCGCGCGCCCAACCCGCGGCAACTTTGCCGCCCAATCCCGTGCTCGAAGAAGTCCTGGTGGATGACGTGCCGGAGCCGCGCGTTTCAACCTCGGAAACACTGAGGATCACGCCCGGAAAACATCACGTTGAATTTCGTTACACCGGATTAAGTTTTGACGCCCCGGAACTGATCCATTTCCGTTACCGGCTCGAAGGTTTGGATGCGGGCTGGTTGGATGCCGGGCTGCGGCGCACCGCTTTTTACAGTTTTTTGCCGCCGGGAAATTATAAGTTCCGCATCGCGGCGCGGAACAATGATGGGGTTTGGAACGAAGCCGACTCCGCGCTGGAAGTGATTGTTCAGCGCCATTTCTGGCAAACCTGGTGGTTCATCGTCCTGGTGGGTTTGGGGCTGATGATTCTCGTCGGTGGTATTGTCCGATTGGTGGTGAAACGAAAGCTGCAGCGCCGGTTGAAGCATCTGGAGCAGGAACGCGCCCTGGAACGCGAACGCACCCGCATTGCCCAGGATTTGCACGATGAAATGGGGGCCAAGCTGTGCCGGATTTCTTTTTTGAGCGAGCATGCGCGGCGGGGTGAATTACCGCCGCAGGAATTAAAAGATCAGATCGCTTCCATTTCCGACGCTTCGCGCGAAGTGTTGCATTCGTTGGATGAAATCGTCTGGGCGGTCAACCCGCAGAACGATACGCTGGAACATGTGGCTTCTTATCTTGGCCAGTATGCGCAGGATTATTTTCAGATGACCGGCGTCCAGTGCGAACTGGATATTCCCGCGCAAGTGCCGTCGTATCCGCTTTCCTCACAGACGCGTCATCACTTGTTTCTGGCCGCGCACGAAGCGCTCACCAACATCCTCAAACATGCGGGAGCGACCCAGGCCAGGATTGTAATGCGGTTAAATCAGGCCGTATTTGAAATCAGCATTTCAGACAATGGCCAAGGCTTTGATCTGCCGGACCACGAATTAAAATCAGAATTATCGTCGCCAACGGCGGGCGATGGTTTGGCCAACATGCGCCAGCGGTTGATGGCCATCGGCGGGCAATGCCAGATTCAATCAACGCCTGCAAACGGCACCCGCATCCAGTTTATCATCCCGTTGAACTCTTTTAAAAAATCCATCCCATAAAATTATGATCTCGGTTGCCATTGTTGATGACGAAAAGGAATTGCGCCAATCCATCGCCACGTTTGTCGGCGGCGCATCAGGCTTCAAATGCATCAGCGCCTACGGCAGCGCCGAGGCGGCGTTGCAAGGTCTGCCTGCCGACCAGCCTGAAGTCGTGTTGATGGACATCAATCTCGGCGGCATGAGCGGCATCGAATGCGTGGAGAAGTTGAAGGTGAAAGCGCCCGCGATGCAGATCCTCATGCTTACCGTCTATGAAGATACGGATCAGATATTCAAGGCTTTGGAAGCCGGCGCCAGTGGTTATTTGTTGAAGCGCAGCAGTCCCACCAAATTGTTGCAGGCGATCCGTGACGTTCATTCCGGCGGTTCGCCGATGTCCAGTTCCATCGCGCGCAAAGTCGTTGCGTCTTTTCAAAAATTGAAACAGACCGGCGGCAAGCAAACCCATCTCTCGCCGCGCGAAGAAATGGTTTTGAACTGCCTCGCGAAAGGATTGACTTATAAGCAGATCGCCGACCAGTTGGACATCAGCATTGACACCATCCGCACCTATCTTCGCCGGATTTACGAAAAACTTCATGTGCAATCACGCACGGAAGCCGTCGCCAAGTATTTAAGCCAGTGATCAGTTTGGCTGGTGCGCCGCCACGTCTGCCGCCGTGGCCGGCTTCAAGCGAATCGCCTCGCCGCCGCCAGGAGCCAGGTGCAGGGATATAACGCTGTCGCGTTTGACCAATTGCCTTTCGATTTTATAGGCGATTGGATTGGTTTTCCAATTGGCATCGTCGGCATCACGGTAGATTTCGGCAACGTAAGTTTTATTCTTGTCTAAAAAGGTGAGCGGAACTTCCAGGCTCCGCCGCTTTTCATTGGTCATGCTGCCGATGAACCAGTCTTCCCCATCACGTTGTTTTCTCGCCAGGGTGACAAATTCGCCGATCTCGCCATTGAGCAAGTGCGTTTCTTCCCAATCCGTCGGGACATCGAGAATGAACTGAAACAAGTCGCGATACTTTTCATAATTTTCCGGCAGGTCAGCGGCCATTTGGAGCGGGCTGTAGAAGTCCACATACATGGCGAGCTGTTTTGTCACCGTTGTGTTCACCCGGTTGTTCTTTTTGTATTGCGGATAGGTGACCTGAAGGACTCCGGGCGTGAAATCAAACGGCCCGCTCAAGAAGCGGGTAAAGACCAGGTTGATGTCATGGTTCGGCGGGTTGCCACCATCGGGTGACCACGCATTATATTCCTGGCCGCGCGCACCTTCGCGGGACATGAAGTTCGGCCAGGTGCGTTGTTCGCCGGTGTCTTTAATCGGTTCATGCGCATCGAGCATGATATGATATTTTGCCGCCAGGATTGCGACCTTGCGATAATGTTGCACCATGTATTGTCCATCCAGATATTCCGCGCCGATGAATTGGCCGTTGGTGTCATAGCGGTTCACGCGCGGCTCCATGCCGACATAGCCCGTCTTCACATGATGAATTCCCAACCGTTCACATTGGGCGAAGGCCGCCTCGACTTGGGCTGCGTAATTTGTGATCACGGCCCCGGTTTCATGGTGTGAAATCAAATCCACATTTTTCCCGTGCGCGTAAGCGGCCAGCCCGGGCAGATCGAATTGTGAGTTTGGCTCGGTAAAACTGAATTCGGACGCATGGGCCACCCAGTCCTTTGCCCAGCCCTTGTTCCAGCCTTCAACCAGCACGCCGCTGAAACCATACTTGCTGGCAAAGTCAATGTAGTCGCGGGTGTTCTGGGTGGTTGCCCCCAGCCCGTCGGTGCTTTGTTCGCCCGGTCGGCTGGGATTCCAAGTGAACTTGCCCAAGTGCATTCCCCACCAGATACCAATATATTTGCCGGGTTTGATCCAGGAAGTGTCAGCGAT
Source organism: Verrucomicrobiia bacterium (assembly GCA_036498725.1). Classification (GTDB taxonomy): domain Bacteria; phylum Verrucomicrobiota; class Verrucomicrobiia; order Limisphaerales; family UBA11358; genus UBA11358. The sequence goes on along the minus strand of DASYEY010000288.1, from coordinate 3,178 downwards.
GCGTGACGGCGGATTTAAGTTGAGCGAAATCGCGGAAGTGTCTTCGACGATGTCTGATAGCTTGTCGCTGATCATCACGAAACGCCAGGGCGAAACCGATGGGGCGCACGTCTTCACCCGGATGCCATCCGACCATGGTGCGAGGTCACATTTCAAGACGTTTCCCGGCTGAGGCTGGAGTTCCATCGCTGCGTAATCCGTCAGATCAGCCTCGTGGATGACCAGATATAAGCCGGCATCCGTTTGCAACGTCAGCGGGGTGGTCACGGCCTTGACCGGATCCAGTTTCGGATTGTCACCGGCCAGCGCATCGCCGTGTGCCAGCTGCGTCTGGCGCAACAATTCACTTAATCGGGTTTTGGCGTAGAGTTGTTCCGAGGCTTGGGGACGGAAAGCCGGTTGCCATAAGGCCAGCGCGTCGGAGGGCAGGGTGAACTCGGTCAGTTCGTCCATGATTTCAAAATTCTTCAAGGCCGATTGTTCCGGCCATTCGTAACGAAAAGCGATGGCGTCATCAAATACGCGAAAGATAATGCGCAGGGTGCGGCCTGCGGTGTTTGTCTGCTGCAACGTGACCGTCAACTCCCGGTAATGATTGCGAATCTTGCGCTGTTCGCCCCAAGGCTGGGTCCAGGTTTCATCTTTTGAGGCGGTGTGGGCATTGAGCAACGTAAAATCATTTTTCATCGAGCCGTCTTTCAGGTCAAAGCCGAGCCCGGAAGAAAGGACGGCCGGCCGCCCCTTGAAATTTGCCGAATAAGCCGGTGTGCCGTCATGCAGACTGAATTGCAATGAAAGATTGCCGTCGGGCGAAATAATTGTCTTATCGGTTTGAGACGGTGCGGCGGAGGCCCCAGTCGCGCCAATGAATAAAAGACCGGCCATCACGATGGCGAGGTTGCGCTGGCGATTTTTCATAAAATTGAATTTTGCAAAATGATTTTGACTGTGGATAAAAATGGAAGATTAGATGAATCGTTGGATTATTATTTCCGTCAACCTGCCATCCCATAAATCGCTCCACCCGCCACGCCCAAGGATTTGTCCGCGATTATTCTGGTGCGGCGGACCATTGCTGGGTGTCGTAAGCCGGGCTGCTGATGGAGGCATCTGATTGCACGCTGGCCACGGCTTGTCCGGGTGAAGTTTTCAACATCGTGCCGGGGGTGAAGACGCCGTAGAACTGTCCCCACGTCAAGGCACTGGGCAGCGAGGGGGCGGAGTGGCCATCCACATAGACAATATTTACGCGGTTGTTGTGCTTGGCGTAAGCGGTTTGCAGACGGTCATTAAACCCATTGGCCACCGGCTGGCTGGAACCGGAACTTCCCGACCAGACAGTGTCCAACCAGGCTGCGGCCGTGGCGCCGGTCACTGGGCTGACGGAACCGCTGGTGTCGGTGATGGCGACGGTGTCTGATGGCCGGGTGACAAAGGATGATTTGAAGGCTTTATAATTGAGCATGTTCCCGTCATTCGGATCCACGGCACCGAACACGCCGCAGCAATTAAAGCCATAAGAGAGAAAGCCCGTGATAGTTGGATTCCACGTTCCGGATTCGTTCGGATAATCGAAGCCGCGTTTCCGCTTGGGACAGACCCAGGCTTTGGAATCTGGAATGTAGTTTGCCATCATGGGCGCTGGCGTATTCGGCATCCAATTGTTGGCGCTGGTGCCGTAAAACCATTCTGACCCCGCCTGAAACCCGTGCGCATTTTTGTAGATGGATTGCGTCCGCCACGGGTTTGGTGCTGGAAAAATATCCGTGTTATCGCCCGCATAAATGTTGAAGCCCAAGGCGAATTGTTTGGTATTATTCAGGCAGGAAATCGCCAATGCCTTGTCTTTTGCCTTGCTCAAGGCCGGTAGCAGCATGGCGGCTAAAATGGCAATGATGGCGATGACCACCAGTAATTCAATCAAAGTGAAAGCCGCCAGGTTGGGTTGTGACGTGCCGCCAGCCTGGAAAAAATGAAAAGGCGGGCTGGTCCTTTGGCTGGCCTTGGCTAGCTTGAATTGAACGGTCATTTTGCGATTCATGCGATTCCATTTTCCCCTCCGGTTCCTGATTCAAATCATTAAGTCTGTCGGTCAGGCGTCAGACTCGGAGGAACTGGTGATGCCCCAAAGTAACAAGTTAGTCCTGAATCAACAGTCGCATAAAACGGTGACAAAATAAGGTTTAACCAGATTTTTGCAGCGTCATGCCGCCCTGTCACCACTTCATGCGACTACCGGGGAAAGTGGGGTGCCGATAGATTCACGCCAATCCATTTAAGAACCAAAGAAAACCCTGTTTCAAAATCCAGCACACATGTGCGCTGTGGTTTTTAGCAATGGAATTGGAAAAACTAACTAAAAACTAAAAAATAACTTATGAAACAACAATCAAAATGGGTAGCCGTGGTGCTGATCGCCGCAGGTGGTTTGATGGCGGCGGGTTCGGCGCAGGCGCAAAGCGTCTTGAATTTTTCAACCGTGGATACAACTGGGTTAGGTGGTTGGGTCGGGGCTACTTTTACGGCTGGCTCGCCGGTGGGATCTGCCGGCACCTCCGGGCTGCAAGTTGTCGCTCCTTCGGGTATGTATGGCAGCACCTATGTTAACATTGGCAATGTATCCCTCAATGCGGGTGATGCGCTGGCAATTTTGACTTTTACGGTCAATGGTACAGCATCCGACTACAACTGGATTGGATCATCGCTTCAATTGAACGATAACAGCTCTACTCAACCTGTTTACAGCGTGTATACCGGTTTTGCTGGCGGCAGCAGTGTTCCCGGCGCGGCTTCATGGAGCGGCAATACGGCAACGATCACCTTTGCCTTGACTGGAACACAACTGGCCATGGTTCAGGCTGGAGGCGATGCCCTATACGGCTTCAACATCGGCTTTGATTCTAATACCGGGGCGGGAGCGTTGCCCCCGAACATTGACATTACCTTTAATAGCCTCACCCTGTCGCCGGTGGCCACACCGGAACCGACCACGCTAGCCTTGGCTGGAATGGGTCTCGCCAGTCTTTTGGCTTTCCGTCGCCGGAAATAATCGCCGACAATCCCAACCAAATTTTCAAGCCGCCCTTCGGGGCGGCTTTTTATTTCAGTCCTGGGGCCTGGGGTCCATCAATACACAAGCATGTCGCTTCTGGCCGCCCGGATTTGACCGGACGGAGAA
>DASYEY010000287.1:0-5011 GCA_036498725.1 Verrucomicrobiia bacterium | reverse complement strand
GATCTCGAAACAACGGGCGCAAATCGTAGACATCATGGCCACCTGCGTGGCGGTGTCGGGCGCGAAATATCCCGCGGAGTTCAACGGCCATAAAATTCTGCCGATGGAAGGCAAGAGCATGGCGCCGGTGTTCACCGGCGGAAAACTGGCCAGCTATCCGATGTTCCGTGAGCACGAGGAAAATGAAGCCGTTATTGACGGTGATTGGAAACTGGTGCGCCCGCACGGCTCGCCTTGGGAATTATATAACCTCGCCCAGGATCGCACGGAACTGCACAACCTCGCCGCCCAGGAACCTGACCGGGTTACGGAACTTGCCGCAGAATGGGAAGCCTGGGCCAAACGCACTGGGGTTTTGCCAAAACCCGCCAAACTGTAAACACAAGCATTACAATTGATCGGCGAAGCCACCAAGGTTGCCTCGTGGAATCATCGCTTTGGACGATTGTCCAAATCAGCGCCGGCACCTAAGGTCAAAATGTTCCTGATCATCCTCCATCCCGTGTGTTCTGCACTGGATGGCTCATGATCCTATTCAGCCGAACAACAACCATCAAATGACCACAAAAACCGTCTCCCGGACCGGATTCATCGCGCTCCTAGCCGTCACGCTGGCCGCCGCCAGCGCATCCCGCGTTGCAGCCCAAACCATTCTTTTCTCAGACAACTTCAATCGCGCGAATAATCTCAATATCAGCGCGAGTGCCGTGGGCATGAGTGGAACGGCCGCGCCGATGACCTACAAGGAGTCGGATTTACTGCCGGCACCCAACAATGATGCGCTCAGCCAGGTGTTGAGCAACTCGCTCTATCTGGCGTACGGTCCCAACGCGAGCACGGTAGGTCTCCAATCGCACAACTTTATTGACCCGCAGATTCTCACGGATGGCGGCTTCCGCGTTTCCATGGACATGCAAAAGCTGCCGTCCAGCCAGACCACCGTTGATAATTATTGCGGTTTCGGCGTGGGTATCTCAACCAACGAAATGGCGAATCTTGACCTGGACTATAATTCCACCGCCGGCCCGCGCGGACGGTTCAATAATGCGTCGTTCACCGGCGTGGCGGATTTTTACACCTGCTGGACGATGAACGGTGGCGGCGATGTGCAGATTTTCTTTCAAGGTGCAGCTACGGACACCCAATACGATGTGAACGTCGGCACGGTGGCGGGTGTGGTGCATACCTTGCGGGCAGACTTCTATCCGGCAGGTTTTGGCGCGGGCGACAAGGTCAATGTCTTTGTCTATATTGACAACGCCTTGGTGGTAAACACCAGTTTCACCTGGCACGATGCCAACGCAAATTACATCGCCGCCAGCGCCCGCATCGATGCTGGATTCGTCGTGGATAATCTGTTGGTGCAAACCATCCCCGCCGTGGCAACCGATCCGACGCTCCACTGGGTGGGCGATGGCAGCGCCAACGCGTGGAATACCAGCAGCCTGAACTGGAGCAATCTGGTTTTAAACGTGGCCACAAATTTTTCCAATGGCCAGGCCGTGATTTTTGATGACAGCAGCGCGAATACCAACGTGACTATCTCCGGCACCGTCAACCCGGGTTTGATAACGGTGAATAACAGCGCCAAAAACTACGCCTTCAGCGGGGGACTTATCGCCGGAACCAACCATCTGGTCAAGTCAGGCAACGGAACGTTGACCTTGAATCAGGGCAACTCCTATTCCGGCGGGACGACTATCAGTGCGGGTCGGATTCGCGTGGGCAATAACAATGCTTTGGGCAGCGGGTTAGTGACGTTAAGTGGCGGCACGCTTTCTGCAGATTCCACCGCGCGAACGCTGGCCAATGCAGCCCTGATGACAGCCACCACCGCCCTTGGCGACGTCACTAACAACGGACAAATCATCTTTGGCGGCTCCTTGGATTTCGGCGGAGCCGGACGCACCCTGACCATCAACAGTGATGTAGTATTTGCCGGGGGCGCGACCAACGGCATCCTGGCTTCAAAACAAGGTAAAGGCACGCTCACCTTCAATGGAATCGTCAATTATTCGGGGGCGGCAGACGTACAGGATGGCACGGTGATTTATGACGGCGCCACCGTCACCGACTCGGATCGCCTGATCGCCGATGCCGGCCCCGTGAACGGCATTGCGCGACTGATCATCACCAACGGAGCCACCGTGACCGTCAATACCACCGTGGGCAACCTGCGCTCCGGACGGCAGGCTTCCACGGGAACGAACTACGTGGATTTGGCCGGCCTTTATAGCCTGCCCAACGCTGATTCAGTTGACGGCAATCTTACCTTGCAGGGAAATGCCGCCGATTCGGAAATCACTTTCTGGCCGGGAGGCGACTTCACCGCACGCAGCGTCGCCAACAATAACGGTCCGGGCGTGGGGAACACCGTCTTCAAGTTCAACGGCGGCATCTTGCGCGCCCGGAATGACAACCCCAATTTCTTTGAAGGCCTTTCCCAAACCCTGGTGCAAGCCGGCGGGGCAAACCTCGACGATGGCGGCCATAACATCACCGTCAATCAGAACTTCCTCGACGGTGGCGGTGGCGGCGGATTGAACAAGATCGGCAACGGCGCGTTGTTCCTCAACGGTATTAACACGTACCTGGGCACAACGGTGGTGAGCAGCGGCACCTTCGGCGGCAGCGGCACCCTCAGCGGGCCGGTCAACCTTGGTTCTGGAGCAACGTTGGCTCCGGGTGGTTCCGTCGGTTCAGTTGGCACCTTGACGATCAACAACAACTTAACGCTGGCGACGGGTAGTTATACGGCCGTTGATATCAACAAGAGTAGCGCGACCAACGATGTTGTAACCGGACTCATCAATGTCGCCTACGCTGGCACCTTGGTGGTCTCCAATATCAGCGGCGCTCCGTTTGCGAGTGGCGATACCTATACTTTATTCAATGTGTCGGGAACAACGACCGGCAATTTCAGCAGCATCTTAATTTTGCCGGTCACCGGATTAGTGGGCAGCTTCAATCCCGCCAGCGGCGGGCTGACCCTCAGCCAGGCGCCAGCGGGCACGGATTTTTTTACTGTCGCCAATAATAGCACCAACAACATCCTGCCAGTTCTGACCAATGATATCGGTTCTGACCTGACCTTGGTGGGCGTTGCCACTCCGCCCCATGGCACGGCCGTCATTAGCGGCACGAACGTCCTCTATTCGCCCTATACTGGATTTATTGGCACGGACGAATTCACCTACACCAATCAAGACAGCCTCGGAACACAGTCGGTTCTCACGATCTTCGCGACGGTGGCAGTCCCGTTGAATTTGAACGACCATTATCAGGTTTTGCGCAACAGCAGCAGCAACCAGTTGGATGTCCTGCGCAATGATGGTGCTGGCATCACGCTAATTTCCCTGACCCAGCCAACCAATGGTACAGCCTTCATCAGCGGTACAAATATCAGCTATACACCCACTGGTAATTACTTCGGCCCGGATAGTTTTACCTACACCGTTCAAGACGGGCTGGGCGAAAACCTCGTGGCCACCGTCAACCTGGACGTGCGCCAATATCCCAACTTCGTATTCATTCTGGCCGACGATCAAGGCTGGACCGGCTTGAGTGTGCAGATGGACACCAACCGTCCCAATTCAAAGAGCGATTATTACAGCACACCGACGATGGAAATGCTCGCCAGCCAGGGCTTGCGCTTTTCCTATGGCTATTCACCGCACCCGGATTGCTCGCCCTCTCGTTATTCCATTCTCACCGGCAAAACCCCTGCCCGGACTAAAATGACGGACATTGTCGGTCGCAGTAATACAACGGTTTCCGGACAATATAAACTGATCGCCCCCGGGAAGTTGACCGATGCTCTTCAAACCAACGACCTCACCGTAGCCCAGTTGTTAAAGGCCATCCCCGGCGCAAACTATTCCTGTGCGCATTGGGGCAAATGGCATCTGAACGGCGGCGGACCCGTCATGCATGGTTTCGATGCGAACGCGAATGATGGGGCGACGGATAATAGCCAGGGCAACACCGGCACGTTCCCCTTCGACCCCGATCCCAAACGCGCTTACAGCGTCACGGATCGCGCCCTCAATTTCCTGGATACTCGCGTGACCAACGGCATCCCATTCTACATGCAGGTCTCTCACTATGCCGTGCATGAAACGACGCAAACCAGCCAATCGTCTTTCAACGCCTTCAACGGCAAACCCCGGGGTGTCTGGCATACCAACCAATGGTATGCCGGCATGACGCTGGATCTGGATATCAACGTGGGACGCGTGCTCGCCGAGCTGGATGAACTGGGCATCCGCAACAGCACGTATGTCATTTATCAAAGCGACAACGGCGCGCCCCAGGCGCAATCAGAAAATTATCCCCTACGCCGTTACAAGCCGGAAGTCTGGGAAGGCGGCACCCGCGTGCCCACCTTTATTCGCGGTCCGGGCGTGCCCGCCAACCAGCAATGCGATGTGCCGGTCTGCGGCATTGATATGCTGCCAACCATCCTGCAATGGGCCACCGGCTCAACCAGCAACGTTCCCCCGGATGTTGACGGCGGCAGTCTGGTGCCATTGATTCAAGCCATGGAACAAGGTTCCAACTCACTGCCCGCGATCCTGCGCGGCGGCGAACTCGTGACTCATTGTCCGCACTATGTCGGACCGTTGCCCTGGCCGAATGACTGGCAACTCAACGACAAAGACATGCGCCCGCGTTCCAGCATCCATGACGGCCATTACAAACTGGTGGCGAATTATGAACCCGGGACAATTGAACTCTATGATTTGAACAGCGACATCAGCGAATCAACCAACCTGTCCCCCACCCAACTCGCCATCAAATGGCAGTTGTGGGTGCGTTTGCGGGATTATCTCAAAATGGTGAATGCCCAGATGCCGACGCTGGATCCGTCCTATCCCGGCACCACAAATGGCACTTTCCAACTCGCGGCGGCAACCGGTTCTCTGGGCGACGCCGATTCCGACGGCCTGCCTGATGACTGGGAATTCCGCGAATTGCTCACGTATCAGTATGGCGGGAGTGACGATCCATC
>DASYEY010000286.1:0-19272 GCA_036498725.1 Verrucomicrobiia bacterium | reverse complement strand
GCCCGAATTGTGGATCCAAAAATATCATCCCCCTGCGGGCGACAGCCGCCGCTCAAGCCGCCGATGCCCGCGCCGCCGGTTGGCAAACACCGGCCCGGCGGGAACCTGGCAATTCGCCGGTCGGCGCCGTCGCCAGCCAGTTGATTGATAACATCGAAAAAGTAATCGTGGGCAAACGGAACGAAATTTTACTGACCATCATGGCTTATTTCGCCGAGGGCCATGTCTTGCTGGAAGACGTACCCGGCGTCGCTAAAACCATGCTCGCGCGCGCGCTTTCGCGCAGCGTCGGCTGTGATTTCAAACGCATTCAATGCACGCCCGACTTGCTGCCCAATGACATCACCGGCAGTTCCATTTTCAATCCCAAGACCACCGAGTTCGAATTCCGGCCCGGCCCGCTCTTTTCCCAAATCCTGCTGGCAGACGAAATCAATCGCGCCACCCCGCGCGCCCAGGCGGCCTTGCTGGAAGCGATGGCCGAACGCAAAGTCACCGCCGACGGGGTTAACTATGAATTGACGCCGCCGTTCTTTCTCATCGCCACCCAAAACCCGATTGACCACGAAGGCACGTTCCCGTTGCCGGAAGCGCAACTGGACCGCTTTCTGGTGCGTTTAAGCCTGGGCTATCCGCAATTTGAAAATGAAGTTTCCATGTTGCAACGGCTCAGGGAGCAACATCCCATCAGCACCCTGGAATCCGTCACCACCGCCGAGGATATCCTGGCCTGCCAGGCAGCGGTCCGGCAGGTGCATGTGGATGAAAAGATCGTCCGCTATATCGTTCAACTCATCCAAGCCACGCGCGAGCATTACGATATCAGCCTGGGCGGCAGCCCGCGCGCCTCGCTGGCGTTGTTGCGTTGCGCCCAATCGTTTGCGGCGATCCAAGGCTATGATTTCATCGTGCCGGACGACGTCAAACAGGTCGCCGCCTTTACGCTCGGCCATCGTTTGATTCTCCGTCCGGAAAGCCGGTTGCGGAAAAAAACCGTGCCGGGCGTGCTGGACGAGATCATGAACACCGTGCCGGTACCGCCCATGCCACCCTCCGGTTTTGCCAAATGAAATGGGTTCTCGGCACCTTCGCGCTGCTGCTGGCCGGGCTGATCCTCAAGCTCAGCCTGCTCGTTTATGCAATGTATGTGTTGCTGGGGATCTTGTTGCTGTGCCGCTTCTTTACGCGCACGTGGACGGAGAATATCACGGTCAACCGGCAGTGTGACGGTGACATCTTTGAGATCGGCGAAAGTGCGGAAGTCACGGTTGAAATCAAAAATCAAGGCTCACTTTCCATTCCCTGGCTGATTGTAGAAGACGCCCTGCCCCGCGATGAATCCGGCCAAACCACCCAGCGCATCAAGGTGGAAGGCGGACGTTTACGGCTCACGCGATTAGCGCGGGGCGAAACGGAAAGCCTGGGGTATCAAGTGACATTTCTCACCCGCGGCTACTATCAACTGGGCCCGTTGTTGTTGGAAACTGGCGACGTGTTTGGCCTGCATCGCCGTTTTCGCGTCGCGGGCGAACCGCATTTTGCGCTGGTATTGCCGAAAGTTTTGCCGCTGCAAGGCTATAGCCTGGCCTCGCGCCGGCCCATGGGCGAAATCCGGGTCGTGCACCGGTTATTTGAAGACCCCACGCGGCTGGCCGGGGTGCGTCCCTATCAACACGGGGATCAATTGAACCGCATTCATTGGCGGGCCACGGCGCGCACCGGCACCCTGCACAGCCGGGTTTTTGAAACGTCCCGGGTGGCCGGCGCAACGTTTCTCCTCGATTTTCACACGCAAAGCTTTCAAGGCGCGGGCGGCAGTGTCTCGGCGGAACTCGCCATCACCACGGTCGCTTCCCTGGCCAATGCCGTTTTCCTCATGGGCCAGCAAATCGGATTCATCAGCAACGGCCGCGATGCCGCCGACCGGATTCGTGAAACCGGCTGGCAGGCGGAATTTCTTTCGCGGGCGGACGCCGGCCAGCGGGCGCTGAAACTGTCCCCCAATGACCGGCTGCGCCCGGTGCGGATCGAGACGCGCAAGGGCACGGAAAAAATGACGCAAATTCTCGAAACCCTCGCGCGCCTGGAGCTGACCGATGGCCTGGAATTTTCCGAAATGGTCGCCACCGTGATTCCGCAAATCCCCCGGGACGCCACCGTGGTTCCGGTCTTGCGACACGTTACCCCGGCCACCGCCATCGCGCTCGGTGAACTCGTGCGCCGTGGCTTTTTGGTGACGGCAGTCATCGTCGCCTTTGATAAAGATCCGGTGCCGGATTGGGCCCAGCCCCCCGAGTGGGCCGGGCTGTTGCTGTCCCACGGCATTGATTTCCGGCTGGTGAACTCGGAAGCCTCCGTGATGAACCTGTGCACGGAAGCCATCGTCAGATGATATGATCCCGGTAAAAAAACCAGCCCTGACGGCGGCCGATTATCTGTGCATCGGCATCAGCCCGGTATTGGTCATGCTGCTGGTCGGCAGCCTGGCATTTTTCCTCGTCGAAGTTTTTTTCCATGGCCCGGCCATCGGGGGCGTGCGCTGGGTGATGTTCTGGTTCGTCATGGCCGTGGTGCTCGTGTCGCGGATCGGCATTGAACAGAGTACGGGCAAGGCGGCGGTTTACGGTATGGGCCTCGCGACCGCCACCTGGCTTTATCTGGTCACGATCCATCCCGCCGTTTTTTTGGGCATGCTCCTGCTGGGCATTGTCTGGTGGTGCGCCCATAAACTGACCTGGGATTGCACCTTGCTGGACGAGAGCCAGGATGCTTCCGGCAACGGATTGCTGCAAACAGCCGGCGACAAAAAAAGCTTTGTCACGTTCGTCAAGACGATCGCGAACTTTCGCAATTCCAAAAAGAAACCCGCCGCGCCGCATCCACCGGGGCTTTGGGTGGTTTATTTTTCCCTCGCCGCCCTGCCGCTTTTTGGCCTCGGCCAGGCGCTGTTGCCCGCCGGCGACCTTGTGTCCCGGCACCAGGGATTCGTTCTGCTCTTCGTGTATATGATTGCCGCGTTGGGCTTGTTGCTCACGACCAGCTTTATCGGCCTGCGCCATTATTTACGGGAACGTTATCTGGCCATGCCGCCGATGATCGCTTTCGGCTGGCTCCGTTTTGGCGTGGGCATCGCCATCTTCGTATTGGTGGGCGCCATGATCCTGCCGCGGCCCGGCGCCACCGACACCTGGCAGGCATTGCGCTATCAGATTGATTATAAACTGCGGGCCGCCAGCGACTACGCCGCCCGGTTCAATCCTCATGGAAAAGGCCGGGGCCGCACCGGCGATGCGACCGAAAAATCAACTGCCGACCCGTCAAAAAAACCGTCGGCCGATTCCCCCGCCCAACCCGGTTCAGGTTCAACCCCCAGTCCCGGACAAAACGGCACGGAACAAAACCCCAACGCTCCCCCGTCAGGGGCGGACTCCGAAAGTTCCGGCCAACTCTATCACCTGTTCAAAATCTTGTTTCTGCTCACGCTGGCAATCCTGGCCGCCTGGTGGATTTTTCGGCGGCGCGACCTGATTCTTCAAATCATCCAGTCCATAATCGCCGCCATCAAACAATTCTTCCAAGCCTTGTTCGGCTTGGGGTCAACCGTTGAAAAAAATGCCGTGCCCAGCCAAAAGACAACTCAAATCCATCGGCCGTTCGCAGGGTTTAAAAATCCATTTCTCACCGGCAAGGAAACAGTTTGGACGCGGGAACAGCTCGTTATTTACAGCTACGAAGCTTTGCAGGCGTGGGCGGAAGAACAAGGCGTCCCGGCGCGGCCCCAACAAACCAATCGTGAATTTTGCCTTGAATTAAGCGACCGGTTTCCAGACATCCATCCTGAATTAAACCAGATGTCATTCCTGTACAATCACGCGGCCTATCGCCTGTCGGTGCCGGAAAATTCCGATTTGGAACCGGTTAAAAGCCTGTGGCGATATTTGAGTAATGGGGCAGCTTGATTGGGTCAAAAAACTCCAAGCTCCAGTGAAATCCCAAATTTCAAAATCCAAGCTCCAAAAAAACATCATTCTGCAACTGTTTGAAGCTTAAATATTGGAGTTTCTCTGGATGTTGGAGGTTGGGGCTTGGAGCTTTAACACCTCACACCGTCATGATTTCTTTTTCTTTATTGGCCACGAGCGTGTCAATTTTGGCGCTGTATTGATCCGTGAGCTTTTGGATCTCTTTTTCCGCGCTTTCCACTTCTTCTTCACCGACCCCGCCAGCCGTCTTGGCTTTTTTCAGAAGTTCCAGCGCGTCACGGCGAACGTGGCGGAGGGCCACGCGTCCGTCTTCCGCGAGCTTTTTCGTGATCTTTACAAATTCAACGCGGCGTTCCTGGCTCAATTCAGGAAATGAGATGCGGATGGCTTTACCCTGTACGGCGGGCGACAGGCCGAGGTTCGCCTTTTGGATCGCTTTTTCAATCGCCTGAATGCTGGTCATGTCCCACGGTTGCACCAGCAACTGGCGCGGTTCCGGCGTGGTGATGCCGGCGAGTTCGCGGATGCGCATTTGCGAACCATAAACTTCCACCAAAATGTTTTCGATCAGCGAGGCTGAAGCTTTGCCCGTGCGGACACCGGCAAATTCATGACCAACCACCTGTTCGGTCTTGATCATCTTCTCTTCCGCTTCCATCAAAATTTCGTCGGGTGACATAATGAACGTAACGTAACAACGAACCGAAGGCGGGTCGAATGAAAATTAGTTGAATCGCGGGGCGAGTTTTAGCCACAGCTGAACACAGATGAAACACGGATGGGAACGGGAAGGCTTTTGATGCGAATTACACGAATTTTCACAAATTAAAACCTCCAGCCGGGAAAACTTTTAGACAGAATGACAGATTTACCGAATTATTTTTTAGCCACGGATTGAACATTAGGAATTTACGATTTACGACTGGCGATTTACGATGGCCAGAACTGACTCTCAACGCTCAACTGGCAACTCTCAGCTTCTTTTCAGCCACGGAAACGAATGGAATTCAGGAGTCAGGAGCCAGAATTCAGAATGGGGAACCTTGTCCGTGCGTTCCCATGTTCAATCCGTGTTTCATCCGTGGCTAAAATGAATCCCCCCTCTGTGTGCTCTGTGGCTCGGTGGCAAAATCCGCCTTAAACCGGCAAACGTCTTTAACTTAAAACTCAAAATTAAAAACTCAAAACTCCCCTCACGGTCCGACGACGATGAAGGTAAAGTGAGCGGGATCGGTCTTAACTCCCGACGAATTATAGAATAAAACTTCCATTACGCTCGTGGAGAGAGCAAACAATTGCGGCGTGACAATGGTTCCGCCCAGCGGTGTAACCGTGGCCGTTGGCAGGCTGTTGAAAGTGGTGCTAAAACCGATGATATAATCACCTGAGCTGACTTTGGAAATAGTAAAACCTGAGCCGGCCTCAATCGTCGGCGTCGAAGATATTTGCCCCCGTAAGATGCGTAGATTTTCCGGGCTGTTCGGGGCAAAATTGGACCCGATCTGGATAGTGCCGCTGACGCTAGCATTGCCAACCACCTGCAACGCCGACGTCGGATTATTCGTGCCAATGCCCACGCCGGTCGAGGTCCAGACCAGCCCCAGCTTTGCGCCCCCATTCATGCTGCCCAAGGCGCCGCCGCCGTAACCCCACATCATCGGGCCGTCCGGCGGAGTTAAGGCCGTGAAGTTCGTCGCGGCGGAAGCGTAGCCAATGCCGTGATTCGCATCATTGGAACCCCGCAAATAGATTACTTGTGAATTGGCATTCACCGATCCGCTCAAGCTCAAATTGCTAACCGTCAGCCCGCTGGCTGTCAGGTTCGTTACCGAGTCATTGTTATTCGCCACGAAATTGGCGGTGACATAACTGGCCGTGGCCAGACCATTCGTGGCGGCAATGACATAATTAGTTGTGGCCAACCCATTTGTGACGGTGGCTTTGACCAAACCATTGGTAGCCGCGATGACAAAGTTCGTCGTCGCCAAGCCGTTAGTAACGGCAGCCGTGACCAGACCATTCGTCGCCGCGATGACATAGGCCGTGGACGCCAATCCGTTGGTAACGGAAGCAGTAACTAGTCCATTAGTCGCCGCGATGACGTAACCGGTCGTTGCCAACCCATTAGTCACACTCGTCGTGACAAAACCGTTGGTGGAGGGAATGACTGGCAGATTGACAAGGCTGTTGTAATCAACATTGGTCAAACCGCTGCCATTACCCGTCAGGGTGCCGGACAAATTCACACCGCTCGCACCATTGGTCACCACAACCGCGGGCAATTGAGTCAAGGCCACGGTTCCAGCGGAAAGCTGTGAGGCATTCAAATTCGTCAAGCCGCCGCCATCACCGGTAAAATTACCAGTAAAGGTGCCGGCAAATTGATTGGTCGCATTGGTCGCAATCGTCACATCCGTGAAAGCATTCTTACCGCTGAACGTATTCACCCCATTCAACAACGGGACGTTCGCAGAAAGCCGCGCATCGGCGATCGTGTTCGTCAGGTTGGCGGCATTGAGGCTCGTCAGGGCGCCGCCATCGCCGCTAAATGTGCCGTTGAGATTTACGCCGCTCGCGCCGTTCGTCACGACGCCGTAAATCTGCGACGCGTTCAGATTGGTCAAACCGCTGCCATCACCCGTCAGGGTGCCAGACAAACTCACACCGCTCGCGCCATTCGTCACGACGCTGGCAGGTAACTGCGCCGCCGAAAGCGTACCGCTGGTGATTATGCCGGCGTCGAGGTTGGGTAGCTGGGCGGCGGAAATTGTGCCGCTGGAAATCTGCGACGCATTCAGATTGGTCAAGCCGCTGCCATCGCCCGTTAAAAAGTTTTTAAACGGGGAATACAACTGCTGTTGAATGGCCAAAATCTGACGAGCCTGTCCTCCCAGCGCCAACCCAACGACTTGATTCAAGCCCGCCGGAACATTGGTCTGGCCCAGCGAACCGTCACCCCAAACGACCACGGTGCCGTCACCCTTCAACGCCGCGCTGTAATTGTTGCCCGCCGTCACCGCAATCACATTGGTCAAGCCCGCCGGAACATTGGTCTGGCCATAGGAATCGTTGCCCCAAGCCACGATCGTGCCGTCGCCCTTCAATACCACGTTGTGGGTCTCGCCCGCCGCCACCGCAATCACATCCGTCAGGCCAGCGATAATCTCCGGCTCGTTGTCACTGACGGTGACTCCCCAAGCCACGACCGTGCCATCACGTTTCAATGCCAGGGCATGATCGTCAGCCGCCGCCACGGCCATTACATCGCTCAAGTCAGACGGAACCTCGGTCTCGCCATTGTAGTCAGCTCCCCACGCGACCACCGTGCCGTCCCGCTTCAATGCCAGGCTGTAAGCATAACCTGCCGCCACGGCCACGACATCGGTCAAGTCGGACGGAATATCCGTCTGGCCTAAGCCATCATATCCCCACCCAACCACGGTGCCGTCATCTTTCAAAGCCAGATAATCAAAACCACCCGCCGCGATCATAATGACATGGTTCAAGCCTGCCGGAATATTCGTTTCGTTCTCGGTGTCACCGCCCCAGGCGACCACCGTACCCTCACTCGTCAACGCCAGACAACCATAGTAACCCGCCGCCACCATGACCGCATTGGTCAAGCTGGCCGGAACATTTTTCTGGCCGTTGCTGTTGTCACCCCAGACAACCACGATTTGATTGGTCTTGCTCGACTTGTCGATGGCGTCCAACGAAATATTCGTCACGCCCGTGCCGTCGCCGCTGAAAGTGCCACTGATCGTCACGCCACTCGAACCATTCGTCACGGCCTCCGCCGGCAATTGCGCCGCGCTCAAGGTACCGCTGGAGATTTGCGACGCATTCAAGTTACCCAAACCACTGCCATCACCGGTGAGGGTGCCGGTAACATTCAAATTTCCGTCGACCGTCAACTGGTTCGGCGCATCATTGATCAGGCGCACATTGAAATCCTCAGCGCTGCCCGTACCCAAATGGAAATCAATAAAGGGAGTCGCACCACCGGCCAATGAATCACCCAATTCAATGGATCCGCCCTGATCCGTCACCAGCATCGCCCCCGAACCCCAGTTAAATGTGCCGCTCAAATTCACCCCCGTGGCATTATTCGTCACGACACTGGCGGGCAAGTTCGTCAACCCGCTACCATCACCGGACAAAAGACTTTTCATCGGAAAAACAACCTGCAGCTGGATGACCGAAGAATAATAGGCCTGGCCACCCTGCCCCAGCGCCACGACGTGATTCAAGCCGGGCGGGACATCCGTCTGGCCACTGCCATCATATCCCCAAGCGGCAACCGTACCGTCATTCTTCAAGGCTACAACGTGATAGTAACCTGCCGACACGGCCACCACATTGGTCAAGCCAGCCGGAATATCGGTCTCGCCCTCGCCACTTTCCCCCCACACGACCACCGTACCATCCCGCTTCAAGGCCACACTGAAATTACCACCTGCTGACACCGCCACCACGTTGGTCAAGCCGGCGGGAACCTCCGTCTCGCCAGAGAAATCACTTCCCCAGGCGACCACCGTGCCGTCCCGCTTCAACGCCAAACCATGAAGTTGACCCGCCGCCACGGCCATCACATTAGTTATGTCCGCCGGAACCTCCGTCTCGCCATAGAAGTCACTTCCCCAGGCAACCACCGTTCCATCCTGCTTTAAGGCCACGCTGAAAGCATAACCGGCCGTCAACGCCGTCACATTGGTCAAGTCTGTCGGAACATCGGTCTGACCAGAGGAGTCATCTCCCCACGCGATCACGGTGCCGTCCTGTTTCAACGCCAGACTATGACTGTCACCTGCCGCCACCGCGATCACATGGGTCAAGCCGGCGGGAACATCTGCCTGGCCAGAGCCGTCATATCCCCAAGCTACGACCGTGCCATCACTCTTCAACGCCAGACTGTGACCACCACCCGTCGCCACCATGATCGCATTATTCAAACCCGCCGGAACATTCGTCTGGCCAAAGGAGTTGTCTCCCCAAGTGACCACCACAACATTGGTCTTGGGCGTCTCACCGAGGGTATTCAACAAAACATTCGTCACGCCCGTGCCGTCGCCACTGAACGTACCATTGATGTTTACGCCGCTCGCGCCATTCGTCAGCACGCTCGCCGGTAGTTGCGACGCGGAAATCACGCCGCTGGAAATTTGCGAGGCGTTCAGATTGGTCAAGCTGCCGCCATCGCCGATGAGGGCGCCGCGAACATTTAAATTCCCCTCGAGCGTCAATTGATTGGACGCATCATTGATCAGTCGTACGTTGTAATCCTCGGGACTGCCGATGCCATAATGGAAATCAATGAAGGGAATGGCTCCCGTCTGGAGCGAATCTCCCAACTCGAGGGAGCCGCCCTGGTCGTCTCGCAAGTAAGCTGCCGACCCCCAATTGAAGACACCGCTCAAAGTTACGCCGGTGGCATTGTTGGTCACGACGTTGGGCGGCAGGTTCGTCAAGCCACTGCCATCACCGTTGAAGGTGCCGCTCAGAATCACACCGGTCTCCGTGTTCGTCACCACGCTGGCGGGCAACTGCGCCGCGCTTAAGGTGCCGCTGGTGAGGTTGCTGGCGTCCAAGTTGGGAATTTGCGCGACGTTGAGCGTGCCCGTCAAATTCGCCGCGTTCAGCCCCGTCAAGCCACTGCCATTGCCCGTGAAACTTCCTGTGAACGTCGAAGTATTGCGCAATACGGTCAGCGTATTGTCGCCATTATTCGCGCTGATCAAATCCATCTGGCCGTCGCCGTTCACATCTGCCGCCACGACGGATTGAGGACTGGCTCCCACGCCCGGTGAGAAAGCCGTCACAAAACCACCACTGCCGGTGTTCGTCAATATCGTCAGCGTGTTGGCGCCACCATTGGCACTGACCAAATCGACTTTGCCATCGCCATTGATATCCAAGGCGATGACTGAGCGAGGCTGGGTGCCCGCACCCAAGTTCAAGGTGGCGGCGGTCGCAAAACCGCCGCTGCCATCGTTCGTCAATACGGTCAACGAATTGCCGATCAAATTCGCGGAAATCAGATCCACTTTGCCGTCGCCGTTGACATCCGCCGCCGCGATCGAATAAGGCTGGGTGCCCACGCCCGGCGAGGAAGCGATCACAAAACTGCCGGTCCCCGTGTTCGTCAATATCGTCAGGGTGCTGGCGCCAACATTTGCAGAAATCAAATCCACTTTGCCATCGCCATTGACATCCGCCGCCGTGACGAATTGAGGATTATTGCCGACGCTCAGCACGGCAGCTTGCACAAAAACGCCGCTGCCATTGTTCGTCAATACCGTCAGCGTATTACCGAAAAAATCCGCCGAAATCAGATCCACTTTGCCGTCGCCGTTGACATCCGCCGCCAGGACGGTTTGCGGCCCGGCGCCCACGCCCGGCGAGGCAGCGGTCACAAAACCACCGCTGCCATTGTTCGTCAATATCGTCAACGAGCTGGAGCTGTTATTCGCGGTGATCAAATCCACTTTACCATCGCCATTGACGTCCGCTGCCGTGACGAAGCGAGGCTGGATGCCTACGCCCGGCGAGGAAGCAGTCACAAAGCCGCCACTGCCATTATTGGTCAATATCGTCAACGAGTTGGCACTGTTATTCACGCTGATCAAATCCACTTTGCCGTCGCCGTTGACATCCGCCGCCGTAACGGATTTAGGCTGGGCGCCCACGCCCGGTGAAGAATCCGTCACAAAGCCGGAAAAATTAAACGTCCAATTGATGGCGTTATGGGCATTGGCGGCCAGCAGGTCAACATTCGTCACCCCGGCGCCGTTGCCACTGAAGGTGCCGGTGATATTGACCCCGCTCGCACCGTTGGTCACCACACTCGCAGGCAATTGCGCCGTGGCCAGCGTGCCGCTGAGTTGCGCGGCATTGACGGTGCCGGTCAAATTCGTCGCGTTAAGACTCGTCAACCCGTTACCATTGCCCGTGAAACTTTCCGTGAATGTCGGCGTGTTGAGCAATATCGTCAGCGTGCTGTCGTTCACATTTGCGCTGATCAAATCCGCTTTGCCGTCACCATTGAGATCCGCCGCGGTGACGAACCAGGGTGCGTTGCCCACGACCGGCGTGGCAGCCAGCCCAAAGCCGCCACTGCCATTGTTCGTCAATATCGTCAGCGTGTTGGCATTGGCATTCACACTGATCAAATCCACTTTGCCGTCGCCGTTGATATCCGCCGCCACCACGGACCGGGAATTGGCTCCCGCGCTCAGGGTGAAACCGGTGGGAAAGCTGCCGTTGCCATTGTTGATCAGCACCGTCAACGAGGCGCCGCTGGCATTGGCGGTGATCAGATCCATTTTACCGTCGCCGTTGACATCTGCCGCCACGACGGCAGCAGGATATGCTCCCACGCTCGGCGAAGAAGCCGTCACAAAACCGCCGCTGCCATTGTTCGTCAACACCGTCAAGGTGTTGTTGCCGGCATTCGCACTGATCAAATCCACCTTGCCATCGCCATTGACATCCGCGGCCGTGA
Organism: Verrucomicrobiia bacterium; assembly: GCA_036498725.1. Taxonomy (GTDB): domain Bacteria; phylum Verrucomicrobiota; class Verrucomicrobiia; order Limisphaerales; family UBA11358; genus UBA11358. The sequence continues at coordinate 7,788 of DASYEY010000286.1, read as the reverse complement.
CCCCTTGAGAACCGCTACCTATACCCGGCGAGGCCGCCCACACAAAACCGCCGGCGCCATCGTTGGTCAGCACCGTCAACGTCGTGGCACCAACACTTGCGGCAATCAAATCAACCTTGCCATCGCCGTTGACATCCGCCGCCGTGACAAAGCGAGGCTGGCTGCCCACGCCCGGTGAGGAAGCGATCACAAAACCGCCGCTGCCATTGTTCGTCAATATCGTCAGCGAGTTGGCACTTTGGTTCACGGAAATCAAATCCGGTTTGCCATCGCCATTGACATCCGCCGTCGTGACGTAATAAGGCGGGGTGCCCACATCCGGCGAGGAAGCGATCGCAAAGCTGCCGCTGCCGTTGTTCGTCAGCACCGTCAGCGTTGTGTCTCCACTGTTTGCGGTGATCAGATCCATTTTGCCATCGCCGTTGACATCCGCCGCCGCGACGGCTTGCGGAAATCTTCCCGCGCTCCGCGTGGCAGGGGTAATAAAGTTACCCCAATTGGTGATCACCCCGATGGTATTGCGGGAATTGAGCGCCAGATCAATGTTCGTCACACCCACGCCGTTGCCGCTGAATGTACCGCTGATGGCGCCGGTAAGATTCACGCCGCTCGCACCATTCGTCAGCACGCTGGCCGGCAATTGAGCCAGCGATAAAGTACCCGTGATATTCTGCGCCGAAACCGACGCCACACTACCCGCCATCAAGGCATATCCCGACGCCGCCAAACGTTGGTCCGGCGTCAATTGTTCAAATCCATGCGTGCCGTCATTGAACCACACCCGCAACCGCACATCGCTGTTCGTAAAAATATCTGCGCCGACTGCCTGCGTCATGCCCGACACCGTCAAGTCGCCGAGCAGGATCGCATATAACCCATTCGTCAACGTCAGCGAGATTGAGTTAGTCGGTTGCGAACCGCCGGTGCTCGTGCCGTCATTGCTCCAATACGTCGTCGCGCCCGTGCTATTCACCAAGGCAAACTTGAATTGGCCCGCGCCATTGAAGGACACGCCGCCCGTGAGGATGCGACCTTGAAAATTGAGTGGCGGCGTTTGGGCGGTGGCGGTTGGTGAGGTGAAGCAGGTCAGCAGGCCCAAGCTCAAAGCCAACGCGGCGAAGATTTTTTGAATGCCCAAATTACAGACACGCGCCCACAAGAATCCTGTTTTCATTTTTCCTTCTAATAAATTTCTGAGAATTTCTGATGTTTTACTTCAGAAAACCTTTTGAGTGAACCGTGCGGAGTCTGGCAGTTATTACAAGGATGGCAACAATAGACTTCCAGATTTTGGACACTTGCTGAATTTATGATTGGCGATTGCCGATGCTACTCTTCGGCCTAAAACCCATAGCCTAGAGCCTCATTTCTCATTTCTTAGCCACAGATGGACACAGATGAAACACGGATGGGAACGGGAAGGCTTTTGATGCGAATTACACGAATTTTCACAAATTAAAACCTCCAGCCGGGAAAACTCGTCACTTCGTCACCTCCTACAAGATCTCCTCATGAATCTCCACCCAATGGAAACGATCGGCGATCTGCTCAAAAACCTTCAGGCCATCCAGATCAAAACTCGTGAATAGTTTTCCTAATTGATGGCGGATCCCCGATTTCGTCTCAACGTAATACTCATGCTCATCGGCGGCGTCATGGTCCCTGATGGTTTTTCGGACCAACCGATAACTATCCGGCGCGATGACCGTGAATGAGGCAGCTGATTTTGGATCATCTGAATGGGTATATAAGCCATGATCGTCCATTGAAATCCGATAAACGCCACCGCGTTTCCGCAGACGAAATCCTTGCAAGGTATTATAGGAAAACCCGGCTCCCGCGATCACAACGAAAATGAGCGGTAAAAAATTAGCATACCAGCATAACAGAACGCCACCAACCAAACAGGCCATCACCAGGCTGATGCCCGCCCACGAAAGCTGGTGGCCAACTTCAGCCAGGTCGGTTTCGTAAAGAATCTGCGGTTCATTCATGGCCTGTGATAGGCAGACACTGGCATGGGCTTTACCGGCCGAAGCGTGGCCATTGGCAAGAACCATGTAAAAAACAAGATGAAAAATGCGGCCAAACCAGTAGCAAACCAAATGCCGTGAACCATTGGATGACGAAACACAGAGCTTCGAATGCTCTTAGACAATAATACAGCGATGGCTCGAATCAGTACTGACACAACGAGCATGACAAGAATAAAAAAAATCAGTGCCAACATGCCGATTAAATATTCCAGAACTGAACTGCCGCCAGACCTCAATGTCAATTGCGAAGGCAAAACTTAAAACGCAACGACGGTTAAATAAAATCAAAAATCGCAGCCACCGCCATGAACCAAACGAGCAGCTGTGGCAACAGCAATAAAAGGCCGAGCCCAACCCACCAAACCGAACCTGCTCGGACACGAAACATGCCGATAAAGCTACTCAAGCTCAACCAGGGTACGGCGATAAAAACTAAATACCAGACGAGCGACAAATCCTCGAGACCGCTCTTGACCTGGCTTCGTAAAAAAACGGCCATCCCGGCGGCACAAAGTGCAAAACCAATGGCCAAAATACTGGCAAAATAAAGCCGGGTAATTCGTAGCGCAGGCATATCGTTATAGCAAAATGTCGAGATACTCGTCGACCTGGCTGGCAACATAATCTTCACAACACCTCGCGACGGCCCTTCCGACTCATCACCGCTTGCGCCAATGGCCACGCTGTGCGGGGGACGAGGCGGCAGCATGGAACCGGAACTCGCCGGCTGCGGCCCGACCGCTGAATCGTCTTTTTTCATAAATGCTCAACCTCAACAATCGGCGTTATAACTCCACTACGCACTGCTCACCAGCTTCAATGATGGATCAGGCGTCAAGATCGTCATGGTTTAATCGCCGTAGAATTTCTCTTCAACATAACCAGAGTTCCAAGTGATCTGGCAATCGTGGCAGTCGTACACATAAAGCGTGCTGCCAGCCGGTGTTCCAAAGACGTTCAATTCCTTGCGCGGGCGCAGGCGGCGGGAACATTGCGGACACCGGATGCAGCGTTCCCGATATAAATAGGCCAGAGCCGCCGCCGCCCCAAGAACAGCGATAAAGCCTGCAATCCAATACCACACAACAAACGTAAAGTTAGCCGGGTCAGAGTTTAACTTTAAAACCCCAAGGATGAACAGCGTGGGGAATAGAATGATTGCCAGCACATTTCCCCCATATGATTTCAAAAGAAACCGCGGAAGTTTTTTATGCTTATAACGGAATGGTTTGGGAGCTTCCATATGTTTGGAATCAGGCTCTAATCGGATCAAAAATCCGGTAAGCCAGCAGTTTCACTTGGTCGCTGACCAGGAACCACACCAGCGCGTAGCCCCAAACAAATAACGCCCAACCCCAACCCAGCGGCGTCATCAAAAATCCATAGACCGCGATGACCGTGGCGATGATTTGCGTGCCCAGCACGGCCGCCAGCAAAATTTTCGCAGGGCGGATTGACCAGAATGCTCCGCGCGTACGCGTCAGAAAAATGGTCAGATGGCCGGCCACCGACAACATCAGGTACATCATTGACTGGAGATGCGGCCGATCCAGATGAAACACACGTTCGCCCAGGTAGAACAGGCCAAACGAAGCCGCCGGCCCGATGACGCCCAACACCGTGGCGATACCGAGCACCAGCTTCATATTCCAAAATTCAGGCTGAGCCTGATAATGAACATTATCATAGGCGATGGACAAAATCGCGCCGTCATTGAGCAAGGCCAACATCACGATCATCACCGCCGTCAATGGATAAAAATTAAAGATCAAGATCGCGGCCGTCATGAACAACAACACCCGCAAAGTTTCGGTGATGCGGTAAATTGCGTAACTGTTCATCCGCTGGAAAATTTTCCGGCTCTCCTTGATCGCGTCAATGATCACAGACAATCCCGGTGTCGTCAGGACAATGTCCGCCGCTGCGCGCGCCGCATCCGTCGCGTCCGAAACCGCAATCCCGCAATCGGCCTTCTTCAAGGCGGGCGCGTCATTCACACCATCACCGGTCATGCCGACGATGTGGCCGCGCTGTTGCAGGACATCCACGATATGAAATTTATGTTCGGGGAACACCTGGGCAAAACCATCAGCTTGCTCAATGGATTGGGATACCGCTGCGGACTCTTGTTTTTTTGAATCACCCAAGCCGGCGGCATCGAGGATATTCGTGCCCAAGTCCAGTTTTTTGGCCGTTTCCCTGGCGATGGCGAGCGCATCGCCCGTCACCATCTTGAGCTTCACTCCCATCGCCAGCGCGGTGGCGATGGTTGCTTTGGCATCTTCACGCGGCGGATCGAACAAGGGCAGCACGCCGATGAATTGCCATGGGCCCGCGTCCTCTGCCCGCGCCACGCCCAGCGAACGAAAACCGCGCGCCGCAAATTCGGTGACTGCTTTTTCCACAGAGTCCTTTACCTGACCGGCGTTTGCCGCCAGCGCCAAAATCACCTGGGGTGCGCCCTTGGCAACCTTGAATTGTACGCCATCTTTGGTTTTGATGGTGGCTTCGGTGCGTTTGCGCACCGGGTCGAATGGCTGGAAATGGATGATCTCATATGTGTCCAATATTGTCCGGTCTTTCAATCCGCCAAGGACGGCCAGATCAATCGTATCATTGTTTTCTGCGCGCGAAGCGAGGGCGCCGTTGAGAATGACGTGTTCCACCGGAATCTCATGCACACTGAACGGATCACCCAGCGTCAATTTATTCTGCGTCAACGTACCGGTCTTGTCCGCGCACAGCACATCCACCCCTGCCAATTCTTCAATGGCCACGAGCTTGCTGACGATCGTTTTCTTTTTGGCAAGCAGCCGCGCGCCGACCGCCAGCGTCACCGATAACACTGTCGGCATCGCCACGGGAATCGCGGCCACGGTCAACACCAGCGCGAATTGCAGCGTGGTAAGCAGCGCGTCACCGCGAACCATGGCGACGACGATGATCACCGCCACCATCGCCACGGCCAGGAAGATCAGATAATTGCCAATCTTCAAAACCGCTTTTTGAAAATGACTGACGGTGTGCGCTTCCTGCACCAGTTGCGCCGTTTTGCCAAAGTAAGTTTTTTCGCCCGTGGCATAGACCATTGCGGCAGCTTCGCCCTGGCGGATGATGGAACCGGAAAACACTGCCTCGCCGGACTTGCGCTCGGCGGGCAAGGATTCGCCGGTCAATGACGATTGATCCACCGCCAGCGGATCGCCGTCCAGCAATCGCGCATCCGCCGGCACGATGTCGCCCAACCGCAGGCGGATGACATCGCCCGGCACCAATTCACGCGCCGATGGGTTAAGCCATTGGCCATCACGCTTGACCCTGGCCTTGAGCGCCAATTTGGCCTTGAGCGCAGCAATGGCGTTGCCAGCCTCGCGTTCCTCCCAGAATCCAACCACGGCATTTGCCAGCAGCAAAAATAGAATGATGAAAAAATCCGGCCAATGTCGGACCGCGCCGGACAAGATCACCGCCGCTTCAATCATCCACGGAATGGGTCCCCAAAAATAAGAAAGAAACTTTAAGAACAGATTGGCTTTCTTTTCAACGATCTCATTTGCCCCATACTGTGCCAACCGCTTTTGCGCCTCGGCCTGCGTCAGACCGTCCGCTGACGAAGCTAATTTTTTCGCCAGCTCCGGCAATGGCAGGGTTTTCAAATCTTCCGGCACGCCGGGCTGGCTGGCAGAAATCAGCGTGGGTGCCGCTGGTGTGACAGTCGGACGATTCATTCAAGCCGTCCATTTCCAATTCCGCACCTCCGGCATATCCTGCCCGTGCGTGGTGATGTATTGCCGGTGTTCCACCAGTTTATCCTGCAATTGTTGCTTGAGATAGACTCCTTTCGACCCGGTTTGCGGCAGGCGATCAATCGCGTCCATGACAAGATGGAAACGGTCCAGTTCGTTCAACACCGTCATGTCGAACGGCGTGGTGATGGTGCCCTCCTCCTTGTAACCGCGCACATGGATGTTGTGATGATTGGTGCGGCGATAGGTCAGCCGGTGGATCAACCACGGGTACGCGTGGAAGGCAAAGATCACCGGCTTATCCTTGGTGAACAACGCATCGAAATCGGCATCGCGCAGTCCGTGCGGATGTTCGCTCTTCGGTTGCAACCGCATGAGGTCAACGACATTGACCACGCGAATCTTCAATTCCGGCAAATGCTGGCGCAGGAGCGAAACGGCGGCGAGCGTTTCCAGCGTCGGCACATCCCCGCAACACGCCATCACGACATCGGGCGTCGCATCTTGATCGTTGCTCGCCCATTGCCAGATGCCAATGCCTTCCGTGCAATGTTTCACCGCCGCATCCATCGTCAGCCATTGCGGCGCGGGATGTTTGCCGGCGACCACCACGTTGACGTAATGCCGGCTGCGCAGGCAATGATCCATCACCGACAGCAAGCAGTTCGCGTCCGGCGGCAGATAGACGCGCACGACCTCGGCTTTCTTATTGATGACGTGATCAATGAACCCGGGATCTTGGTGCGTAAAGCCGTTGTGATCCTGCCGCCAGACGTGCGACGCCAGCAGATAATTCAGCGAGGCAATTGGCCGGCGCCACGGCAGGTGCGACGTGATCTTCAACCATTTCGCGTGCTGGTTGAACATCGAATCCACGATGTGGATGAACGCTTCGTAACAGTTGAATAATCCGTGGCGGCCGGTGAGCAGATACCCTTCCAACCAGCCTTCGCATTGATGTTCGCTCAACATTTCCATCACGCGACCGGCGGGTGCGAGCAATTCATCATTCGGCACGGTTGCGCCGAGCCATTGCCGTTTGGTGGTTTCAAAGACGGCTTCCAAGCCGTTCGAAGCTGTTTCATCGGGGCCAAAAATACGAAAGTTCTTTTGCGCGTCATTGAACTTCGTCACGTCGCGCAAAAATTTTCCGAGCACATGCGTGTCGCCGATACCCGGGCTGCCCGGCACCGGCACACTGACTGCGTACTCGCGAAAATCCGGCATGCGCAGATCGCGGAGCAAGAGACCGCCATTCGCGTGCGGGTTCGCGCCCATGCGCCGCGTTCCTGTGGGTGCGAGTGCCGCAAGTTCCGGTTTTAGCGCCCCGGCGTCATCAAATAATTCCTGCGGACGATAACTTCTGAGCCATTCCTCCAGCAATTTAAGGTGGGCAGGATTTTTGACGGGATCGGAAAGCGGCACCTGATGCGAATGGAACGAACCTTCAATCGGCACGCCGTCAATGATCTTCGGCCCCGTCCAGCCCTTGGGCGAATTAAGCACGATCATCGGCCAGCGCGGACGTTCCGCGCTGCCACCCGCGCGGGCGGCTTGTTGAATTTTTTTGATCTGTTCCACCGCCGCGTCCAGGACTGTGGCCATTGCCTCGTGCATCAATTCCGGGTCGCGGCCTTCGACAAAATATGGCGTCCAACCGTAGCCGCGAAATAATTGTTCCAACTCTTCGTGCGTGATCCGCGCCAGGATCGTCGGATTCGCGATCTTATAGCCGTTCAGATGCAGGATTGGCAGCACCGCGCCATCGGTGATCGGGTTGAGAAATTTATTGGAATGCCATGCCGTCGCCAGCGGGCCAGTCTCCGCTTCGCCATCGCCGACGACACAGCCAACGATCAAATCTGGATTATCAAACACCGCACCGAATGCATGGCTCAGGGAATAGCCGAGTTCGCCGCCTTCATGAATCGAACCGGGCGTTTCCGGCGAGGCGTGGCTGGGAATCCCGCCGGGAAAGGAAAATTGTTTGAACAATTTTTTTAACC
>DASYEY010000285.1:0-2444 GCA_036498725.1 Verrucomicrobiia bacterium | reverse complement strand
TGCCTCTCCAAAGGCGGCATGCGCATGCTCACGCGCACGGCGGGCGTGGAACTCGCGCCGCACAATATTTTGGTGGTTGGCGTCGGCCCCGGCGCGGTGGCTACGCCGATCAACCTGACCACCATGACCGACCCCACCCTGCTGCAAAAATTGAACAACGCCATTCCGCTCGGTCGCATGGCCAAGCCGGAAGAGATCGCGAGCCTCGTCGCCTTCCTGGCCAGTGACGGCGCGAGTTATATGACGGCGACCACGGTGTTTGCGGATGGCGGCATCATGCAGGGCAGTCCGGGGTTGTGAAGCTTGCATGTGCCGCAGGGCCGTTCGGGTCATGGAGTGCGCTGGCAGAGCGCAGCGGCGACAGCGCTTTGGGGTGGACAGCTCTGTGCCCTTGGCCTGTTTCGAAAGCGGCGTCGCGCTCCGTTTGCCGCCGCACTCCATATTTCCCGGGATTCCGGCGCAGCCCTGTTCCATTTCACTTTGCCGGCCCGCCGGTTTGCATTAGCCTACGTTCATGTTCAATGTCGCTGATCTATTTGACCTGACGCAGACGGAACACGCCGCGATCTTTGACGGCTGCACCTTCGCCTGGGAAGCGCTCAAAAATATCGAGCCTTATCTCGCCAAGGTCACCAAACAAAATCCGCCCAAACGGTTTCCCGGCGCGACCATCGGGGACAAGGTCATCATCGGCGAAGGCACTGTGGTGGAACCGGGCGCGCTTATCAAGGGGCCAGCCATCATCGGCAAGAACTGCCAGATCCGTCACAACGCCTATCTCCGCGAGAATGTCATCATCGGCGACAACTGCGTAGTGGGCAATGCGAGTGAACTGAAGAACGCCCTGCTCTTCAACGGCGCACAGGTGCCGCATTTTAATTATGTTGGTGATTCCATTCTTGGCCACAAGGCACATCTCGGCGCGGGGGTGAAGATTTCCAACATCAAACTGCTCGCGGGCAATATCCAGGTGGAGCTGGATGGCAAACCATTCGACACCGGCCTGCGCAAGTTCGGCGCGTTGATCGGCGATGGCGCGGAAGCGGGTTGCAATGCCGTTTTGAATCCTGGCACCATTCTTGGTCGCGGCGCGATTGTGTATCCGAATGTCTTCTGGCGCGGCATCCTGGCCGCGAACATGATCGCGAAGAATAAGGCGGAGATTGAGGTGGTGATGAAGCGGCCGAAACCAATTTAGAGCGGTTAAAAAAGCACCATGCCATGCGATAGGACAAAAATAGCAAGCGGGAGCGACTTTTTTGGATTTTGGTTTTGTTTCGGCTCAGCGGTGGCGCGTCAGAGGTTGCCCGTGCCGGGCTGGCCGGGGAAGGTGGGGGCGACGTATTTCTCGCGTTTGACTTCGCCCACGACTATGTGCATCCAGCCTTGGTCGCGTTCCGAGATGTAGTTCAAGCGCCATTTTTCCCAGCCGAGTCGTTTGGCCTCGGCATTGGCCACGGTGGAGGCGGCCTCTTTCAGATCAATGGTCCGTTCGGCGCCAGTAGAGGGGACGCCTTGATCCACAGTGATCTTGAAGTGATGATCATTTTCATCCTCGATGTAGTACTTCGGCTGGGTGGTCAAATTTTCGCCAAAATCCTGGTTGAAAGAATGACGGTCCGGCGTGGCGCAACCAGTGAGCAACAGGATGGCGGCGGCGTTGAGGGCGAGGCAGAGGACTGTCCCGCGCCGATGAATGAGATGTTTCATAAATTAATGGGATGCTAATTAGTTAATGGCTTTAGGTGAAATCCTAGCTGGATTTGTACCACGACCGTTTGGGCAAATATGAATGCATATTGCAGCAATTGGGGACCAATCTTTTTGCCATTCGCGAAATGAAGCCGGTGATTACGTGCAATTTGCAGCTTTTCAAATGCGGGTGAGGGGTGTCTTGGCTTCCCGGTACGCGGGGCTTGAAAGTCGCGGCCAATCCTTTAGGCTTTCACAGATTTGGCGGACTGAGCGTTTTCCTTACTTATGAAAAACTGGCATGGACCTTTTCTGGCGGTCGTTACGGTGACGGTATTGCTTCTCACCGGTTGCAAAAAACCCGCCGAATCCGGCACGGCGGCCACGGATACGACCATCAAGGTTGGCGAATTTGCCTCGCTGACGGGCAGCGAGGCCACGTTTGGCCAGTCTTCGCACAAAGGCACACAACTAGCGGTGGATGCGATCAATGCCGCTGGCGGTGTGCTGGGCAAAAAAATTGACCTGCTGACGGAGGATAACCAGTCGCAGGCGGGTCAATCGTCCACGGTGGTCCGCAAGTTGATCTCCAGCGACGGCGTGGTGGCAATCCTCGGTGAAGTGGCGTCTTCCCGCTCCATGGAAGCCGCGCCCATCTGTCAGGAAAGCAAAATCCCGATGATCTCGCCGGCGTCCACGAACCCGAAAGTGACGGAGGCCGGGGATTATATTTTCCGCGTGTGTTTCATTGA
>DASYEY010000284.1:0-17965 GCA_036498725.1 Verrucomicrobiia bacterium | reverse complement strand
ACTTTATTTAGGCGCACAATTTTCAGTCGGCAGCCTTTTTAATTAGGGCTCGACGGAGTCTCGCCCCACCGTGAATTTGGAGCGTGGAGCATTGCTCGCTCCGCTCGATAACTTCCATAAAATGCCGCGGGCGAGGTCGAGGACGACGATGAGCATGAGGACGATCAGCGGCAACCATGTTTCAGAAACATTCTAAAAACCTTTTTGCTGCGCTGCCCAACCTTGCTGCATCAACTTCAACAGATGCGTCAACGCTTCCTCGTAGGTTTTGTTTTTTTCAGCTGCGAGCTGATGGGCGCGTTTGTCAAGTTGTGCCGCCATTTCTGCGGATTTTTCGGCCGGACAACCCAGTGCGACGAGAATTTTGGCAAGATCAGAAATTTCCATGGAAAATTGGATGCGGAAAATAAAAACGCAGGAAACCAGAATTTTATTCCTGATTTCCTGCGTTCTTCATTGAAGGTTATTTAGCTGAATCGGCCGGCACAATCTTCACGCTGGTGAGCATGACTTTGCTGACCGGACGGTCACCGGGACGCGTAGGCGTGGTGGCGATCTTTTCCAGCACATCGTCGCCCTTGATCAATTTGCCAAAGGCGGTGTATTGACGATCAAGAAAACGCGGATCACCGTGGCAGATAAAAAACTGGCTGCCAGCCGAATCCGGACTTTGCGAACGCGCCATGGAAAGCACGCCGCGCGTGTGCGCCTTGTCGTTGAACTCAGCCTTGATCTGGTAACCCGGTCCGCCCGTGCCCCATTGCGATTCCTTGCTGGCGTCCTTCGTCAACGGGTCGCCGCCCTGAATCATGAAACCTTTGATGACGCGATGAAAACAGGTGCCGTCATAGAAACCTTTCTTCGCAAGATCAATGAAGTTTTTGACGTGGCCCGGCGCGACGTCCGGCCAGAATTCCAGGGTCATTTCGCCGAGGTTGGTGGTGATAATGGCAATTTCGCTCATAAAATTTGGTTAAATAATTATTGGATTGGCTTTTATTTCTTACGGAACAATGGTGGCAGACTTGATGTAATCCAGGTTCGGAAAATCTTTTTTCAAATAGGTATTACCTTCGTTTTGAATGCGACCTTGATCCGGCCCCCGACCATAGGGGGCACCGTCCCCATATTCGCTGTTGATTTTATCCACGACATCCATGCCTTCAATCACTTTGCCGAAAGGCGAAAAGCCCTGTCCATCAAGGCCGGTGTTGTTGGCAAAATTGATGAATAATTGCGTCGTGCGCGTATTGGGGCCAGCCGTGGCAAAAGTGATTGTTCCACGCGTATTACTGCCTTTGACAGCATCATCGGAAATATTTGCGTCACGCCATTTGGCTGAAACCGCCGGGTCGCCATGAACGCCAAACTGGCACATAAAACCAGAAACAACACGAAAGAATTCAACATCGGTAAAAAATCCGGAGCGGACGAGGTTGTAGAAGCGATCTGCACCATTAGGGGCAAGTGCGCGCGTGACTTCAATGGTGAAATTTCCCTTGGTTGTAATAAATTGCGCCTTGAAAGTCTCCGGCGCCTGGGCGGTAAGTTTGGACGGATCATCAAAGCCCGGAGCAGCTTTATTTTCTGTGGCGGTTGGTGCGGATGCCGGCGCAGTTGCCGTGGCTGGAGCCGCCGCCGTGACCGTATTCGGCGAGGTGGCTGGCGTGGAGGCTTTTTGTTCGGAACAACCTGCCGCTAAAAATGCGGCAAAGCTAAACGCGCAAAACAAATTAAACTTGAATGTTTTCATGGTCGCAAAATTTTCCAGAGCCGCGCCCAAAAGTCACGCGCGGAATGAAAAGCATTTTACTCGCCTCAATGGCCGGCAGGCAATGGCGGTTTTAGCAATTCATCAATGTTCGTCCCGACATTAGTACCAACGATCACCAAGGGTGGCTGGGAGACCGGATTGCGTGGCACAATCACTGGCGGCGGATTCGCCACTGCGTTGGCCGGTGGGGCCAGGGCTTCCACTGGCAATGGCGGGAATGGCGGCACATCCAAGTTGCCCGGCGGTAGATTGACTGTGGCCCCGACAAACTGGCCGGTTTGCGTGCGGATGAGCAACACGAACGGTTGACCCGATTTTTTCCGTTCCGCCTGGGATTGGGCAAACACCTGGTTAATGCCGGCATCATAGGGCGTCATTTTTAATTCATCCTGCCCGTCGCAAAAAATCAGGATCGTCAACCGGTCCGAATTATCAATGACCCGCCCCAACAAAGGCGTTAATGACGCAAAACTGGTGCCACCGGAATAACTTTGATCACTCAGAAAGCGAACCAGGTTTGAGGACACTTCGGCGGCGAAGGTTGGTGTCCAGGTGAATTGCGGGAATACGCCGGGCTCCAATTTTTTATTAAATGTCCATACCCCCACACTATCGCCGGCATGCAATTGGCCGCTAATGGAGCTGAGAAACAAATTCTTTAGTTCAGTTTTGAGCGCTGGCAAGCGATTTTTCATCACAAATGACGTATCAAAAATGAGCAACCAACGTTGGGGCGGCTCGACGGTTGCTTGCGCCGAAACGCGGGGCAAGAGAACGAGCACCAGCAGCGCGGGGAAAATCCAGCGATGAATGATTTTTTTGAGAGAACACTTATTCATGGTTTTAATGAAAACGGGAAAACCGGTTGCGTTCAGCACGGTTATGGCGATTCAAATCTTCAGCCAGCGTATCCAGCGCATCGCGGATCATGCCGATGAAATTGGCGCAGCTGCTGACCGAACCGCCGAAACCGCTGACGATGTCACGCTCCGCAAAATCATCCGTGACGACCAGCACTTCGCCATAACTTTGAAAACGATGCGCTGCGCGTTCGATCAAATCGTCCGCCGTCTGACCGCTGCTGGAAAATAAAACTTCAACGCCCCCACCGGTTGCATCCTTCGGTCGGCTGCGTTTGGCGCCGATACCATCAAAAAATAGGGTCACCGGCGTCCGGCTCGCATCTTGATAATGCGTCAACATCTCCACCAACGCATCGCGTGCCGCCTCCGAATGACGCGGCGCACCCTCGGCCAATTCCGGCCAATTGTGCAACAACGAATAGCCATCCACGAGAATCCGCACCAACGCCATGCCTGAACTGTAACCATTTTTCGCGCCAGATAAAACGCTAATTCCCACGGCGCAGACGCATGAATCGCATTGTTTTTTGGACATATTCGTGTTTAATGAGTGTCCATAAATTGACTCATGTCCGCCGCTCATTTCATTTCTGACCAGTCGAACCGCCGCATCTTTGGATTGGCGCTGGTCATCCTTGCGCTCGATCAATTCACCAAATGGGTCGTGCTGCATACCATTCCATTGGGGTTCGAGAAAACCATCATTCCCGGCTTTTTTAATTTTGCGCATCGCATCAACACCGGGGCGGCGTGGAGCATGTTTACCGGCAATAACGCCCTGCTCGCCATTGTGGCGCTCGTGGCCCTCGTGGCGCTATTTCTGACCCGGCGCCATTTCAATGCCGACAAAATTTCCGGCCAGATCGCGTTCGGCCTGATCTTCGGCGGCATCATCGGCAACCTCACCGACCGGCTGTTGCCCGGACGCCATGCCGTCATTGATTTTCTGCATTTTTATCTTCAACGTCGCGGCAGCGCCGAACCGCTTGACTTTCCCGCCTTCAATGTCGCGGATTCCGCCATCTGCACCGGGGTGGCTTTGATCTTCATCATCACCTGGCGCAACGAACATTCCCCCAAGCCGGTGGAAGCTTCGAAATGAAAACGCGCACAGAACAGATCACTGTTGAACAATCCCAGCCTGGCTTGCGACTGGACACATTTCTGCGCACGCAATTTCCCGAAACGTCGCGCGGCACGTTGCAACGTTTGATCGAAGAAGGTCACGTCCGCGTGGATGGCAAGGTCGTCAAACCCACGCATTCGCCCCGGGCGAATGAGCAGATTGAAATTCATTGGCCGGAAGCCAAAGTGGCCGAAGCCCAGCCCGAAAAAATTCCGCTCGATATTTTGTACGAGGACAAAACGCTGCTCGTGCTCAACAAAAACGCCGGCATCGTTGTGCATCCAGCCGCCGGACACGAGGACGGCACGCTGGTCAACGCCCTGCTCCATCACTGCAAAGGTTCATTGAGTGGCATTGGCGGCGTGGCGCGGCCGGGTATCGTACACCGCTTGGACAAGGAAACCAGCGGTTGTCTCGTCGTGGCCAAGAACGACGAAACGCATCTCGCCTTGTCAGCGCAATTCGCCGCGCGCGAAGTCAAAAAGATTTACCAGGCACTCGTCTGCGGTGAACCCGCGCGCAAGACCGGCGAGATTCATGCCGCCATCGCCCGCCATCCCACCGAACGCAAGCGCATGGCCGTATGCGAGGACGGCGATGGGCGCACGGCGCACACGAGTTATCAAGTGCTGGAACGCCTGTACGCCGCGACGTTGATGGAGGCACAGATCCATACCGGACGAACACATCAGGTGCGCGTGCACTTTCAATTCCTTGGCCATCCAATCGTCGGCGATGAGACGTATGGCGCAAAGCAGAACCAAAAATTGCAACGCCTCACCGGCTATACCGCTCCGCGTGTGCTGCTGCATGCCCGCGAATTGACCTTCACGCATCCGCGCCGTAAAAAGGAGATGCACTTCGAAGCCCCCCTGCCGGAAGACATGCTGACCGCGTTGAAATTGCTCCGGGTAAAAAACTGAAGCCGGTAAACACCCAGCCGTCGGCCATGGTCGGCGCAATTAAATATTAGTTTTTCTAAAATTTTTAGAAAACAATATAATATCCTCTTTCGACCCGTTGACAGTTTTCGAAAAAAAGCGCAAAGTCGCGAGCATGGATGTTTTGACGCTATCACGTGTTCAATTCGGACTGACGATCGGATTTCACTACATTTACCCGCCATTAAGCATTGGCTTGGGCCTCATGCTCGTGCTCATGGAGGGCGCGTGGCTCAAAACCAAAAATCCCGTGTACCACCAGATGGCGCGGTTCTGGACGAAAGTTTTTGCGCTTACCTTTGCGCTCGGCGTCGCCACGGGCATCGTGATGGAATTTGAATTCGGCACCAATTGGGCCACCTATTCGCGGTTTGTCGGTGACGTATTTGGCAGCGCGCTCGCCGCTGAAGGCATCTTTGCGTTCTTCCTTGAATCCGGCTTTTTGGCCGTGTTGCTATTTGGTTGGGATAAAGTCGGACGCAAAATGCACTTCTTCGCCACGTGCATGGTGTGTTTGGGTGCACATTTCAGCGCGGTCTGGATCGTCGTAGCGAATTCATGGATGCAAACGCCCGCCGGTTATCACATCGTCGGCGAAGGCCTGCACGCGCGGGCCGAAGTCACCAATTTCTGGGCGATGGTCTTAAACCCGTCTTTTCCCGAACGTTTATTTCACACCCTGTGCGGTGCGTGGGCGGCCGGCGCCTTTCTCGTGGTGAGTGTCAGTGCCTGGTATCTACTGAAGAAAAAGCACCTGGCCTTTGCCAAAGCCTCTTTAAAGATCAGCCTTATCGTGGCGCTGGCGGCTTCGTTATTGCAAGGTTTGAGCGGTCACATCAGCGCTCAAGGCGTGGCGAAAAATCAGCCGGTGAAACTGGCCGCGTTTGAAGGTCTTTACGAAACCACCTCCAACGCCCCGCTCACCGTGATCGGCTGGGTGGATGAAAAGAATCAAAAAACGCACGGCTTGCAGGTTCCTTACCTGCTGAGTTTTTTGGCGAACAATGATTTTCATGCACCCGTTGCCGGCTTGGATCAATTTGCGCCGGCTGATCGCCCGCCGATTGCGTCCTCTTTCTTCTTCTTCCACGGCATGGTGGGCATCGGTTGCGCCCTGATCGCGATCTCGGCACTGGGTTGTTTTTATGCCTGGCGAAAAAAGCTGCCGGAAAAACGCTGGCTGTTGTGGTTGTTGGTGTTCTCGGTGCTCGGCCCGGAACTGGCCAACCAACTGGGTTGGTTCGCGGCGGAAGTGGGCCGGCAACCATGGATTGTCTGGCATGAATTGCGCACGCCGAACGGCTTGTCGGCCGTCGTGAAAGCGCACACCGTCCTCGCGTCATTGATCCTGTTCACGTTCATTTACTTTTTGCTGCTCGCCGTTTTCATCTATTTGCTCAACGATAAAATCCAGCATGGCCCGCACGAAGACGACTTGATCCCGTCCGGAAAACTGGCGTTGCCGGACGAACTCATCGAACACAAAAAATCATGACCTTCGATCTCAATACCATCTGGTTCATCCTCGTCGGCGTACTATTCACCGGTTACGCGATGCTCGACGGCTTTGACCTCGGCATCGGAGCACTGCATCTGTTCACTAAAAAGGACGAAGAACGCCGCATCATGCTCAATTCCATCGGCCCGGTCTGGGATGGCAATGAAGTCTGGCTCGTCACTGGCGGGGGCGCCTTGTTTGCCGCGTTTCCCAATGTGTATGCCACCGTGTTCTCAGGTTTTTACCTCGCATTTTACCTGCTGCTCGCATCGCTGATCTTCCGGGCGGTGGCGATCGAATTTCGCAGCAAACAACCGATGCTTTGGTGGCGGCAGATGTGGGACATCGGCTTCGCGGTCGGCAGTATCCTGTCGAGTTTGCTCATCGGCGTCGCGCTGGGAAATATCGCGCAAGGCGTTCCGGTGGATGAACGCGGTGAATTTGCCGGCACTTTCCTCGGCTTATTACAACCGTATCCGCTGCTCGTCGGTATCACCACGGTGGCGTTGTTCATGATGCATGGTGCAATTTATGGAGTGATGAAGACGGAAGGTGAATTGCACGACAAGCTACGCCGCTGGGCAATGAATTCCATCATCTTCTTCGTGATGTGCGCGGCGACTACAACGATGGCGACGCTGCTGTACGTGCCCCATATCGCCGCCCGCGTGCGCGATAATCCGTGGCTCTTTAGCATCGTGCTGGCGAACATGCTGTCCATCGCGAACATCCCGCGCGAATTTCATCGCGGCAAAGATTGGCTGGCTTTCCTCTCATCCTGCGCGGCGATGATCACCCTGATGGTGCTCTTCGGCGTGAATCAATATCCGTACATGGTTTTCAGCCTGCCCCATCCGGAAAACAGCCTGACGATCTACAACGCCGCATCATCCACCCAGACTTTGGGCACGATGCTGGTCATCGCCTGTATCGGCGTGCCGGTCGTCATCGCCTACACCGTTTGCATCTATTGGATTTTCCGTGGCAAAGTAAAAATCGACCGGATGAGTTATTGAAGATTTCCTATTTAAATGGACGCTCGTTATCTTGACTTGTAGCAGCGGACGTGAGTCCGCTCCTTTCAATTTGAGAGCGCTGCCAAATTAAGGGTTGAAGACGGCCTAAAAATTCTTTCCGTTGGGTGGCTTTGGCCGCGCTGCGGCCAAAGTCGTCGCTGAGCGCAGCGTCAGGCGACGAAAAGTTGCGCGTCCGACGATATAGTCCGCCTCAAAGTGCCGGCTTCGCCGTCATAATGGGTCGCAGCGCAACCCATTCCACCCGAAGATTACCCAGAGACGATCTGAAAAATTAATTTTCGTCTCATGCTCATCGTCGTCCTCGTCCTCATCCTCGAATTTCCTCCAAAGGGCGAGGACGACGATGAGCATGAGGACGATTTAGCCGCAGTTCTACTTTCAGACACGATTGAATTTTATTCAACTCGCGCTTCGCCTTTGCCTTTGACGACTTCGCCAATGATCCAAGCTTTGTGCTTCTGCGCCTTGATGAATTTCAACGCCGCTTCCGCTTTGTCCGCTGAAACGATGGCAACCATGCCGATGCCCATGTTGAAGACCTGATACAATTCTTCGTCCGGCACGCCGCTCTTTTCCGCAATGATCTGGAAAATTGGCAGCATTTCCCAGGAACCCTTTTTGATGACGACATCGAGCGCCTTCGGCAACACGCGCGGGATGTTGTCTACGAACCCACCGCCAGTGATATGCGCGAACGCCTTCACCTGGTCAGCTTTGCCGACAAGGTTAAATTTCTTGATGAGTTTCTGCACCAGCGGGCCATAGCTGACATGCTCTTTCAGCAATTCTTCACCAATGGATTTTTTGAGGCCGGGGATTTTGTCCTTTGGCTTGTAGCCGAGTTGTTCAAAGTAAATTTTACGGCCGAGCGAATAGCCATTCGTATGCAGCCCGCTTGATTCGATGCCAATGACCACGTCGCCGCGTTTCACGGTTTTCTGGCCGTTCAACATCCGGGATTTTTCCACCACCCCGACAATCGTGCCGCTCACGTCATATTCGCCAGCTTGATAAAAGCCCGGCATCTGGGCCGTTTCGCCACCGATCAGTGCGCAGTTATTTTCGGAACACGCGCGGGCAAATCCCTTGATGATGTCGGTGAAAACGTGCGGTTCCAATTTCCCTGTGCCCAGGTAATCGAGAAAGAACAACGGTTCCGCGCCCAGCACGGCAATATCGTTGACACAATGATTCACCAGATCCGCGCCGATGGTGTCGTGTTTATCCATCGTAAATGCGATCTTCAACTTTGTGCCGACACCGTCCACCGACGAAACCAGGATGGGTTCGCGATATTTCTTTACGTCGAGCGCGAACAGGCCACCGAAGCCGCCAACCTTGCCGAGCACTTCGCGGCGATGGGTCGCAGCGAGCAGTTGCGGGAGCGTGGCTTTGACTTTATTACCGAGATCAATATCAACGCCGGCGGCAGCGTAGGCTTTTTGCTTTTTCATGCGGCGAAGATTAAACCGCGAAACGTGCTGGCGGGCGAGAAAATTTCACAGACAGTGGGGCATCTTTAATTTGGCCCATTAAAAAGCATCAGCCGAATTTGTATCAATCCCGGCCCGAACATCCAACCGCAATTTGGGGTTAATGTATAGCAATCTACCGACAGTGGCCGGACGCCAAAACTGCTACTTTCCCGGCGCGTAGTTGTGAAATGAAGCTTTTTTATTTTCTATGATTGAGGCAATTTATTCGTTTCGAGCGACGAATTCCAATATGAACAAGTTTTACACGTGGAGCTGGCGGCTTTTGCTCGTGCTGGCGGCATTTTTGGTGGTCGGTGTGCTGGTATGGCAAGCTGTGACCGCACAAGGCGCACCTGACCCGACGGCTCCCCAGACCAGCCCGACCGTGGCCATCATGGACATCGGCGTACTCGTCTTCCGTGAAGGGTTGGAATGCATCCTGGTACTCTCAGCCATCACCGCCAGCATGACCGGCGTCAACAAGACGCATCGTCGCCCCATCGCCATCGGTGCCGGCATCGCCTTCATCGCCACTTTGGTCACCTGGTTCATTGCGGTGGGCATCGTGAAGAACCTGTCGGAAAGCATTCCCGCGCTGGACTTGCAGGCTGCTACCGGGTTGCTGGCAGTGATCGTCCTGTTGATCGTCATGAATTGGTTTTTCCACAAGATTTATTGGGGCGGCTGGATGTCCATGCATAATCGCAAGAAGAAGGCGTTGCTCTCGAGTGCCAGCTCCACAGAAATCACCCATGCTAAATTGGTGTGGGGATTGGGACTGCTTGGCTTCGCTTCGCTCTACCGCGAAGGCTTTGAAGTTGTGCTGTTTTTGCAAACGTATTATCTGAAATTCCACGGCGAAATCGTTTTGGCCGGGGCGTCCGTCGGTTTGCTTCTTTCCGGTATCGTGGCGGTGCTGACCTTCATCGCTCATCAAAAATTGCCTTACCGCAAAATGTTGATCCTGACCGGGGTGTTGCTGGGCGTTGTTTTGTTGGTGATGGTCGGTGAACAGGCGCAGGAAATGCAACTGGCACATTGGATTTCCACGACCCCAATCCATAGTCTGGAGAAAATTATTCCAGACTGGGCGGGCTTGTGGTTTGCGATTTTCCCGACCGTGGAAACTCTCGTAGCCCAATTGATCGCCGCCGTGCTGGTCATCGGCTCATATTACGCCACGCATCTGTTCAAGTCTTCGGGCGGCAATGCGAAAGAAGCGGAAACTGAATTACCGGCATAAAATTTGCCCGCCAACGTGGCCCAGCTCAGGGTGTCATGGACTGCGGCGGGAAGGCAACTGCCGCCACGCCGCTTTAATCCGGACGGACGATTTTCGCATAAAAGAATGAGCTCGGGCGCACGAAAGCGGTGTCGCCGCTACGCTTTGCCACCGCACTCCAAGACCTCGCGGACGTTTCTCTCCCTTGTTGATTACGAGGCGCCCCAGCTTATATTGAATCACTCTATTTTAAACAAACGGCAATGCCACGATTTTTGCCATACTCTCACCCGCCGAAGTTTTCAAAACCAGTTCGGTGCCGATTTGGTTCGCTTCGCGCCGAACGTAGCCGAGGGCGATATTTGCGTTAAGCGTCGGTGATTTTACCGCGCTGGTCACCAAGCCGATTTCTTTGCCGCCGTGAAACAATTTATCACCACGTTGTGGCAAATCTTTTAAATCCGCCGCCAACTGTAAACCACGCAATTCACGGTTCACATGGCCGAGGCTGTGGATGCGGTTGATGACTTCCTGCCCGATATAGCAACCTTTATTATAAACGATGGTCCGGCTTTCAATGCCGCATTCCAGCGGGATGTTTGTTTCGTCCATGTCCGCGCCGAAACGCGAGATGCCGGCTTCGATGCGCGCACTCTCAAAAGCGGTCCAGCCAGCAGCGCGTCCGCCAGCCTGTTTCGCGGCGGCAATCAACTTGTCCGCCACGGCGCCCAAAGAATTGGTTGGAATGAATAGGTCAAAACCATGCGTGCCCAGACGCGGGTGGTTGGCGAGATAAATTTCGCCCAGCGTGGCGTCGGATATTTTCCGGGAACCAAAAGCATTACCGGGGATTTCTGGAAACAATTCCAAGGCTTGAACGACCGCGTCGGCCTTCGGCCCCTGCACGCTCAACAATCCATAGTACGGCGCGGCATCCACGATTTGCACGTCATCCGCGACGATGTATTTCCCCAGCCGTTGCGAAACTTTTTCCATCAAACCCGGCTCAAAATCCAAAAGCAATTCATCCGCGAGCGCGAAAATGTTCAGATCACTTTCCATTTTCCCCTTGGCGGTGGTCAATGCTGAATAGCAACCTTCGCCGACTTGAAGTTTTTTTATGTCATTGGTCACCTGCCCGTGCAGGTAGCGCGCCCGGTCGGCACCGACCAGGCACAGGCGCGAACGAAAGCTTAAATCAAGCACACCGGCAGTTTCGCGCAGGGCGGCATATTCCGCGCGGGCGTCGCCGTAATCCGCGACGATTTCTGCGTCATTCAGTTGGGAAAAGTTTGCGTGAAGGCCGTGATGCAGTTCACGCAAGGTCAATTGGCTCATGGGACCATAATAATGTCACCATTTTGTCACCACGCAAATGGGAATCGAATTGCGTCACGGCAAAATTGTCTTAAAATGGCTGGATGAATTTGGACGCTCTCTATTCTGAACTGACGTTAAAAACCAAAACCAAGGTTGCCTTGATCGTTTTGGACGGTCTGGGCGACATCGCCACGAAGGAACAAGGTTACCTGACACCGCTGGAAGCCGCGCACACGCCCAACCTCGATAAAATCGCCAAGGATTCGGCGCAAGGCCGCATGATTCCCGCCGCCCCCGGCATTACGCCCGGCAGCGGCCCCGGTCACCTTGGCCTGTTCGGCTACGATCCGTTGGAATTTCAGGTCGGCCGCGGGGTCATCGAAGCGCTCGGCCTCGGCATTGAATTGAAACCCGGCGACGTCTGTGCCCGCGCCAATTTTGCGACGCTCGATGCCAAAGGCATTGTCACCGACCGCCGCGCCGGACGCATCCCCACCGAAGTTTGCGAAAAACTCGTGGATAAACTTACCGCCAAGATCAAAAAAATCGGCGACACGGAAGTCATCATCAAAGCCGGCAAGGAACATCGCTTCGTCGTCGTGTTCCGCGGCAAAGGCCTGGAAGGCCCGTTGACGGATGCCGATCCGAATCGCGAAGGCTTTGCCGTCCCTACCGTGAAACCGCGCGATGCCAAAAATTTGAAGCAGAAGAAAATGGCGAAGCTTATCGCGGATTTTTACAAAGCCGCCCTGCCCATCCTCGCGAAAGAAAAACCAGCGAACGGTTTCCTCATGCGCGGCATCGCCCATCAGCCGAAGATTCCGCTGTTTGAGGAGCGTTACCTACTCAAGCCGGCGTGCCTCGCGGTTTACCCGATGTACAAAGGGCTCGCCCAGTTGGTCGGCATGGAAAAAATCGAAGGCCCGCAGACCATCGCCGAACAGTTTGAACGCTATCTGAAGGAATACGACAACTACGATTTCTTCTTCGTCCATTACAAATACACCGACAAATACGGTGAAGACGGCAACTTCGCCGCGAAGAAAAAAGCGATCGAAGAATTTGACGCCGCCCTGCCCATCTTGTTGAAAAAGAAGCCGGATGTCATCGCCATCACCGGTGATCACTCGACTCCGTGCTCGCTCAAAGGCCACTCCTGGCATCCGCAGCCGGTGCTGTTGCACTCGACGGCCAGCGGTTCGGACAAATTGGAACGCTTCACGGAAACGGGCGCCAACAGCGGCTCGCTCGGCGTGTTCGATTCCAAGTTCCTGATGCGCCTGATACAGGCCAACGCCAGGATGTTTGATAAATTTGGTGCTTGATGCCTTCGCTGAAAACGCCAATGAATTTGCCCAACAAACTCACCGTCTCGCGCTTTGCGATGACGGTGGTTTTTCTTTGGGTTTTATTCTGGCCATGGGAAATTCCGTTCCGTTACACACTGGCGTTGCTACTGTTCAGTGTGGCCAGTTTCACGGATTTTCTGGATGGAAAAATCGCCCGTCAGCGTAATCTCATCACCAATTTCGGCAAGTTGATGGACCCGTTGGCCGATAAGATTCTTACCTGTTCGGCTTTCATCGCGTTCGTGGAGAGCACCCATCTGCATCCGGGTGCACCGGTAAAGCTGGCGGCGTGGATGGTCGTGATCATCGTCGCCCGCGAATTGGCGATCACCGGCTTGCGCCTGCTGGCCGCGTCAAAAAATGTCGTGCTGGCGGCGGAGCGTTATGGCAAACACAAAACCATTTCGCAGATCGTGGCGATCATCGCCCTGCTCGTCGTGGATGCGTGTAATGAATGGCCGGTGGCGTTGAAAAATTTATTTGCGCCGTGGACACCGACCTTCACGGAAATCGCCCTGTGGATCACCGTGGTGTTGACGGCCTCGTCGGGAATCATTTACCTCTGGCGCAACCGCACACTGTATCTGGACGATCTGTGAAGCGATGAACCGGACTCCGATCCGGCGCCTTCAATGCCGCGGCAGTGGCAAGGTATCGCTCGTATGAGCAGGTTGATAAACCGCCGGCTTTAAGTTCGTTACCGGATTATTTTTCGTGTGGTGTCGCAACGAAAGAAAAATCACCACGCAGATGATCACCCCCAACAACGCAAGAATCCCGACAAATCCCATCTTCCAGTTCACCCGTGCCAGATACAGGGTCAACGTGTCCAGCATGGTGGTCTTTTGTTCAGTCAATGGCGGTGGCTCGCTGAATTCCTGCGTCCCTTTGAGTTCCGCTTCCAGCGTTGCAAGGACGACCGGTACATCCAGTCTAAGAAACATGGCATAACTTTTCACCGAGCCGCGGATGTAGATCGGCGCGGAAAAAGCGCCAAAATTCCCTTCTTCCAATGCGCGAACGTAGTCGGTACGGATTTTCGTCACGTCCGCGACTTGCTCTACCGTCAAATTTTTTGCCTCGCGCCCTATGCGAAGTTGTTCAGCAACCGTTGGCATCCCGTTTATTTAGCGGGTTTTTCACATGCTTGGCAATGGCGGAAATCAAAACTGGAAAGTTTTTAAGGTTAAATTTTTACTTTTTAGTTCAAAAATCCTCATCGGATTCACGCCTTCGACCCGATAACGAACTCAAAACTAAATTGAACCTTTGCTCGCCCTCCGCATTCCACTTACTGAAAATGCCGGAAGTGGCCGACATCGAACCATTGCCAATATCGCAAGCCCGCACCGGGGAACCGGCGGCTTGGGATACGCTCTTCCGGCGCTATCAGTTGCCGCTTTATGCTTATGCGTTCGAACTCCTGCGCGAAGAACAACCGAGTCTCGACCTCGTGCAGGAGACTTTTATCGCCGCCACTAAATACATCGGCAGTTTGCGTGAGGACGGAAAGTTTGGCAGTTGGCTCTTTGGTATCGCGCACCAGAAATGTGTCCAGCGCTGGCGCAAGCGAAAGGAAATCCTGCTGGATGAAATCCCGGATGCGCCGGACGAATGGGAGAACCAACCGGACAACCAGTTGATCCGCCGGGAACAGGAAGCTGAATTAATGGATCTGTTGGAACAATTACCGTTGCCGCATCGTTCGGTGCTGTTGCTCCATTACCTGGAAGATTTTTCCATCGAAGCGATCAGTGGCATCACCGATACCCAACCGGGCACGGTCAAATCACGTTTGCATTACGCCAAAAAAACTTTGAAAAAATTGCTGGAGACAAAAAATGAAAACGCCACGTGAAATTTTGTTAGCCCGCCATCAGCCAGCCACCCCCAAGCTGGACACCATCCGGCGCGCGGCGGTCAATGGACTGCCCCGCACTTTCGTCGAAAAACAAAAGATTACGAACCTGATGCTGGCTTGGATTCTGAACAGCCCAAAGCAGCTCTGGCGCGAATTGGTCCTGCCCAGTCGCCGTGTGTGGGCCGGTCTGGCCACGGCATGGCTGGTGATTTTATTCGTCAATTTTTCCCTGCGTGATCCGGCACCCACCACCGGGCAGGAAAAAATCGCCGCCGCACCGGTGATGACCTGGCAGCAACAAGAAAAATTATTGGCGGAACTGACCGGCCCGGATGCCTGGCAGATGGCTGAACGAACCAAAACCTTTTCACCGCGTCCGCGCAGTGAATACATCAGAATTTTGGCGACGTAAATTTTTGGCCGAACGCCACGCCGGACGTCACCAACTACAACCGATAAAACGCGATGGCCGAGCCATCGTTCCCAAAAACTATGAACGAAACTCCGAAAAATAAACGAGGCTGGCGGATTTTACGCCGCCTTTTGATTGGGGTCATTGCGGTCGCTACTTTGATCGGGCTGGTGGTGACGGAAGAAAACTGGCGCGGCAAGCGGGCTTGGGAAAATTACCAACGCGAGTGGACGGCCAAGGGTGAGCACTTTGACTGGCAATCACTTGCACCGCCTGCGGTGCCGGATGATCAGAATTTTTTTACCGCTCCGATCTTCACCGCCATGCAGAACGACAAGATCAGCATAACGCCCTACGGCAACGATGGCGGACCGAATTTTTTGCCAGATCACGGCCCTGTTGGCTATGCGCTCTATCGGATGCATGTGACTGATCTGGTTGCCTGGCAAAATTATTACCGTCATCAAACCAATGCAGATCTGACGAAGCGGTTTCCTGTCTCACCACAAATTCTGACACCCGCTGCCGATGTCTTATTTTCGTTGGGGAAACGTGACTCTGCGGTCGAAGCTCTGCGCCAGGCCAGCCAGCGGCCTTATGCTAATATGCCATTTAATTATCCAGACGGGTTTAATTCGATATCAACCCTGTTGCCAATTTTGGCAGAGCTCAAACGATGCAGCCAATTGTTGCAATTGCGATCATCCGCCGAACTAGCAGATGGCCAGAGCGCCAGAGCATTGGAAGATGTGAAGTTATTCCTGTATTTGAATCAATCCCTGCGCAATTCGCCATTTTTGATTTCGCATCTTGTGCGGGTGGCGATCGCAAATATCACCATGCAGCCCATTTGGGAAGGTCTAGCCGCACATACATGGTCAGATGAACAATTGGCAGCGTTGAATACTGAATTGGGGAAAATGGATTTTCTGGCGGACTGCGGATCAGTGATACGCGGCGAACGAGCGTTTGCCATTGCCTGGTTTGAGAACCAACGACACACGCGTGAAATGATTTCAGACATCGAGATTCGCGGACGGGTCACCAACAGTCTTGCCTGGATGCCCAGCGCGTATTTTTATCAGAACGAATTAAATTATGCGCGGGCAAGCCAGCAGTGGATTTTACCGCTTGTGGACACGAATTCGCGTATCATTTCACCCGCAGCCTTGCGGCGAATCAATGATCAGATCAATCTGGAATTAAAGCATTATTCGCTCTACAAAGTTCAATCGTTAACAGCTTTTCCATCGCTTGTCGCTGTCGTCAAAAAGGTTTGCGTAATTCAAACCAGTATTAATTTAGCCCGCATCGCTTGCGCCCTGGAACGTTACCGGCTGGCCCATGGTGAATATCCCGAAACCCTCGCCCCGCTAACGCCCCAATTCATCGCCCAAATACCGCATGACCTCATTAATGGCCAGCCACTGCATTATCACCGGGAAGCCAACGGACAGTTCACGCTCTATTCCGTGGGCTGGAATGAAACCGATGACGGTGGAACCGTCGCTCTGACCAAAATGGGGAATTTTGATCCGGAAAAAGGTGATTGGATTTGGCAATACCCGGCAAAGTAAAATATTGAAACATTCAACATTCAACATTTAATACTGAACCTCGAAGGAATCCGACGCGCCGCATCAGATATTGGAAATTGAATGTTAAATGTTGAGCGTTGAATGTTTTCCGCCCTTCCGCGTTCACACCATTTGCTGCCCGCCGCCATCGGCGCCACCGCCGTCGAGATCAATCAGAATTTCCCGAGGTTCAGCGCCGTTGCTCGGTCCGACAATCCCGCGATTTTCCAGTTCGTCCATGATACGCGCCGCACGGCCATAGCCGAGGCGCAGACGCCGTTGGAGCAACGAGACACTGGCTTTCTGTTCGCTGCGGATGACTTCGATGCAGTCCTGGATGATTTCCTCGTCCTCATCAATGCCGCTTTCGATGTCCGTTGGCGCGGAAGGTTTGGACAGTTGCTTGTGGATCTCCACTTCGTAGCTGGGCTTGGCCTGCGCGGCGATGAAGTCCACCACGTTCTGCAATTCCTGGTCGGTGATGAGCGCGCCCTGGGCGCGTTTGAGATTCGCCGAACCCGGCGGCAAATAAAGCATATCGCCCTTGCCCAACAATTTATCCGCGCCCATCGCATCAAGAATCGTCCGCGAATCCACGCGGCTCGCGACTTGGAACGCGATCCGCGCCGGGATGTTCGCCTTGATGACCCCCGTAATGACGTCCACGGACGGACGTTGGGTCGCAACGATGCAATGGATCCCAGCCGCGCGCGCCATTTGCGTGATGCGCGCGATAGCCATTTCCACGTCCGCCGGGGCGACCAGCATCAAGTCCGCCAATTCGTCAATGATGACGACGATGTAAGAAAGTTTTTCCGGGATGATGATGTCATCCTCACGCGGCACGACGATCTGTTCATCCACTTCCACGGCAAAGCCATCGGCGCCCGGCTCAACTTTTTCCTTCTTGGCCGACAGCGGTAACTCTAGTTCCTGCGTCGGCAACGGCTTGTCCTTCGGCCGTTCATTGAACGATTTGATATTGCGCACCCCAACTCGTGCAAAAATTTGATAGCGCTTTTCCATCTCGTTCACGACCCAGCGCAACGCAAGCAGCACCTTTTTCGGATCGGTCACGACCGGCACAACCAGATGCGGCAAAGTGTTGTACTGCTGCATTTCCACGACTTTCGGATCAATCATCACAAACCGCAATTGATCCGGCGAAAAACGGTAAAGCAATGAGGCGATGATGGAATTGATACAGACGGATTTGCCAGAGCCAGTGCTCCCGGCGATGAGCAAGTGCGGCATTTCCGCAAGGTCGGCAATGATGGGATGCCCGTAAACATCCTTGCCCAACGCAATCGGGATGCGGGCCTTGGTGTTGCGCCATTCGTCCGACTCGAACAGGTCACGCATGATGACCTTGGTTTTGATCGCGTTCGGTACTTCCACACCGACCGAGCTTTTGCCGGGAACGGGCGCAAGAATATGAATGCGCTCGGCCTTGAGCGCGGCCGCCAGATTGTTGGAGAGCGCCAGGATTTTTTCCAATTTCACCCCCGGC
>DASYEY010000283.1:0-4492 GCA_036498725.1 Verrucomicrobiia bacterium | reverse complement strand
TTCTGATGCAGGTCGCGTTGGTGTTCCGGTCAGGTCAAGCGGTGCTTTTTTCCAACAGCGCGTCACCAATCTGAACGTATTTTCAAGCGTGAGGAGTGTCACCAAGGGTGTTGGATTGGCCGGAGGCTACATCGAATTTTGGCCGACCGCTTACAACCCCGACAATTCAGCCCATCTGCCCAACGCCAGCAGCCTGCTGTATGATTTTTCCGACCAGCCGTCAGCCGGCGATTATGGTTCCATGCAGGTGCATGATCTGGATACGGCGCAAACCATCTTTGCCTTCAACCACTGGGCCAATCACACCATTGATCTGGGAATCGGCAATGGCCCGTTTGGCAATCCCGATTGGACAATGGCGGCGAATGCAGCGAGTTATTCCCGCAAGATTTTACAGGTCTTTGTGCTGCCTGAACATCATGGCCAACAACCATAAATTTTCTGGCAGCGCAGCGTTCCCGCCGGTTTTTCGGGCGATCAATTTCGCGCGCGCGCATTGGAACAGGGCTGCATTTTTTGGACTGCTGATAGCTTGGCTCTTTGCCTCACCGGCATTTGCTTCGGATCCCAATCAACTCATCAGCCAGATGGCTCATGCGTCATGGGGCGCAAAAGCCGGCGTGGTGGATGTCACCGCCATTACTCAGACTCAAGACGGATATTTATGGGTGGCCACGGCGGAAGGTTTATTTCAGTTCGATGGCATTGAATTCACGCTTTGGCAACCATCGGTTCAATCGAAAGAAGTGGAATCCGCCATAACTGTCCTGTGCGCCAGCCGGGACGGCGGCTTGTGGATGGGCGGAAAAGGTGGCATAAATTTTTTGAAGAATAATGTCCTCGAATGTTTTTCCACAACCAACGGGCTGCCAGAAGGAGAAGTGACTTCCATTTTAGAGGACAAGGCCGGTGCCATTTGGGTGGCAACAACCAAGGGGCTGGCCAAATTTTACAAAAACATTTGGACCGAATTTGGGCCGGCCGCGGGCTTGTCCGTCGGGCGAACCCGGGTCGAGCTGGAAGACAAAAAAGGAAATTTGTGGGTGACCGTGGAAGATCCGAAAATCGCCGGCGGAACCCTGCTGGGTTGTTTGCGGCCCGGCAAAACGCGGTTTGAACTGGCGGGTGAACATTTTGGCACTGTCAGCATGGTGCGGGAAGCGCCGGATGGAAGACTGTGGGTGGCGGAAACAAGCCAATCAGTGCGGCCTTTTTTCGATGCCAACGAGCAGGAGCCCGCTCAAATCAAACCGTTCTCAATCCAATCCAAGGCCATCCTCTTTGACCGTGATGGCATGATGTGGATTGGCTCGGCCGGCCAGGGATTATTTCGGCTGGCCTACGATAAACTCGCCAATGACAGTCGCGATGAACAAGGTTTGCCGCGCGACCGGTTGGGTGAGAAGCGTGGCTTGTCCAGCGACTTTGTCTCGTGTGCTTTCGAGGATCGCGAAGGCAATGTTTGGTTCGGCTCGGCCGGCGGTCTGGACCGGTTTCGGAACAATCGCATTGTCAGTTGGTCGGTGGCCGAAGGATTAAGCTACGACCAGCGGCTTGCGATCACGGCCTGCAGTGATGGTTCGCTTTGGGCCGGCTCGGAGCAGGGATTGCAACGCATCCTCGGCTCCCAAGTCGAGACGCTTGGTTTTGACTGGATCGGTCCGGAATGGGGCAACGGAGTTTATAGCCTGGCTTCTTCCGCGTCTGGCGACGTATGGGTGGGCGCGCTGAACGGTCTGGGGCACATCAAAGGCAACAATCACGGGCCGGTGACCATTGCCGGGGGAATGGAATTGCGCAACGTCACGGCCATCACGCAAGACCAAGAAGGCGGCCTTTGGCTTTGCGACCAATTGCGTGGCGTTTCACGAGTGTGGCATGACAAAATCCGGGTCTTTCCATCCGGTCCCCAATTGCCGTCGCAGGTGGTCAACGCCGCGGTCACTGATCCGCAGGGAAACGTCTGGCTCGGGTTTCAGGACGACGGCATCAGCCGTTATCGCGACGGAGAATTTCAATTGTTTAATGTGCCGCAAAACGTGCTGGCCCTGCATTGCGACCGGAACGGGAAAATCTGGGCCGCCGGATTGGGCGGATTAAGCCGGTTTGAAAACGACCATTTTGAAACGCTCGAAACCACCAGCCATTTCCCCCATTCGGAACTGAGCGGCTTGGTGGAAGACGATCAGGGATATTTTTGGATCGCGAGCCGGGCGGGGCTGGTGCGTGTTACGCCCAAGGAACTGGACAAGGCATTTGCAAATCCTGCCTACGAAATTGAGTATGATGTTTATGGCCTGTCTGACGGGCTGCGTGGCTTTCCGCGTCACACCCGGCCGTTTCCGATCGCGGCAAAATCACGCGACGGACACATCTGGTTTGCCACCACTGCGGGGCTGGCAATGATTGATCCCACTCGTCTCAAGAAGAGCGCCAATTTTCCACCCGTTCATATCACTCAAGCATCGGTCAATGGCAAGGAATTGCTTCCAACATCACACATGGAATTACCGGCGGGCACCAAGGACATCAAGATCAACTACACTGCGCCGAGTTTCTTCGATCCCGAACGAATCCAATTCAAATGCAAGCTGGCGGGTTACGACGAACAATGGCGCGAAGCCGGAACCACGCGCCAAATGGCCTATTCGGGATTGGAACCAAAGAATTATGAATTTCAGGTGATGGTGCGAAATCGCGATGGCATCTGGGGCGACATCGGCGCGACGTGGAAATTTTCAATCCAGCCGGCGTTTTATCAAACCGGCTGGTTTTTTATGACGAGTTTGATTGCCGGCGGCCTCGTCCTGTTTGGATTTTATCGCTGGAATCTTTCCCGCGCCACAGCCCGGACCGAGGGCCGCCTCAACGCGCGTCTCGAGGCGCAGATGGATGAGCGCAAGCGCATCGCCCAGGAATTACACGACACCCTTTTGCAGGGTTTTACCGGCGTGCGCTTAAAATTATTCGCGATTTCCCATCGGCTGAACGAAACTCCCTCCGCTGTGGGGGAACAACTGAAGCTGGTGCTTAAACAAACGGAACAATGTCTGGCCGAAGCGCGCCGGTCAGTCTGGGCATTGCGTTCACAAAGTCTGGAGGAAGCCGATCTGGCCGCCGCGCTGTCCCGCGCCGTTAGCTTTGCCATATCAGGAACGGGTTTGAAGTTGGATTTGAAAGTGGCCGGCAAACCCCGACAGTTGTCAAACATCGTCGAATTCAATCTGCTGCGGATTTGTGAAGAGGCGGTGGCAAATATCATAAAACACGCCAATGCCTGTATCGTCACGGTTGAACTTCAGTATGAGGCGCGGCATGTGGTTTTACGCGTCAGTGACAATGGCTGCGGTTTCAATTCATCGGATTCCAAGATTCTTCAGGAAGAACATTTTGGTCTTTCTGGCATGCGGGAACGCGCGCAAATAATAGGCGGAACACTGGAAATCCAAAGCACCATTGGAAACGGCACGCAAGTTATTCTAAAAGTATGATGGCAGCGGTGGACAACGAACCAGGCGGCAGGGAACTTCAAAGTTAGAATTCGCATCATCCAAAAGTATTAGTTTAAGGTAAGCAAGTTGCTGGATTGTTTCGCTGGACGGACTGGAGCAAAATTTTGGTTTTCAATTATTCTTAATTCACTCGCAAACCATATTCAAAACCGCAACTCGCGCCGACCATTACGCTTCAAAGATGAAATTCACCGAAGAATTAACAAATAAACATCGCCCTCACACCCGCTTTGCAGAGTTCCGATTCAAGATTTCAGCCATAATGATCGGGTGTTGGCTGACGACTTCTCTCTCGTGTTTGGGTTCAACCACAATGCGGCTGGTGGATGGCTTCGAGTCCTACACTTCAACCGAAGCGCTGGAGACGAACTGGAACACCGTGGCTGGCACACCGGTGGTGTCGCTGGAATCCAATACCGTTTGCGACGGTCAACGCGCCATGGCGCTTTCTTATTCGGGAAACACTGCCCCGTTCACCAATCTGGTCCGGCTGACTTTCGCGGCCAATCAAAACTGGTCCACGAACACGACGCTGGCTTTCAGCTATGGCGGCTTTGCCAATTCAAACGATGCCGTGATCGTCAGGCTTTTGGATCAATCTGGCAATGTGCTGGTGAGCCGCCAAATTGAAGGCGGAACGCTAAATCCGCCATGCAGTTCAGCCGTATTTTATCTGGTTGGTGTCGCCGGCCTGCAAGCGGTGCGTTCGGTGGAGCTGGGCATTGTCGCCGGCAGCGCAAATCATTCCGGCACGATTTACTTTGATGACTTGAAAATCGGCGACCTTGGTTTGCTTTCGGTTTTGGGATCGTCGCTGGGCAAAGGCTATAATTCTTCCGGCTATACGGCGAATCAGTTGACCAACGGTTCTTATCTGCACAGTTACGCGGCTGATTTGACCACGAATCAACCGGCTTTTGGCTGGCGCGTTGTCAACCAATCTATCGGTGGCGATACCACGCCGAAAGTGATCAGCCGTT
>DASYEY010000282.1:0-6586 GCA_036498725.1 Verrucomicrobiia bacterium | reverse complement strand
AGGCGGATTTGGTTCTTCGGGGCTACTTTGAAGAACATGAAAAGAAAATAGAATCATGGTTCAACATCATCACGCCGAAGAAGAAATCGCTAAAAGTTTTACAAGACGAATTGCAAACATTGAACGCAAAAAATTGGTCTAAAATTCTCTCAAAATGAGCGCTGGCCGCAAAGTCATAACCGACAACAAGGATTGGGGCACTCCGTCAAAATATGTCGAAGCTGTGAAAAAATTCTTTAGCGGACAGATTGATCTAGACCCCTGCTCCAACAATTGGTCAATCGTCAATGCCCAAGTCGAGTATCGGCTTCCAAAACATGATGGGCTAAAGGAAAGTTGGAACTACAAAAAAATTTTTGTTAATCCTCCATATGGGAAAGACCAAATTCGATGCACAAGTATCAAGAATTGGATACAGCGCTGCGAATTGGCGCACAAACGGTATGATTCTGAAATCCTTGCCTTAATACCGGTGGCCGTGAACACAGCGCATTGGAAACAATTCATTTTCGGCAAAGCCAGGTCAGTCTGTTTTCTTGCCGACACCAGACTAAAGTTCTTAGTAAACGGGTCTGATGGCGGTAAGGGTGCTCCAATGGCGTGCTCAATGGTCTATTGGGGAACAGACCACGAACGTTTCCGTAAAATATTCAGCAAACACGGGGCTGTAATCCCTCTAGACGAACTGCAAAAACATCCCATCATCCATGATGACTCTACCGAAGAATTCAAATTGTTAGTTGATAAGGTGCCAATCTTGGTTTGATTGGCAAGGATGACTCGCTACGCTAGGAATGGTCGGCCACCAATCAGAAAAGAGCTGGCGCACGATTTAATTTGATCCCGGTGGCCGACACGAACCCAACTGCTTGTGTGTTCATGTTTTTCACTGGCTTCCCTCGGTTTGTCAGTCAGACGGCGACCGGCAGGTGGGACTGCGCGCCCAGCAGGGCGCAAGTTGATTTTCTGAAAATATTGTTAAGTATAGAATATTGTTAACAACTACTGCCAGTGAAACTGCAAGTAAACACGTTGAATGGGTAGTGACAAATAGTGACGAGTTAGAGCGAATTTGTTTTGCAAAACCAATGGTTTTCGCCAATTTATTCAAATCCGAATTAGATATACAGACCGTATCCATCCGTGGTTTAAATTTTTTGTCACTTCAGCTTTTTTCGCAACCAGGCGCGGACTGGTTCGTCGTACAACTTTAAGCTGGCATAAGCCAGTACAATGGCCCCGGAAAAGGTGAGCAGGGCATGGGGCCACGCCTGTCGCAAGGTGATCCCGCTGTGATTGCTGACCCAGGCCACGTAAAAATAGACGAGCACATAATGGGTCATGTACAAGGGATAGGAAAGATCGCCGAGGAACCGGCAAATTTTATCTTCCGTTCGACCCGTCACCACGCCGCTGGCGCCGAGATACACAATCAGCGGAAAGACGATCATGATGCAAAAAGCTTCGTACAACCCATTCAGCCAAAGATGTCCGGCGCCACCGATCCGGGGCATGAACAAAACCGTCACCACCAGGAGGCTGCACCATAAGAAAGCGTTTTTGATGCGGGCCGGGCGTACGATCCGCGATAAAAGCAAACCGGCAAAAAATGGGAACAAGGTGCGCGTTATCCCAATGCGCATGTGTTCCGCATTGAGCGTCCAGCCGCCGGCAACGTCTCCGTTCGGGCTGGTGACCGCCAGATGCAACAGCGCCACGCCGGCCAGCACCACAAAACCAGCCAGGGCTTTATTGGATAATTTTCTCAGCCCCAGGGCGTAAAAAATATTGGCGACGTACTCGAAAAACAAGGACCAGCCAACGCTGTTGAGCGGATGCATTTCCTGCCAGCCACGGATATCCATGGAAAGGGGCAGGGGAATCAACGTATAGCCGATCAGCATGACGACGATCAATTTCCAGGCCGGAACGGTATGGATCTGCGGCCAGAGGGTGGAGTCCGTAAAATAAAAGCCGATGGCGCCGAGCGTCATGCCCAGGATCACGAGTGGCTGCAGTCGCTCCAACCGGCGGCGAAAAAAGCCGCCGATGGTCAATTTATTCCAGCGGTCGTCATACGCATAACCAATCACATAACCGGACAGGAGAAAGAAAAAATCAACCGCGAGGTAACCATGATTCACAACGTTGTCCAGGTGACTGCTGGAAAGCGGCTCGGTCAGGTGAAAGCAGACGACGATCATTGCTGCCACTCCCCGAAGCCCGTCTAAAATTTGATAATGTGGTTTGGTGCCAAGTTCGTTGTTGTTCATGCTGACGATCTACTTCACTGCTTTTTTCCTGCCGCTTTTGCGGCGAATTATCCAAATTTTCACGGATTATAAAATCGGAGTCAAGGAGCTAGAAAAGCGTGGGGAACGACACGAGTTAGTTCACGTCGACTCCTCTCTAAATAACCACCAAGACACCAAGGCGCAAAGAGGGAAAACTTACTTTGAGAACAGAGAACTAAATCCAAAATTCTTCTCCTTCGTGCCTTGGCGCCTTGGTGGTTAATCATAAACGGAAGTCAGGGTTCGAAGTGGAATTCGTATTGATTCCGAGATGCCTTCGCATCTTTATCCGAATTGAAGGGAAGGAAATGACGTAAGATAATGTTCATTACCAATTTCCCACGCCCTCATGAATTTTCCAAAGAAGTCTTTTTTATTATGTGAACCGGCGAGAAGGCTGGGCAATTTCATCGCGGTTTGGACGGTGTTCTTGGTATTTTTTGCCGGGAACAATCTGGTTTTTGCGGATGATTTCACCGGGCTGCGGCAGGCTTGGGGCGATTATCTCACGGGCGGAACCAACCTTAACAGTTCTGATCCGGTCGTTGCCAGTTGGATTGCCACTGTGGGCAGCACGGCCAGCGCGAATTGGTCGGCTATGAACAAGTCAACCAATCGCACCTATCTCTGGAGCAATGCCGCCGGTTGGTCCACCAATTCCGCCAATATCACCACGAGTTACTTTCGCCTGACCACGATGGCGCAGGGCTGGGCCACAAAAGGATCTTCCGTGTATGCCAACGCGGCACTGGCGGCCGATATCATTTCAGCGTTGGATTGGATGTATACCAATGTTTACAACGAGCATGTCACCCAATACGACAACTGGTGGGACTGGGAGATCGGCGCGCCGAATGATTTGAACAACAGCCTGGTTCTCCTGTACCCGCTGCTCTCGGGCCCGCAGGTCACCAATTATTGCAAAGCCATTGATCATTTCACGCCCAGCGGTTTTGGCACGGGCGCCAATCGCGTCTGGTTTTCGGAGGTGATGGCCGTGCGCGGGATTGTAGGCTTGAATTCAAACAAGGTGGCAACGGCGCGTGACATCCTGAGCGATATTTCGGGTGGCGGCGCGAACAATGTATTTGCCTATGTCTCCACCAGCGACGGTTTCTACCGCGACGGTTCGTTTATCCAGCATGAACATGATCCTTATACGGGCGGGTACGGCGCATCGTTGTTGCAGGTCTTGGCAAAGATGATGGTCTGGCTGGCGCCTTCGCCGTGGACGGTGACGGATCCGATGCAAACCAATGTGGTGCAATGGTGTTACAACAGTTTCGAGCCGTTGATCTATTGCGGCAACATGCCCGACCACGTGCGCGGGCGCGGGATTGTCGTCAGTACCACTGATGGCTATGGCGCCGGTGAACAGGTGATCGACAGCATCTTTCGCATCGCGCAAACGGCTCCGGCCAATGATGCGGCCCGGTTGAACAGCATGGTCAAGTATTGGGGAGCAGTGAATCCGGACGCCGCTTTGACCAGTTATGTGGACATTGATTTGATACCGGCGGCGGAACAGTTGCTGACCAATGCCAGCGTGGCGGCGAGAGGGGAACTCATCGGTCACTATCGTTTTCCCGGCATGGACCGGGTCATACACCGGGGACCGGGCTTTGGTTTCACGTTGAGTCTGTTTTCCAGCCGGATCTACAATTATGAATTCATCAATTCACAAAATTATCACGGCTGGTTCACCGGGTACGGAATGAATTATCTCTACACGACCAATGATTGGTTTCAATTCACTGATAATTATTGGCCAACGGTGGATCCCTATCATCTACCGGGAACCACAGTGAACCAGACCGCGTTAAGCAACGGCACCAACGCAAATATGGCCGGGTCGCAAAATTGGGTGGGCGGCACTTCGTTATCCGGCAATTCCGGCACTTCCGGCGTGACGGCGGGCGTGACCGGCATGGCCCTCGCGGATGTGGACAGTCCGTTGTCAGCCAAAAAATCCTGGTTCATGTTCAACAATGAAATCGTTTGTTTAGGCGCGGGAATCACCAGCGGCGGCGGGGGCAGCATTGATACCACGGTGGAAAACCGGAAAATCAGCACCAGCAACACCAACGTCCTGATCGTGAACGGCACGGTGATGCCAGCAACCCTCGGTTGGAGTTCAACCCTGGTGAATGTCAGTTGGTGCGATCTGGATGTGGCGGGCGGTTATTATTTTCCCCGCGGGGCCAACCTCAGCGCCCGGCGACAGGCCCGGACCGGCACGTGGGCTGCGATTGGTGCCGGCGGTTCCAGCACGGCTTATACCCGGAACTATCTGAGTTTGATCTGGAACCACGGAACGAATCCGACCAACGCCAGTTACGCCTATGTTTTGCTGCCCAATGCCACAGTGACAGGCATCAGTAATTATGCAGCCAATCCCACGGCGGTCATCCTGACCAACACGCCGGCGATGCAGGCGGTGGCCGAATCGTCGCTGGGGATTTTGGCGGCAAACTTTTGGACCAACGGCACGCAAACGATCGGGATGCTTACCGCCAACACCCGTTGTTCCGTGATCACCCGGACCGCCGCCAATGTGTTGGAGGTCGGCGTTTCGGATCCCACCTGGACCAATACGGGCGCGATTAGTCTCACGTTGAATACGCCCGCTCTCAGCGTGATCAGCGTGAGCGCCGGGGTGACTGTGCAGCAATTAAATCCCGTGAAACTTTTGGTGAATGTCAAAGGGGCGCAAGGGCAAACCTTCCAGGCGCGGCTGCAGCTTTCGGATGCGTCCAAGATTACCTTGACCAATAATGATGCCTTTGGGGCAACCAGTTTTGATGTGGCCGGCAACTGGAGCAACGGACGCGCACCCAATGTGACCAATGATTACAGTACGACCGGTTTTTGGGCGATGCGTTCACCGACCGACGGAAACAGCCATGTTTTTGCCGGCAACTCCCTGACGTTGGGCGGCCCGGCCGGGTTTGCCAACAACTGGAATTTGAGCAGCAAGCAAAGCAGTTCTGCGGCCGTGCTAACGTTCAGCAACCTGATTCTGACCAACTACGGCGTGTTTCATAATACCGGCACCGGCGCTTCCCAGATTGGCGTGGCTGGAAATCTTGTCGTCGCCACCGGCGGCGGGGCGTTGTCGCCCGGCGATGGCAACATCGTGGTGTACAGTACGGTCACCGGCAGCGCGCCGCTGTGGATCGGCGATCCGGTTGCGCCCTGTTCTTATGGCGTCATCTTTGCGGGAACTATTAGTAATTTCACCGGTTCCATTTATGCCACCAACTTGGGAGCGCAGGTCAACGCGACGGTGGCGATGGTCACGTTTAGCAATGCCTTGGATCAGGTGTACCGTGGCAATCTTCGGTTGATGGATTTAAGCACCTATACCAATGCGGTTTTCAAACAGGGTACGGGCAAGCTTGATCTTACCGGTACGAATGCCTATGCGGGTATCACCAGCGTTAAAGCCGGCACCCTGTTGATTGATGGTTCGTTGGCCACCAGTCCGGTGTCCGTGGCGGCGGGCGCGATTTTGGGCGGTGGCGGTACCCTCGGCGGATCGGTGACCATCAACTCGGGCGGCACCCTCGCGCCCGGACATGATAGTACGGGCGTATTGACGATGGGAGGTAACTTGGTCCTGGGTGGTAATCTTCTGTTTAAATTGAATAAGTCATCCGCGCGTTCAAATGATTTTGTGATCGTGAATGGCAGCTTGACCAACGCCGGCACCGGGACACTCACAGTCACCAATAGCGGACCGGCCCTGGTGGCCGGGGATAGATTTGTCCTGTTCAACCAACCGGTGGCCAATGGCGATTCATTGACCATCGTTCCGCCGACGGGCGTTACCTTCGCCAATAATTTATTGTCTGACGGAAGTATCCAAGTGTTGACCGTGCCAGCGGTGATCGCTTCCTATCCGACAAATATCACCGTTAATGTCAGTGGCAATGTCCTGACTTTGTCCTGGCCGGCGGATCATATCGGCTGGCGCTTGCAATCAAGCCCGACCTTGACCGGCGATAGTTGGCAGGACGTGGCCGGGGCCACGGGGACAAACCAGATGTTCCTGCCTGTAGGCATCACCAACCAGTCGCTGTTCTTCCGGTTGGCCCATCCGTAAAGATTGCGGCTGCAATCCTGAAAGGATTGAATCTGCCAGCCCAAGGTTGGACGCGGAGCGGACTAGCCTGGGTAATCAGGCGGAAACCCTGCAACTCTGAAAAGTTGTATCAGAGCGTTTTAAGTAAGCTGTCGTCGCTCTCAGGCTGAGCTTGTAGGTGACGAGGTGACGAGTCTCTAACTAAAAA
>DASYEY010000281.1:0-12710 GCA_036498725.1 Verrucomicrobiia bacterium | reverse complement strand
GGCCTCGGTGTTTTATTTGGGCGAACTATATGACAACGTGAACCTCTATGTTCACGGACAATCTTCGGTCGGCTGGCCAAAGAAGAGCCACAACCTGGATTTCCCCAAAGACCATCAATTTCTTTACACGACCAACGGCGTGCGCGAGAAGAAGATCATTTTCCTGAGCAATTACGGAGATAAATCACGGATGCACACTTCGTTGACGTATGCGATGACCGCGTTGGCCGGCGGAGTTGGTGTGTTTTCCTTTCCCATCCGCCTCCAGCAAAACGGTTCATTTTACGGCATCGAAGACATGGTGGAACACGGCGATGATTTATGGCTGACCCGCATTGGGCGCGATCCCGACGGTGCGCTTTACAAAATGTATAACAGCTTGGACAGCGCGTCCGGGAACGAAAAGAAAACCCGGGAATATGAAGGGACGGATGATTTGACGGCCTTGATCAACAACTTGAATGAATCATTGCCACTCGCCACCCGGACAACTTATGGCTACGACAATTTGGATTTGCCGCAGACCGCCAGTTATTTCGCGGACATGGCAATCGCGAGCAGCCAGGATCTGGGCCACAAAAATTATTACCTCTACCGCGACAGCAATAATACCGGTGAATGGGCGATCTTTCCCTGGGACGTAGATTTGACCTGGGGCCGCGATTGGCTGGATGCGCAGGGTTATTTTACGGACACGATTTACACGAACAACGTGTTGAATTTTTATAATCTATCCCAGCAGAGCAAACCAGCGAACTGTTTGTTTGATCTATTCTTTGCCAGCAGTGATTTCCGCCAGATGTATCTGCGCCGCTTGCGTACATTAATGGATACGATTCTTATGCCATCCGGTACGCCCACGAACGCGTTGGTGCTGGAACCGCTCGTCCGCCAATATGAAAATGCGATGAATCCAGCCAACATTTCTCCGTCGGATGCCGCCTTGGATTATACCGCCTGGGGGCCGACGTGGGGTTCGACTGCGCTCAGTGTTTTCCCCACTGCGGCGGAACAGATCATCACAGCCTATCTGCCGGGCCGGCGAAATTTTCTTGCCAGTTCAGCTGCCACATTGAATGGCGATGTCATTCCGCCAGCGCAACCGACGAATACGGTGGTGCTGATTGGCACGGCCGATTTTAATCCGGCCAGCGGCAATCTGGCGGAACAATATGTTCAACTGCTCAATACCAACATTTACGCGGTGGATGTTTCCGGTTGGCAGATCACCGGTGCGATTCAATTGGCTTTACATCCGGGTACGGTTATTCCCGCTGGCAAAGCATTGTATTTGGCCGCCAACGTAAATGCTTTCCGCGCACGTATTACCAGTCCGCATGCGGGACAAAATGTTTTTGTCCAAGGCCCATTCGGTGGCTTTTTGAGCACGACGGGCAATTCACCTTTGATCTTGAAGGATAACCACGGCGCGATCGTCAGCCAAAACGGTTTTGTGGACAATTCTTCCACCGCGCCATTCATTGCGGGCAACCTCGCAGTTTTGCGGCTTGGCAACGGTACGGAATTGTTGGGCAGTTCCGGGAACTCTGTGTTCATTGATCAATTCACCACGAACGGCACCCTCGCGGGCAGTATCGCCATTCCTGATAATGACACGAATGCGTTGCTCATCAGCGGCAGCGCATCATCGGAAGGGGCGCTGACGCGTTCGCCCGATGGCCGCCTGCTGATTTTCGCCGGTTACAATCTTGCGTTGACCAATGCCGCCAATATCGGGTCGTCGCTGGCCAATGCGGCGGCATCCACCGTGCCACGGGCGGTTGCGGTGGTGGATGCGTTGGGCAGCTATCAGTTGACCGGGGTGACGACCGGGCAATACGGCGGCAACAATATGCGTTCCGGCACCAGTGATGGGCGGGGAAATTATTGGGGCGCAGGCGCGGCCAGCGGCACGTTTTATTTTGGCAATGGTCCGGCGAACACGGTTCAAGGTCTTGTCGCCAATTCCATTGCCATCCAGGATTTCGGCGGGGACCTTTATTTCAGCACGGCTAAAGCCACGCCTGGTATCTGGAAAATCTCCGGCACACCTGCCGTTCCGGCCAGTCCCTCTGTATTCTTGAGCGCTGGTGCCAAGGCGAGTCCGTATGCTTTTGTGTTCAATCCCGGGTTTACGACCGCTTACCTCGCCGATGACACGCTCAAAGGTAGTGGAGGGGTACAGCGTTGGGATTTGCACGCCGGGGTATGGACGATGACTTATGCCTTTAACAGCCTGACCAATATCGGCGTGCGCGGGGTGGCGGTGGATTTCCGTGGGGCAAATCCGGTCATTTATGCAACCACGGCTTTGGAGAGCAGCGCCAACCGTTTGGTATCCATCACTGACACCGGTGCGGCCTCCCCGATGAGTACGCTGGCCACGGCGGGGGTGAACCAGATATTTCGCGGTGTAACGTTCGCACCGGACGCGGCGGTGAATCCGCAAATCTTTAATGTGATGAGAAACACCAATGGCTTCGCCATCATTTCAACCACGCTATTGCATCAGAATTACACCGTGCAATGGACGGATGACCTGACGGCGGGTGATTGGCAGACGTTGACCAATTTTGCCGCGACGGCTACGGAGACGATCACGACCGATCTTGGGGCATCGGCCAGTGCTAGTCGCTTTTATCGCGTGGTGTTGAATCCATAAAACCAAAACCCGGCACATCGTGCCGGGTTGGTTTCAGACCATCAATGGTTAAAGATTAATTCGCTCCGCTCGCGGCCGGTTTGATGACGACCGGTCGGCTCACGTTTTTTAAACGTTCGCGGACCATGTCGGCGCGGAGCAGGTCGCGTTCTTCGGCGGAGAGTTTGTCGGAAAGTTGCTTTTGCAAATGCGCCGGTTGCGTGGTCAAAAATAATTCGTCCACCAGCGAGCGTTCCGTGCCGGGGAACAGTTCCATGTCCACCCCCAGCCGCATCAGCGACAACAGATTCATCGTTTCCTTTGAGGAAATACTGTGCGCATTTGCCAGGATGCCGTAGGCGCGGCCGATATGGTTGAAGACGATCTTCGGTTTGTTCTCCAATAATTTTTGCCGCGCATTTTCCTCGTGCTCGATGATCTGCAACAGCACTTTTTCCAGCCGTTCCACGATGGCGGTTTCAGTTTCGCCTAGCGTCATCTGGTTGGAGACCTGAAAAACATTACCCAGGGCTTCCGTGCCTTCGCCGTAAAGCCCGCGCACCGCCAGCCCCAGTTTGTTGACGGATTGGATGATAGGATTGATCTGTTCGCCCAGGACCAGGCCCGGCAAATGCAGCATGGCGCTGACGCGGATACCGGTGCCGAGATTGGTCGGGCAGGCGGTCAAATAGCCGAGTTCATTGTCGAACGCGTAATTGAGCTTCTGTTCCAATTCGGAATCCAAGGTGTCAATGGCGTTCCAGGCCTGACGTACTTGCAAGCCGGGGCGTAATGCCTGCATTCGCAGATGATCTTCCTCATTGATCATTACCGAGAATGTTTCCGTGCGGTTCACCACGAGGCCACTGCCGACGTTTTTTGCCGCGTGTTCACGACTGATGAGGTGGCGTTCCACTAGGATCTGCTTGTCGAGCGTGCCCAGATTATCGAGCGCTTCGGAAAAAGAATCGGCCATTTCCGGCAGCGAATTGACGGCGGGTTGGATGATTTCCAGCACGCGCACGCGTTCCGGCTTTTTCGCCCAACCGGGAAACGAGGCGTCGCGGATATTACGAGCCAATCGCACGCGGCTCGACATCACAATGCGGTCATGTGGTCCATGACGACGGGTGGATTCGGCGGGCGAACAAAGAAATGCGTGGATGTCTTTCATGGATCAACGGGCCGTTTTCACCGGTTTACCGGCGGTCATCGTCTTGATCTCATCGCGCAAGGCGGCGGCGCCTTCGTAATTTTCATCGGCTACCGCCTTCGCCAGTTTCTTCTGGAGTTGCTTGAGCCGGTCGGTATGTTCCCGCGATTGCCGCAGCGCTTCCGGCGTTTTACCGGCATGGCGCGTGCCTTTGTGCATTGTCTTGAGCAGACCGGACAGTCCTTCGGCAAACGTCTGGTAACATTCCAAGCAACCCAGCCGTCCGGATTTTTTGAAATCCGCCTGGGAAAAGCCGCAACGCGGACATTTCAGGTCTGCACCCGCCGCTGCCGGGGCCAGTTCCTGTGAGGCACCGAGACCAAGCATGATGTCCGCCATCGCGAAGCCGACCGGATCATTGACGCCTTTGGATTTGGCGCATTCTTCGCACAAATCCAGCTTCTGCATCTTGTCACCCACGATCTGGGTCAAATGCACCGTCGCCGGCTTCTCTTTGCAAATGGAGCATTGCATTTTTATTTCGTCAAAAGTTAAGCGTTGACTCGTTCAACCGTGGTGATGGCCTGACCGTCTCAACTGCTTCACCATTCCACAGTTTGCCTTACTTGTAAATCGGCGTACCAGCGACCTGGGTCAGGGCTTTGTATTCAGAAATCAATTTGGTGGTCAACAGGCCTGGTTTGCCGGCGCCGATGACACGACCATCAATCTTCACCACCGGCATGATTTCCGCGCCGGTGCCGGTCACGAAACATTCATCGGCGTTGAACAGGTCATAGCGCGTCAGATTCGGTTCGGAAACCTTGATGCCGGCTTGCTCCGCCAGTTCGATCACCGTCTGGCGGGTCACGCCATAAAGAGCCCCCGCAGAAAGTGGGGGCGTGAGCAGTTCGCCATTTTTGATGATGAACAAATTGTCGGCCGTGCATTCTGCCACGAACCCTTCGGAATTCAACATGATGGCTTCTTCCACCCCCGCGTTGTTCGCTTCGATCTTCGCGAGGATGTTATTCAAATAATTCAACGATTTGATCGCCGGATTCAGCGCGCTGTGCAGATTGCGCACCGTTGGCACCGTCACGATATCCATGCCGCGGGCATACATCTCTGCCGGATAGACCTGGATTTTTCCGGCGATGATGATGATGGACGGTTTTTTGCAACTGCGCGGATTCAATCCCAGATTGCCCACGCCGCGCGTCACGACTAGGCGGATGTACGCATCGCGCAATTTATTGGCGCGAATGGTGTCAATCGTCGCCTTCATCAACTCCGCGTGCGTCATTGGAATTTCCAGCAAGATGGCCTTGGCGGAATAAAATAAACGGTCAATATGCTCCTTCAATTTGAAGACGCGGCCGTTGTAAGCG
Organism: Verrucomicrobiia bacterium; assembly: GCA_036498725.1. Classification (GTDB taxonomy): domain Bacteria; phylum Verrucomicrobiota; class Verrucomicrobiia; order Limisphaerales; family UBA11358; genus UBA11358. The sequence goes on along the minus strand of DASYEY010000281.1, from coordinate 7,525 downwards.
CGGATGCCTTCAAAAATACCGTCCCCATAAAGCAGGCCGTGGTCAAACACAGACACTTTGGCGTCGCGTTCATTGCATAATTTGCCATCGAGAAAAATTTTCATACGAATATGGTAAAAATTACGGGAAAAAATGAAGTGAAGCAAACGTGAATTTTTTCGTGACAACGGTCAAATGACTGCTAGATTAATCGGCCTTTTGCGACCCTATGGTCTAGCGGTTAGGACATCTCCCTTTCACGGAGATAGCCCGGGTTCGATTCCCGGTAGGGTCGCCATTCTTCTCCCATTCGCGGGATCACTTTAAAAATCCGCAAAGGGCACAGAATTCACTCCATCGTCCTCGCCCTCATCGTCGTCCTCGTCTTCGCCTGCTATGGGAAATTCGAGGGCGAGGACGACGATGAGCCGGATGTCAAAATTGATTATTCAGCCATGCGCTTACGGCGCTGGTTCGGCCAGCAATTTTTTGATGACTTCTTCAACGTGATCCGGTTGCAAGCCGACGACCCGGACGATGCCTTTGCGATCAATGATCGCGTAGGTGGGATAGTATTGCACGGCCCAGGCTTTCTCGGTTTTCAATTCGGGATCGCTGGCGGCGGGATATTTAATTCCGTGTTCCTTGGCATTGGTGAGAAAAGATTCCTGGCCGTCACTACTGGTGCAAACGCCGATGATGACCAGCCCCTGATCCTTGTATTTGCCAAGCAACTCGTTGTTATGCGGAATGGCCTGCATGCACGGGCCGCACCAGGTGGCATATAAATCCACGACGATGACTTTGCCCTTGATGCTGGCGGCGGTGATGCCGCTATTGATCCAATTGCTGACATGGAAGGCGGGCATCGGTTTGCCTTCGAGGGCGGCATGCGCCGTTCGTTGCGCCGGTTTACTGTCCCAAGTCCAACTGTCCGGAAATTCGCCGGCAACCGCCAGCATGCTGGTAAGAAGCAGGCTCAATGAGCTGAGAAGCAAGGCTGTTTTCATAGGTGATGAGGGAGTTAACAGAATCTGCCATGACTGGCAATCGTGAATGCTTGGCTCAATCAGTTTGAATCGCCCACGAAATTTCTCCTTAGCGTCCGAGATATTTCACCACGGCTTCGGTGCGTGAACTGACTTGTAATTTCTCGTAGATATTATGGCAATGTTTGCGGACGGTCTCAATGTTCACGCCCAGCATGTCGGCGATTTCCTTGTAAGGCAGCCCTTTGGACAATAGCTCCAGCACTTCGCGTTCGCGCACGGACAGCGGATGTTCCGTGCCGGTGTGAACGGGTTGATGATTGAAATGTTGGACGATCTTGCGCGCGATCAGGCTGTTCAGCGGCGAGCCGCCCCGGCTGGCATCGCGCACGGCTTCCAATACTTGCGCACTCGAGGCGGAGCGGCCTTTCAACAGGTAGCCGACGGCCCCGGCGAGCAACGATTTGAAGATGGCGTCCGCATCTTCATAAACTGTCAGCATGATGAAATGGGTTTCCGGTAACTGGGATTTGAGATGCCGCACGCAATCAATGCCGCTCATCTTCGGCAGGTTGATGTCCATGAGCACGACGTCCGGTTTTTGCCGCGGGATTTCTTCCAGCGCATTTTCCGCCGAGCGATGGCTGCTGATCAGATTGAGTCCGGCGGCGCGTTCCAATTGGTGCACCAATTGTTCGCGGACAACGTTGTCATCTTCGACCACGCTGACCCGCACCGAACGAACCGGAGCGGGGTTGTCTAAGATTTCAGGTTTGGCGCTGACCATTTTCATAATTGTTAACTGGAAGTTTCGTTGCCGCCAATTACACGACCGTGTAAGACGTTTTTGGGCACGAACAGGGAAATGGTTGTCCCCTGGTTAAGCCGGCTGTTGATCTCCAGGCGACCCCTGATCGCTTCCAGGCGGCGGTGCATGTTATTCAAGCCGTTGGCTTCTGCTGACACGGTCTGTGGATCAAATCCCTTGCCGTTGTCCGCGATGCTGATGTTCAAGCCATCGTCATTGAGTTTTAACCTCAGCCGGACTTCGGTCGCGGCGGCGTGGGTGACTGCGTTTTGCAGGGCTTCGCGCGTGGTCAGCAATAAATTATGCCGGACCTCGGCGCTCAACGGCACGGGTGGCAGCATCAACGGCACATCCAGCACACACCGTACGCGGGCCAGGGTCAGGTATTCCTGCGCAAATTGGCTGAGATAATTCGCCAGGCTTTCCAATGAATCATGCTGCGGGTTGATCGCCCAAACGATTTCATCCAATGATTGGATGGTGCGCCGCGCGGTCGCTGGTATGAGGTTGAACCAGCGGGTGACATCGTGTCCGTCATGGCGGGCGACTTCAACGCGTTCGCTTAAAAAGATGATCTGGGTCAGGTTTGCTCCCAGGTCGTCATGCAGATCTTTGGCAATGCGGGAACGTTCTTGTTCCAGCACATGGCGATGCTCCGTGCGTTCGCGCAACTGGATTTGGGTGGATAATTGTGCGCTGCGTTCATTCACTTGCCGGCGCAATTCCTTGATCCAGATCAATGCGACCAGAATGGTCATGGCCATCGCTCCCATCAACATTAGAGCGTGCTGAATCGTCCACCAGGAAGGTTTCGCCAGTACGATTAAGTCATTGGCGGTACGAGTCAGGATGCGGACGGCGCCGACGCCCAATCCGAGTTCGGGGTAGGGGGTCGGGTCAACCTGGCAAACGCCCGTGACTCGCAAAAGGCTGCCCAAAGGAATATTGAGCGAGTCGTTCTCTTTCTCCGGCACCAGAACTTGCAGGGTGCGTTCCTGCCATTCCACGGCCAGCACGGCAGTGGAACCAATGCTGGTCTGGCCGCGGAGGACACCGTTCAGAGTGACCAGGCTGGAATCAACCCCGCCTTCCTCGATGTCATTGTCCGTGATGGCAACTGGTTTTACGGATTGCTGCACGCCCAGTTTATTGATCGTTACTTCAGTCAACACGGGCGAATAACGGTGGGTGGTTGGGAAACCGATGATTTGGACGCGTTCGCCCGGCTGGAAAAGATTGTTCGTTGCGGGAAGATTTTTCGCCTTGGGGGTTTGCCAATACAGCCAGCGCGAACGTCCGAAGTTTGAGTCCAGCACGATATTTTCTTTTAGAACTGCCATCGCGCTGCCGCTGCTGTCCTGCACAAAGATTTTTTGGTTTTCCTGCAGCGTCACCACGCAGTCCACTTTTACGCGATGGAATGATTCGCGCAATCCGCTCAAGCCAAGCAAACTGCCGATCGGGCGCACCGGCAGCTTCGCTGGATCGGGCGGCGGCTCGATCACGTCCACTTGTTCCAGTGAGGGGATGAGCAGATGAATGCCTTGAATCCGGCCCTGGTCATCCATGGCGGCAACGCCAACGCCGCGCACGCGGACTTCGGCATCCACCAGGTTATCCACTTTTTCCGTCGCTGCCACCCCGAGGGTGGCCATTAATTCCTGGCCATCGCAGATGATCAACAGATGCGCCCCATCGGTCGAGCGTACCACGCCTTCGGCTTCGATCCATTGTCCATCCAAATGGCCGCTCATCAACCGGCTCAAGGAAAGTTTTTGCGGCGCCGGCAATTTACCGCGGCCCAACACGGTGATGTGTTCCGCTAAAATCTTGGGATTGCCGGCGTCGCCCGATTCGGCGGAGCCTTCCACCTCGATGTAGTCACCGAAATCGGTCAGTTTTCGCCGTTCCAATTTGGGAAAATCCACCTCAATGCCGCCCGTGTCGTCCTGGATGAAACCACCCAGCAATCCGGTGATGACGCCACGAACTTTGAGGTGAGGATGATGGCTTACTTGTTCCTGGGTCAGCCGCCGGATTTGGCCGATGTTGGTCAGGACGAGGGCAGAGTTGGTCGTCGTCGTCCCGATTTTGATTGGCAGCGCGGCGGTCGTTGGTGAAGCGTCGGCGATTTGTGGGTCCAATATCGTCAAGGAGTCCTGGCCGATTGCCCAAAGCTCGGATGCCACCCATTGACCTTGTTCGTTGAAAGCGCCGAGACAGATACCGCTGATGGAAATCATGGTGCCGGGTGGTGGTAGCGGTCCATCATTTTCGGTCGCCCATAAATGCACGCGCATACTTCCGGCGTTGTCTTGAATATCGAATGAAACCCCGGTTTTAGTCGCGTGTTGGTAATGAATCGTGCCGGTGAGTTCCACCCATTTCAAATTTTCATCCGGGGCCAGCGATTGGGCTAGCTGGATGGACTGGGGTTCATTGTCCGCCGGTCCCAGTGCGTGCGCACTGCCGTGATCAATGCCGACCTGCCCGTTGCGCCAGCGGCTGGTGCCGGTGATCGAAACTTTTTGTCCGACGCGGATCGGCTCCGTGCCCGCAAGGTCGTTCAATTCCGTGCAGCCGGTGACATCCACCAGGGTGAGGGAATTTCCCTTGTGCCCGGCGGCAACCGCTTCCAGGCGGATGGGAAAGCCATCCTCCGCCCGGGCGCGCAACGCCTGCAACTGGCTGATATTGGTGACCGCCGTTTCGGCCGGGATGGCGTATTGCCATTGAATCCAGGAGGCGCGATCCACTTCATTGGTGGACCAGTCCAACCACTTGGTTTCCGGACGTCCGTCAAATAAATTAGCGGCCGTTTCGGCCGGCGGATTGTCCCCCTGGGCCGAGACGATATCTGTGAAGATTGGTTCCGGTTCGAGATCTTTTTCGGTTCGCCCCATCAATTCAATTTCCGCCAGTTGCACCGAGCTGGATGAGCGCGGGTCACGGACATGGTCAATTTGCAGCCGGTACGTTTCGAAGGCCGTTTCATTGTTGATCTGAAAGCGTCTCCGCTGCTGGCGGGCGGTGAAAAATTCATTTTTGCGGATATCCAGGATAGTCCAGGTTTTGCCGCCATCATTGGAACCGAGCAACCGCCAGTTTTGCGGGTCGCGCTGGGGAAAATCATTGGCTGAGGTGAGGGCGTATTGATGAATCACTTTTTTGACCCGGCCGGTATCCGCCTGGGCGGAGAGGAGGCTCAATCCCAGCAGCAGGCAAAAGCCGCCGAGCCTTGCCAGTTGGCCGATCAGGCGCGGCCGGCCGGGCCGGGAGCCGTGGGTCTTAACGGATAAAATCGTGAGTGCCGCGTGGGACATGATTCAAGGATTTGAATTTAAGTAGTAGGGTATTCTGACCCGGTACGCAATCTGCAAGCGCGCGTTGCGAGGCGGCGCTGACGGCCATAAAAAAATACGGCATACTTGTCTTTTCAAGGATCCCAAGTTAGCGTTCGGCTGCAAGCCGCCCATGAAAAATAAGATCTGCCTGTCATTCATCGTTTTTTTTGCCGTTCGCAATTGCTTCGGCGCCACCGTGGCGGGTGACGATTTCAACGCGAACACCACCGCTGCCGTTGCCGCGCTGCAGCAATGGTATAATCCGACGAATGGTTTATGGAGCAACCTTTGGTGGAATTCGGCCAACTGTCTGGAAGCCCTCGAGAATCAGGTCGCGGCGAACCATGACACCAAGTACCTGGCCACGCTGCAAAATACCTTCAATGTGAATGCCGGTGGCAATTTTCTGAACGGTTATTACGACGATGAAGGCTGGTGGGCGAACGCCTGGATTCGGGCTTATGATCTGACCGGCAATGCGAGCTATCTGAATATGGCCAAGACCATTTTCGCCGACCTGACCGGCGGTTGGGATGCCGGTTCCTGCGGCGGCGGATTGTGGTGGGACAAAATCAGAAGCTACAAGAACGCGATTCCCAACGAATTATTTTTGCTCGCGGCCATCCGCCTGCATGAACGCACTCCCGGTGATGGCCTGGGATCGGGAAGCTATTATTATTGGGCGACCAACGAATGGACGTGGTTTAAGCAAAGCGGCATGATCAATGCGCAGAATCTGGTCAACGACGGATTAAATTCCAGCTGCGCGAACAACGGACAAACGACCTGGAGTTACAACCAGGGGGTTATTCTGGGTGGTTTGACTGATCTCTATAAAGTCACCGGTGACACCAATTATTTAAAACAGGCGGAAACCCTTGCGAACGCCGCGATCAGCCTGCTCGTTTCCAGCAAAGGCGTGCTGCAGGAACCCGGCGAGGCCAATGGTTTTGGCGGCACGGACGTGCCGGAATTCAAGGGGATTTTTGCGCGCTATCTGGCCGATCTTTACGACGAAGACCATAATCCAGCGTATTATAATTTTCTCTACACCAACGCGCACTCCATTTGGTTCAACGGTCGCAACCTCGCCGGCGCCGGCAGCGCCACGAACCAATTGGGACTGCGCTGGACCGGGCCGTTTGATTCGGCTGACGCGGCGCGACAAAGTTCGGCGGTCATTCCGTCCAGTGTTCTGGCGGCGCCGGTCACGGCGTTGCTCCCCTTCGCCAGAGGTTCTGGCGATCCGACTTTCAATCATCTGGTCGGCACGGCAACCGGTACGCTGGCTTGGGCTTGCAGTCCGGCCCTGACCACCACCCCCGGCTTGATCCAAGCCGGCCCGTTCCTTTCCTCCCTGCCAATCGGGAGCCATACCGCGCATTTTCAGATGGCGGTCAACGCGGTCAGTGTTGCCAGCTCTGATTTGGTGGTCCTGATCGTGACGCAAAATGGCACAGCCATCGCCAGTGCGTTCGTGCCGTGGAATGCGTTTGCGTTCGCCAATGAGTCACAGGATTTTCCGTTGGCGTTCACCAATACCATTGCGGGCGCGCCGCTGGAGTTTCGCGTGTTTTGGAATCAGGTGGCCGGCGCGCCGACGCTGACCTTAAGCGATACGAGCGTTGACGGTTTTCGCAACTGGACGGCCGCAAATCTGGCGCATGGCCTCGGACGGTTGGACGGGCGCGGCGGTTGGGAAGCGGATCCGCTGCGTGACTTGGTTTCGGGTTATCTGGTCCAGGGTCCCGGTGAGCGGGAATTATTTACGGGCAATGACACGGCGAATTTCGAATTGAAGGTGGATAATTTTAACTGGGATAATTCATTGGTGGCCACGCTGTCGGTGATGAATGTGGATTCCAATCTCGTGGTCGCTTCACGGTCGGTGGCGCGGACGGAGTTTTCCAGTACGCTTTATCAAACCTTCAGCCTCAGTTTCCCGGCCGTGGCGGGGAATCATTACGCCTTCCGCACCTATTGGAATTATGCCGTCACCGCACCGCGCCTGACCCAGCGCAGTGTGGTGGTTGCCGCGCAAGGGGCAGCCGGTTTTTCGCCGATCGCTTTGAAGCCGGGGAGCTACAATCAAGATGTCGTCGTCGAACGGTCCGCGCCGGCAACCCCGTCGTCGCACTACACCACGGCCTCCATGGATAATGGCACGGCCAATACCGCCAATAGTTGGTACGAACGCGGTTACAACGCGGCGGCCCCGGTCACCGGCCTGCCCGTGGCGGGCGCGACCGTCACCAACCAATCAGCGTCGGATCACATCTATACGTTTGCGTCCAATTATGCTGTGAACGATGCGGCCTATGTGGATGCAACGCATACCGCCAGTCTCGCTTTGGCGGCACCGGACAAGTTTTTGGCATTATCTTTTCTGACCGCCGCCGGCCACG
>DASYEY010000280.1:0-40286 GCA_036498725.1 Verrucomicrobiia bacterium | reverse complement strand
GTGCTACGAGGCGAATAAAGCCGGAGAGGATTTATCAGAAGCGACCGGATTGCCGCTTTATGAAGATGACTTGAACTGACACCGCGTCCAGGTGAACGGTGAGAGTCGCATACGATTTCTCACGTGTCGTCCTTTATGCTGTGGTTCAGCTTCTAGCGATACAATCGTCATGTCGGTCATTCGTCATATGTCTGCTCTTAATAAAAACAGCCGCTCCTTGCGGAACGGCTGCCGGCTAGACGTTTTGAATAAAACTATAGCCCTGTATCGGGAAGATTGCTTCAGCCTAGGGCGTCAGGTTTAGTCGCCGAGCGACGCCGGAACTTAGCCAGACACGGAGTGTCTGGTGATGGTAAAACGGAAATTCGTCCTGAAGGGACGACGGAAACGCGCGCGGGTAGTTAAGCTGTGGACGTTTCCACCGTCCTTTCAGGACGGAAAAACATTTTGATGACAGCTGCCAGCCACTTCGTAGCTGGCTAATATCCGATTGTGCTTTCAGCACAAACATCATTTGAGGTGGAGGAAGAATTTGGGTTAAACACCTAAAAGCTGGCTACAATTTTATTTAAAATACTCTAAATACTTGATCGCACAAAATTATTTCCGACGGCGATAGAACAGCAAGGACGCCCCGGCCAAAGCGAGGGCATAGGTGGACGGCTCGGGTGCGGGTGCGGCTTCAAAAATTTGCAGTCCGTTGATGTCAGCCTCATCGGCGGCGATGCTGTAGGTCAAGCCCAGGGTTCCGGAGCCGTCGGTTTCACCGGAAAGCACGAGGTAATTTTGTCCGGCAATAAACGTGCTCGCGTTTTCGTCCGTCGGCGCGGCGGTGAGGCTGCTTAGGCCCGTCGTCGCGGCCAGTTGGCGGCCATCGGCGGTATTATCGCCTTGGGTATAGAGATAGATGGTGTAGGTGCTTAAAGCGTTCAATCCGGTAATGCTGATGGTTGCTGGACCACCGGTATAAAGAAACAGATAGCCACTCATCAGACCGGCATAAGCAGTACTGCTAAATCCATTGGCCGTGTTGCTGTCCAAGCCAAGTCCGCCATAGGTGATGGTGGCCGAGGTAAGGCTCCCCGATGTGTTGGCCAAGGCCATGGAACCGGTGTTGAGGGTGAAATTAAAATTCGTCGCATAATTCCATACGTCGCCTGAGCTGCCGATGACGGCGGCGCCCGTTTGCGGGTGGTCAGGGTCGCCGGAGAAAGGATTGGCGAATTGGATATCGTACAAGGGCGTTTGGGCCTGGCTCGAGACGGCAAAGCCCAGCATCAAAAGCGCGGTCGGCATCAGGGTGCGAAAAGTTGGTTTCATAGAGGGTATGTTTTTTTGGATGTGTTAAAGATCAGTGAAATCATTTGACGGTTCAGATATTTGCAGGATTGTCTTAAAAAATAATTTTGTCGAGCGTGGAAAAGTTAGTGGTCGCGACAGCTATTCTTCTCCAAAAATTTAATGTGAACTAAATCCTACGGCTTAAATTGCAGCCGAAACCGGGCAGGGTCATTTGTGAGTAAATGTCATAGACACAGCCTTAAAGCGGGATTAGAGTGGCGAAAATTTGGTGGAATATTTGATAAGACACATCACATTTATGAAAGCAAAAGAGTTTTTTGGGTTGATTGTCAGGGTCGTTGGTTTGGTGGCATTTATCTGGGGATTTTGGTATTTATATTCGGCTTTATTCATGTGGATGCATCATGAAAACATCGGCTCCTTTGTCGGTAGCGACTATCTGGCAGCAGGCGTGATGTGTGTCGTGGTTGGCCTTTTTCTTTTACGTGGAGCAGACCGGGTGACAAATTTTACTTACCCGGATTCATCACCTAAGAAAGCAAATCCAGAAAAGGATGAGCGCCAGGCTTAATACATCAAAGCCAGCCGCTAGTGCGCCTTTGGTTTCATTTGTGCGCTCGGCGTCACAGTTTGGTGGTGGCTTGGTTCTTGCACATTAGGCGGTTACACGCGTATGGGTACATTGATTCTTATCATAGCTGTTCTGGTCGTAGGCATCAGCGTCGGCTTCATGCTCGGTTTTTTGCGTTCCATGCGCGAGTCTGCCAGACAAGTCCAGGGCACGAGACGCCCAACTATCGCCTGGGTTGTCATTGTCCTTGGATGCGCTGCGTTAGTTGGCGCACTTGGCACGATGCTTTACACCTGGCATTTCACGCGGGTTGCGCAGCGGACGAGCGGCACGGTGATTGAGATGCGTGAGCAGACAGACAAGGATTCAGGCAGCATCTGCTACGCACCGACTTTCCGTTTTCAGGATGCGGGCGGTTCGTCTCACATAGATCAGCTTTGAATTGTTAGGCACATTGCGTTCTCATGAAACTTATTGGTAAATGTCTGGCGGTACTTTTTATGAGTTTGGTTTTCTGGCTTTGCTGGGTTTGGCATCGGACAGGGGTATTAGAACAGGCGTTTGCACGAGTTCAGCGAGATGATTCACAGATGCAGGTGGTTGAGTTGTTCGGACAGCCAACATTTATCACATCGGAGTTGCAGACGGACATTAGCTGGGATGAAAATTTTTCGTCAGCCAAAAATGGCATCAGATGTGTTCGGCAGTTTCATTACTGCCCGCCATTTTCTATTTGCGGTGAGTCGTGGATAATTGGTTTTGATGATCGGAGTAACGCTGTAGCAAAATGTCATATTGTTTCGCCATAAGACGTGCACCTGACTTATCACTGAAGCCAACTGCGGCTATTTTTGCGTTCCATATTTCAGCGCAAATTTTATGTTGATGTTAAATGCCCTTGGGGTTATTGATTTAAACACTCCCATGAAAAATATTCTCCTGGTAATTCTAATGGCCGCAAGCTCAGCTTCGGCGCAACCAGTCTTTTCACCGGATATTCAGACCAATGGCCAGGTGACATTCCGTTTATGGGCGCCCGCCGCCAAAGACGTTCAGCTGCATTGCGAAGGCGTCAGCGACTCCACCATGACGCGAGATTCGCATGGTGCCTGGACGTTAACCACCCAGCCGCTGGCGCCAGATTTTTATTCTTATTCGTTTTCGGTTGACGGCCTGCGGGTGATTGATCCGGGCAACCCCTTGTTAAAATATAATCTGCTGAACACTGAGAGCCTGCTGCATGTGCCCGGTCCCGCTTCGCTATTATGGGAACTCAACGACGTCCCGCACGGAGAATTGCATCAACATTTTTACAAATCCGCAATCGCCGGGGATGACCGTGATTTCATCGTATATACTCCACCCGGCTATGATGCTTCGGCTAAAAAACGCTACCCCGTCTTGTATCTATTGCATGGGTACAGTGATGACGCGAGCGCCTGGTCCACCGTCGGACGCGCCAATGTTATACTCGATAATCTCATCGCCCGGGGTGCGGCAAAACCGATGATCATCGTGATGCCCCTGGGCTACGGCACGATGGACGTTGTCAAAGGCGGTTGGTCGCGGGTGCGTGAGCCGGGCCTTTGGCAGCAAAACGCGGACAAATTCAGTGAGGCATTATTAGAGGAGGTGCTACCGCAAGTGGAAAAATCATATCGCGTCTCAACCGATCGTCAGTCGCGGGCCATCGCGGGACTTTCGATGGGCGGCGCGGAATCTTTGAACGTCGGCTTGAATCATCTCGAAAAATTCGCCTGGATCGGGGCGTTCAGTTCGGGCGGCTTGAACACAAACTCGGCGGCGCAATTCCCGACTCTGGATGCAACGGCGAATGGTAAATTGCGATTGCTTTGGATTGCTTGTGGAAAAGATGATCGCTTATTCGACAGCAACCAGCAGCTTTGCAGCTGGCTAAAATCCAAAGACATACGTTACACTTGGGTGCAATCCACCGGCGGCCATAGCTTCCTCAATTGGAGGCGGTATTTAACGGAATTTGTCCCGTTGCTTTTTCAGGATGAAAAGTAATTGCAACCCCCAACGACCACTATGCTTTGGGTTTCGACCTTGATATGAAATTTGATCGTCGCAATTGCATTTGGGAGTCACGCTCCGGTAGCTGTGGTTCAGCTTTTGATCGTTAGGCTACGAGACGCATGATTGCTTTTGATCATATTTTTGAGTTAAGCAGTTCGATTATATTTTTGGTCGTCGGCATTTGGGCTACGGCTTACGGTTATGGATTAGCTGGCGACCGGCTGGTCGGAGGTTTGCAGTGGCGTCCAAGTTTCAAGCGACATTTGCGCTGGTTGGGACCACTTTTGATTGCGCTTTGCCTGGCATCATTCTTTATCATTTAATTTTGAGATATGAACGATTCGTGGCCTAACACATCACTGGGGACATCTGTTCTCACGCTTTTATTTTCGCAGTTCAGGTCATGATTTGGCGCTGGCGTGGTTCTTGGTCATCAAGTTGAAATTGTGCTTTAAGCAAAAAAACACCATGAAAAACATATTACTCCCATACTCGCAGCCAGCACTTTATTTCTAGCCGGTTGTTGCACTACGCCACACGCTGCCAAATGGGAATATAAAGAAGTTGAATATCCTTCAGGGACGGCATCAGAAGAGCAGTTAAATCAACTTGGAAACCAAGGTTGGAGTCTGGTGACAGCCACCGTTAGCACCCGGGGAGTACCACTTTATATTCTTAAACGGGCAAAATCGTAGGGCGAAATTTCAGCTTCGCGTTCCGGGGTGGCAAACCAAATTGTCGGGTGCCCGAAAAACGGAGATCATATTTTCGCCTGCTTGAGCGCGTCCTGACGTCCGGCGCCGAAGCCTCGCCTAAACCCATAAATCCTCGCTCCGAACGGCCGCTGTATTTCTTGAACCGCTCTAAACCGGCATTCGGGCCAGATCTTTATTCGTGGGACAACGCCCGCATGCGAGGCGGTGAAACATTGTTGAGTAAATTGAATGGCAAACCGGTCGCGATTCATTGGCCAAAGCCAAAACCACTGAGTCTGCTCAGGCTGCGACCGGGAGGTGAAAAAATTCCAGAATGCGCGCTGTCATCAATTAATTTCCACTCCACTGATAATTATAATCAAGTGGGGGATCGTAAAAGCAGGACATAAACCCGCCATTGGTGACTATATTGCCCCAGTAAATTTTTGTGTAGGCAACATGGCCATCCACAAAGCTTACCATATCCTCGGCATTATTAAACAAGGCAAACCCTTTCGGCTGCACACCTCCAGGTTGATACGGTTTAGGCGCGTGCCACGAGTAAGGGAAGAACGTTGGGGATTCTGCAACCAAAATTGTTCTTGCGGGATGCTTAATTGAGCTGACGCTAAGGCCGCCAATTCCGGGCATTTGTATTAACCGGGGAATAATGTGTTCGCCATTGGGCAAAGTAATATTGGTGGGATTGGAATTCAAATTCATCCCGTTAAAAGTGTAGCTGGAAAAATCGAAAAGAGATTGATTATGGTGGCTATCTTTCACCAGGCCATGTTGCCAGTCGTAGTAGAACGTGTCGGCCGGGCAGGAGAAAATTTTATCCCGGGCCGAAGCTGCTCCGTGCAGTCCAACGTACTGCTTCATCAACTCCTTATAGCCAATAACAGGGGAATTGGTGATGCTGGCATTAACTTTTGGGTTGGGTGTGGTATCGTTAGAATCATCGGAATACATCCGCACTCCTAAATTTACCTGCCTCAAATTATTTAAGCACGTGGTCCGTAATGCGCCTGCCTTGGCATGGCTCAATACGGGTAATAATAACGCGGCGAGAACGGCGATGATGGCAATAACCACCAGCAATTCAATCAGGGTGAAACCTTTTATGTTCCTGCGTTTGCCCATGCGGAAGATGTGCGAAGCCTAAAGCTTCGCGTTCCGGGGTGGCAAACTAAATTGTTGGGTGCCGAAAAACCGGAGATCAACTTTTTGCCTGCATGACCGCATCCTGACGTCCGGCGCCGTAGGCATCAAAAACCCGTTTGATTTCGTCCCGCACTTGCCGGAATACCTGTAAAATTTGTTCTTCGCTGCCTTCGGCCTTGGCCGGGTCATAAAATGCCCAATGATGGCGGTTTAATTGGCCGGGGAAAATTGGACAGGCCTGGTCAGCATTGCCGCAAACCGTTATCACCGTTTCAACGTTCTGCTCCAAAAATTCATTCAAATGTTTTGAACGATGCTGCGAAATATCAATGCCCGCCTCTTGCATGACTTTGATCGCGATGGGGTGAACGTAGCCGGCCGGTTTTGAGCCGGCGCTTTGCACGTCCAAAATATCACCCGCTGCCGCCCGCAAAAATCCTTCGGCCAGATGGCTGCGGCAGGAATTGCCGGTGCATAGAATCAGAACTATCGGTTTGGTGGTTGGCATATAAATTAATTGGTTAGCAACATTTCTTTTCTGTGAACGTTGGCAGGCGCGTGAGAATGGACGGCTTGTTCAAATTCGGCGGGAGACATCTGTCTTCGGCAAGACAAGCCGTGTGCTTGATGCCCAGGCAGACAGTCAACGCATCGTCTTCGACTTTGAGTTCATCAATCGGAAACAGCGAAACGAATGGAGCTTCATGTTCTACGTCCACTTTCAGCGCGTCTGATTTAAGGAAAGAGGCAGATTGGTCCAGAATGGCGAGGAGTTTGCCGGCTGTCAGGCGGTGGTCGGTGTCATCGGCAAACCAGGTTTGCAAACGGCAGACTGAATCGGTGCGGAAGGTGCCGCCACAATCTATAAAGCTCTTTTCAATCAGAGCCACTTCGGTGACATGGGCGTGGGGCGGGGCTTTCGTGCCAGTGGGCAGGACAAAACGGATGTTTCGTCCGGTATTTTCTGCCAGCAACTTTTTTAGTTCAGATAATTGCATAAATTCACTTTGGTTTTTGAGTTGTGGGACAACAGGTGGAATCCTGGCAACCGCGACATGCGAGGACGGCAAGCCATGCGCCCGCAACCGGCGCCGTCAGATAAATCCAAAGATGCTCCAGGTGGCCCGAGACAACGGCGGGTGCCAGGGAACGGGCAGGGTTCATCGATGCGCCGCAAATGGGTCCGGCGAACATGGCCTCAAGCCCAATGACCGCGCCGATGGCAATTCCCGCCGTGACACCTTTTTCCTTCGCGCCCGTCGAGACGTTCAAGATGGTGAACATCAAAAGGAACGTAAGAATGAGTTCCAAAACAAAGGACTGCATTTCGGTTCCGGCCGGCAGGGTGCTGCCCAGCATCGGATCGGTTGGAAATAAAAACCGGAGAACGCCGCTGGCCGCGAATGCCCCGCAACATTGGCTGGCAATATAGGGCATGATCAACGCGGCGGGAAAGCGTCCGGAAAGCCAGAATGCGCTGGTGACGGAGGGATTGAAATGGGCCCCGGAAATATCTCCGACCGCGTAAATCATCGCCATGATCACCAGACCGAAGGTCAAGGCAATGCCAACGTGGGTCACGGTGCCACCGCTGACTTGGTTGATGACGATCGCGCCCGTGCCGGCGAATACCAGGGCAAAGGTGCCGATAAATTCAGCGATGAGTGGTTTCAGCTTTAGACGCATACGCTAATGCGTATTTATATTGGAGCTTGTTTACTGATATGTCAACGCGTATATGTTTTTCATGCGTGACATGGTTTCATTTTATGCGGCCCTGGCGGATGAGAACCGCCTGCGCCTGCTCAATCTGATAAAAGACGGAGAGATTTGCGTGTGCCATTTGCAGGGCACGCTGCAAACGAACCAGCCGAAAATCTCCCGCCATCTGGCTTATCTAAAAAAATCCGGACTGGTGGCCGCGCGGCGCGATGGCAAATGGACGCATTACCGGCTGAAAGAGCTGGCCGGGAACAAGCGGAAAATTTTAGGGGAAACCCTGGCTCAGCTGGAAAAAGAACCGCAAATCAAAAAGGACAAAGCCCGCGTAAAACAAATCATTTGCTGTCCAGCGCGTTACGGTTTCTCGACGCCGAGCAGCGCGTGTTAACACTCTATAAGTACACTATGCCAAAATCATCGAGCAGAAAGACAACGGAGCTGGAGGTTGCCCTGAGCGACTCATCTAGTAGCAATGACCTTGCTGTGTCACCCACGCGCAAGGCCGGAGCGCAAGCCGGGCGGATAATGTACATTGAGTGCAAAGCGGGAGTGTTGACGGGGCCGGCGCGTATAGGTCGCGTCACCTTTTCCAAAACCGGGCGTACCCTTTACTACGATGGTCAGACATTCCAGAGTCTCAAGGGCAAAGGATGCAAGGCCAATTATTTTTGTGTTGAGACGGGTGAGGATTACTGGATTTCCGGTCCCAAGCGCCGGGGCGGTGATGCGTTGTATGGTGGCGGCACGCCCGTTAAAATTGATAAAGATGTGCGCGAGGCCTATTGGAGTGAGATCAGACGACAGCCAGAGAGAGCTAGTGAAACTGTGGCCTGATATCCCGAGGGATTTAGTCCTCCAGCCCAAGGTTGCGACGCAGGCGCTCACTTGGGATTGCAATGAATAATCGAAAAATCCTGAAAGGGTTGCATCAAATCGTGTAAACCGCTTCAACCCTTTCAGGGTAGAGACAAATCGCGCCGTTGACCCAGCGTAGCCCCTACGTGGCAACGCTGGGCTGGATGATTTGAATCCCGTTGGGATTCTGGGTAGAAACATCGCTGCTCAAACTGCCAGCGAGTTCTCTACAAGCAAAGGTTGCGCGAAGCGCGGGTTTGCGTTCCCTGAATTTGTAGGTGACGAGGTGACGAGTCTCTAACTAAAAATGCCACCCCAACACGAGGACGAGCATGACGATGAGGACGAGGACGAAGTGGCGTTTGTGCGCCCGTCAGTTAGGTGCAATTGACTACGTTTTTTAAACACTTCAGTTGCTCTTTATTGATTTTTATCTTTGCCGGAGCGGGTTGGCCAAAGGGCCATGCGATCGAGAATCCGGTCGCGGACGATGAGAGTATGAAACAACACGCCGCCGAGATGTCCGAGAAACGTGAAGAACAGAAGATATGCGAGCATCGTATGTGTTTTGCGCAAAATGGCGTAGAGCAGCGGGTTGGCGGGCAGGATGGGCGGCAGATGCACCGGCCCGAACATCACGATCGGATAATGACCGGCGGATAACATTCCCCAGCCAACCAGGGGCAGGGCGAACATCAAGGCATAGAGCAACTTTTCACTCCACGACGCAAACCTTCTTTCGCGCGCGGACATCGTTGGCGGAAAAGGCGGCAGGGTGGAAAACATCCGGTTGATGAACCGGATGGCAGCGAGAATCAGGATCAAGATGCCGAGCGGGCGATGGATGGCAACCAGCCGGTGATAATCGCCCAACGAAACCACCATGGACGCGCCGATGAAAAGCATCGCCAGCAATAGCGCGGCCATCAGCCAATGCAGGATGCGCGAGAGCAGGGCGAATTGAGTGGGATTATTGCTCATTGGCTATTGGTGGTTTTTGCCGTTTCCGCCGGGGAGACGGCGCTGGGTGTTTTGGTTTCACCTTCGCGACGGGTGAAGGATTGTGAATACGCCGCGGATCGCGCGCTTAATAAGGGATCATCGGAACCTTTGATTCCATTCGGTAAAATGAGTGGATCAAAATTGAGATCGCGCGCCGGACTGGTGGCTTCGCTTTCAATCCGGTCAATCGTCAGGATTCCCACGTCCACTTGCTGACGATTCGTAGGCCAGGGAATCGTGGCATCTGCGGTCGCATCTCCCGGCTGGCCGATGGTGACGAGCAGACGCCATTGCAATGGTGCTTGATGGATATTCGTGGCCAGGGCGTCGAACAGATAGTTTGTATTCATTTTCACCGTGGCAGCAACGGGCACGAAAGGCTGGACGGGCACCATTGCCCAGCGGACGGGCAAACTGGTTCCGGCCTCGTTGATAAACCGAAATGCGTTCAGGCTGTTATAAGTGCTGTTGGCAAAGCCTGACGAAACAGGGTAATTCATGATCAACGGCATGGCTTTGGCGGATTCAGGATGCTGGCCGAAAAACGTTTTCATTTTGGCGGCATCGGGTTTGCCGGTGGCGGGATCGGGCGCTGAGGCGAGCAATAGATCGTAAAAACCTTGGGCGGAATTAACCGGGAAGACCGGAATGGCATTCATGCCGGTGCGCCATTCTTCGCCGTCGTGCAGCTTGAAGAGGAGTGCGAGGCTGCGAACCGTGTGCGCCATATCCGCTTGATAGGGTTGGCCACCGGCCAGGGCAAATCGCCCGAGGACCGGCACGCGCCCGGATTGAAAAATTTCGGCCTTGGAAAGCGCGACGCCGTTGCCATTCGCCTCAAAATAGCCGCTGACGCCAACGCCTTTTGCGTGATTCCGGCGAAACCCCGGATGCGTGCCGCCGGTCTGTTCAAAAGTATTGATCATCTTGGCTGGCGTGAGGGCGCGGGGCGTGAGCCATCCACCGGCATACAAAAATAATAAGGCAAAGCTCGCTAGCACGGCGCCGAGGGAAATATAACGCAACCCCAAATCCACTTTGGATAATTGACTGGCTTCAATCGTTTTCATTTTAAGAATATTTTTCCGCCCCAATTCAACTGTCTCAGTATTTTACCGCTGCGACCATTTTTATTTTCCAGCTTCATTCATTAAGACCCCAATTTTGATACGCACCACGGTTTGAAAGACTCAAGAAATGTGGTTGCACCAGGGAATACGTCAGCACGTTTTCCGGATTGTTAGAGAGGCAAACCGCACTTTCATCGGGCTTCGCCTGACTGGTGATGACATTGAGATCGTGATGTTCGGCAAAGCGAGACAAGGATTTTGCCAGTTCAGACGCCCCGCCATCGTCGCCATCGCCAATCAGTGCCAAGGCAACTCCTGGTATCTGCCGTCGCACCACCCATTTTTCCAACCAATCATGCAGGCATTGGGGAAGGGATTGATGGTGAAAGCCGGCAAAAATGATCAGGTGAGCGTCCATTGCCATGGCCAGAGCCTCATCGGCGATGGCGGAAAATTTCAGCATATCCATCCGCCAGGGGCTGATATGCCAGTGGATGGCAACATCGGCGTAATTTGCCGCCCGCTGCAGCATCGCATTGGCGCTGATCGCAACGGTCTGATCATCGTAGATGATTATGGCTTTCATGACTGGGTTGCTGGAATTTTAATGTCGAAAATGGATGATAAATCAGAACGGAATAAAAAATTGATTGAGCATCTCGACGTCTGACAAATAAGTATTGATGGCAGATACCTTGCCATTTTGGAGGTCTAACACCGTGGCCAGATGTTCGTCGAACAACAGATTTCCCCGCCGGGCGGTATTGTGCAGGGAAAGCGTGACGCCAGTGTGGCCGATCAGAATGTGTTTGAGGTTAAAGTTCACGCCATAGTCCACAATCATTTGTGAGCGTTGGATGACCGCGTCAATTCCTTCGGCCGCACCAGAAATCAAACTATTTCCCGGCAGGGTCCACACTAGATTCTCCAGCATGATCGAGCGAAGCAGGTTGGCATCACGGGTGCGCAAACCGGTGATGAATTTGGTGGCGAGATCGCTTTTTTCCTCAAGCGTAATCATGGTTTTTATGGTTTTATGATTTAAGCCGCGACATTGGTTTCATTTTGTTTTCGCAACCATGCCTTGGCGGAGTCCGCCATCACGACCAGAGCCGCACCCATCATGATAGCGTCTTTGATCACCAGTCGTCCGGCTCCGCTTAAGAAAGGGAAACCATGATCGGGATCACCGAGTGCCGGCACCCAGCATTCCGGGGTGGTGATGAGAAACGACAGTGTGGCACACGACATGGTGAACACCAAAAAACCTCCCAACGCCGCTATTTCCGGTCGCCAGGGATGGAAGCAAAGCAACAACGCGTACAGCACAATCACGGCACCCAGGCAATCGGCAAAAATGAAAGTGCGATTTTTTTCGTGCCATTCGATATTTGCCGGCACGGCGGCGCCTTCGGGATTCATATGTGACTTGTAATTGCCGGGATCGGCGTAAAAAAAACTCATCAACGGGCTGTTGGCGACAAAAGGGGCAATACTCTGCGCTTCAAACCGGCAGATTTTCAAACCGCCGATCCACATTAGCACGATGATCAGGCCGAACCGCGTGACGGCCACGCCGAGCTTGTCCATTTTCGCCGCTTTTTCTAAAACGTAAGAAATTTGATTTTTGAGAGTCATAGCTGGTTGGTTAAACGTGTTTGGTTGAAATATTTTTAGTGATTCGTGTCACGATTTGATTGTTTTTAGGCATGGAGCAGCCAGCGGACGTGAGTCCGTTGCATTTTAATCTGAGATAGGAGCAACCGGCTTATGCCGGATTCGGTTTAATCCGGTTCACTTGGTTTAGAACCCTTCCAGGACGATTTTCCCGATGGTTTTGCCGCTTTGCAGCAGTTCGTGAGCGCTTTTCAAATTCGCCGCGTTGATGGGGCCGAGGTTTTCTCGCAGCGTGGAACGGATTTTCCCTGCCTCAATCAATTGCGAGACTTCGTTCAGCAAAACGCCTTGTTCAAACATGTCGGGAGTTTCATAACGCACGCGACCGAACATGAATTCCCAATGCAGCGAAATGTTCTTCGGTTTCAATTTATTGATGTCCAGCGGCGCGGCCACATTTTCAATAAGGCCCAAGGCGCTTTGCGGTGCCATGGCTTCGATGATTTGATCGAAATAGGTCTCGGTGCGGGTCAGCGCGAGGACATAGTTTACGCCGCCGGGCATAATTGCTTTCACCTGAGCCGCCAGCGGTTGGGTGTGATCAATAACGTGATGCGCGCCCATTTCCTGACACCAGGCGCGCGTTTCCGGTCGCGAGGCGGTCGCGATGATCGTTAGATTGGTCAGGCAACGCGCCAGTTGCGAAACGATTGAACCCACACCCCCGGCGCCGCCGGTGATCAAGAGCGAACCGTTGATGGTTTTCTGCTTGGGGATTTTTAAACGGTCGAATAACAGTTCCCACGCCGTAATGGTGGTGAGCGGCAAAGCAGCCGCTTCGGCAAACGTAATTTTTTTAGATTTGCGGCCAACGATCCGTTCGTCAACGAGATGGAATTCTGCATTTGCACCGGGACGATCCACTGAGCCGGCGTAATAAACTTCGTCGCCCGGTTTGAAAAGCGTTACTTCGGCACCTACAGCGGTGACGATGCCGGCAGCGTCCCAACCCAGAATCTTCGCTTCGCCTTCCGGACTGCCGGGGCCGCCACCGGCGCGGATTTTTGTATCCACGGGATTCACCGAGATCGCCCGGACTTCGACCAAAAGGTCGCGCGGGCCAGGTGCAGGCTTGGGTAGCTCAAGATCTTTAAGGACCTCAACCGAACCTGTTGTTGTATAACCGATCGCCTTCATTGGGCACCTCCGGTGGATTTTTCATTGATGGGTGGGACCGCCGAAAATAAAGAGATGAGGCCTTCCAATAAGGTTGGATGAGTGAAGACCGCATCGCGCAACGTGGTGTAGGGTAGATTGGCAAGCATGGCGACTTGAACCGTAGACATGATTTCTCCCGCGCCAAAGCCGAAGACGGTGAAACCGAGGATGCGGTCGCTGTCGGTAGCGATCAATGTTTTCATAAAGCCCCGCGTTTCGGAAAGGGTGCGGGTGCGCAAATTCGCCAGCATGGGAATTTTCGCCAACCGATAGGTGATGCCCTGTGCCTTGGCTTCCTTTTCGCTCAACCCGATGTGCGCAACTTCCGGATCAGTGAACAGGCAGAAAGGCACTTGTCGTCCAGTGGTCACGCGCTGGCCGCCCGAAATATTATCCCGCACGATGCGGAAATCATCGAACGAAATGTGAGTGAACTGCGGACTACCGGCGCAATCGCCCATGGCCCAAACATCGGCAGCGGTCGTCTCCAGCCGTTCATTGACTTTGACATAACCATCCTTCGTCAACTCGACGCCGGCCAATTCCAGTCCGATGTCTTTGGTATTGGGCGTCCGGCCACCGGCGACCAGGATATCGGTACCCGTCAGGACAATTTCAATTCCCGCTTGGGCGATCTTAATTTTGACTGAATCGCCGGATTTTCCTTCCACTTGAATGACCTTGGCGTTCGTGACGATTTCAATGCCTTCATCCCGGCAGAGGGTCTGGAGTCCTTCCACGACATCGGCATCCTGGCGGTGCACGACGGATTGATTCCGCTCAACGATGGTCACGCGGCTGCCAAAGCGGCGCATCGCCTGGGCGAGTTCCAGGCTGATATAACCGCCGCCCAGAACAATCAGATGTTCCGGAATGCGATCTAGTTCGAGCGCTTCGATATGGGTCATGGGACTTGCTTCGAGCAAGCCGGGCAGGGGATCAATCTTCGCGCGCGAGCCGGTATTGATGACAATCTTTTTTCCCCGCACGATCCGGGTGCTGCCATCGGGAAGGGTAACCTCAATAGTTTTTGCATCGAGAAAACGACCGGATCCCATGAGCAGTTCCGCTCCACTTTCTTTGAACTTTGCGAGGTGCATGTCGACCAGACCAGTGACCATTTTACGTTTGCGGTCACGGACCGCCGACATGTTGATTTTGCAATTCTCCTTGGTGATGCCGAATTCTTCGCTCCGGAAAAAATAAGAGGCCACCTTTGCGCTGTGGATGATGTTTTTACTCGGCAGGCAGGCAATGTTCGGACAGGAACCGCCGATCAACTTCCTTTCGATGACGGCGACTTTGCTGCCTTGTTTCGCCATGGTCCAGGCGAGATATTTGCCACCTTCACCACTGCCCAGCACGAGGATGTCGTATTCGTCGGACTTCGGGATCGTCTTTTTCATAAATTTTTTGTATCGGTTCGGAAATTTAAAGTTGTTTGCGAACGTGGCTGCCTTAAAAGCAGCGGACGTTTTTTATTTCACAGTATACCAAATCAATCGGTTTCGTGTGGCGTTTGCGCCGCCGACAAAGCGTATTCGGCAATTTCATGCTTTCGCATGAACTTCACGCCGCTATGTTTTTGGGCATATTTTATAAAATCTTCAATCACTTTCACGCGTCCGGGGGTGCCGGAGATGCGATCATGAGTGCTGAGGGACATCAGCCGGCGGCGGGTCGCGGCTTCATTATACAGGACATCGAAATCATCTTTAAGGTCCTGCAAAAAACCGGCATTGGTCATGGCCGGGGAATCAAATCGCACGATATCATTGTTGCGTATGGTATAGGGAACAACGGCAAACGGTTTGCCATTCACCGCCACGGTGAACGGTTCATCCCGGCTGATATCATCGATATGATAGGTGAATCCCAACTCCTGCAAGATGCTTAGAGTATTTGGTGTGCCGCGCAGCCAGAAGGCATTGAAGCCAACCGGGCGGGTGCCGGTGACGCGTTGGATGGTATTGATGCTGGCTTGATAGCCGGCACGTTCCTGCTGGGGAGTCATGGAATATTGTGGTTCCCAAGTCTCGCCATGCCCGGCGGCTTCATGGCCGCGATCCACAATTTCTTTGGCCAAAGCCGGATGCTTTTCAACTGCCTGGCCGACCATGTGGGAAGTCACTTTTACGCCGACCCGATCCCACAGGTCAAGCAGGCGGGGAACGCCTTCCTTAAAACCGTAGTCATACCATTTCTGAGCAGGGAGATCAGGATACTTTGGATCAAGGGGTGGAAAGGGGCTGCCAGCGCCGCGTGCAGGTTGCGCGCCGGTTTCAAATTGCATTGAGATCGAGATGACCAGCCGGGCTTTGTCCGGCCAAAAGTCTCCCGCAGTTTTTGAGGTTGTCATGATTTCTTTTCTTTCACTTGGTCGGGCTGAAAGCGATGTTGCAATTAGTTGTCGCTATAAACCTTGGCAAGAAATTGGCAAATTTCACCGCCAATCTCGGTGGCATGAGTTTCGAGGGCGAAATGGCCAGTGTCGTAGAAAACAACTTTTGCGTTCGGTAAGTCACGCCGATACGCTTCGGCACCGGCCGGCAGGAAATGCGGGTCATTTTTCCCCCATACCGCCAGCGTCGGCGGTTGATAATCGCGAAAATATTTCTGGAACGCCGGATACATCGCCGGATTGGTCCGATAATCAAGCACCAGGTCGAGCTGGATTTCCTCAGCGTCCGGGCGACTCATATAAGCGATATCTAAGGTGTAGCCGTCCGGGGAAACGCGCTGGGGATCTGAGCCGTAAAAGTATTGCAGGTCGCGAATGGTCGCAGGGCTTAATGATTCCCGGCACGCTTCGCGATTCTCAAAAGTGGGATTTTTCCAATAATCCTGCCAAATCGTCCAGGCATCACTGAAACCTTCCAGGTAGGCATTTCCATTCTGCGTGATGATCGCGGCAACGCGTTCGGGATAGGTCAGTGCCAGACGGTATCCGGTAGGCGCGCCGTAATCAAAAACGTACATGGCAAAACGGTTTAGGCCCAAGACTTCCACGAAATCGCCCATCACCCGGGCAAGGTTGTCGAAGGTGTAATTAAACTCCCCGCGGGCGGGCGCGACGGTATTGCCGAACCCGGGCAGATCCGGTGCGATCACGTGATATGTTTCCGCCAGTTGGGGGATGAGATCACGAAACATATGGCTCGCCGTGGGAAAGCCATGGAGCAGGAGAATCTTCGGTGCGGCTGGATCACCGGCTTGGCGGTAAAAGATTTTAACGTTCCCGGCTTGAACGGAATGGAAGGTGACTGGAATTTTTTTCATAGTCGCGATGACACCTACACAAACGAAATTGCCGGAAGAAAAGGACAACTAAAGTTACAGAAAATTATGCCAGCTCATTCGCCGGCAACTTCTTTGAAAAGCCAGGCGCGGGAAAAGTTCCAATAATTTTTAACGGTGGAAACGGAAATCCCCAAAAGCTGGGCGGCTTCTTCATTGGTCATGCCGGCAAAGTACTTCAATTTGACCACCTCGGCTTGAGCCGCATATTGAACGGCGAATTTATCCAGCGCTTCATTCACGGCGAGCAATTGATTGTCAGGGCCGGGGGCGGCCAGGTCGAAGTCATCCGAATTGACGCGTTCCAGGTCCCCGCCGTGGCGTTGGGTCTTTTTGCGGCGGGCGCGATCAATCAGGATATGCCGCATCGCTTCGGCGGCGGCGGAAAAGAAATGGTTGCGGTTTTTGAAGGAGACTTGTTCGCCGCCCACCAAGCGCAGCCACGCTTCATGAACGAGGGCAGTGGCTTGAAGCGTCTGGCCGGCGGCCTGCTGGGACATCTTGAATGCCGCGAGCCGGCGCAGTTCGTGATAAACGATGCTCAGCAGTTGTTCGCTGCTTTTGGCGTCGCCATTTTCAATCGCCTTCAAGATGGCTGTGGCCTCAGACATTTTTGCGGGCGTGCACGAATCCATGGATGAACTCTTGTCCCTGGCGTCCGCCGAAGCAACCTGAATCTTGGCCGGCAGGGCCACGGTCGCCGCGTCAGAATGTTTGAGGAATTCGGTCGGGTTCAAAGTGCTGGAAGAGCTGGTATTCATTTCTGAGATGAATTTCCGGCTGCCCCAGCATTACCCTCAATCAAATCTTTCGCTTCATCATGCAGGGAATGGGCAACGATCCAGTCGCGCCAATCCTGGCCAATGTTTTCGCTGCTCAATTTGGGTAATTTTTCCTGGATGACCCGCTCGCAATTAGTCAAAGCCAGTCGCGCCTCATTCGTCTGGCCTGATTGAAATTGGGCCATGGCCAAAATGGCGAAGGCTTCAGTCTGGGAAAAAGGAAAGGGTTCATTCGCGGCCACGCTTGCCCATTTTTTGACTTCGGAGAAATGTCCCTGACGATATTCCGCCAAGGCCTTGCAACAGACAAAGAATGGATAGGAAGAAGACTTCCGACCCTGGGTCACGGCGACGTCTGCCAGCTTGCCAATCACTTTTAGATCCGCGTGTGAATCGGGAAGGATCAGGCAATCTTTGGCCATTTGATCGGCGGTGTAGGGGTCTTGCGTGTCTTTGAAGCGGACGACAATCTGAGCGCAAAGTTTTTGGTATCCCGCCAAATCGTGGGTTGCCACCAGCAAGGGCGCCAGTGCGTGATAACGCGATGATTGGTTCGGCTCATGTTCGACCAGTTGAGTCGCGAGCGGTACGGCTTTCGGCCACTGACCTTTTTCCGCAAAATCTTGCATCTGATCGGCGATCACGTCGGTAAATAAGCTATGATAGCCCGGCTGGGACAACAGGCTGGGATTGAGGAATTCTTTGATAAAGGCCCAGCGCTCGGCATCTTTGTTTTCATTGTGCAAAACCATCATGAACGTGGCGAACACCATGGCATTGGGCGGCTGGTCTTGCATGAATTGATGCCGCAAATCAAATGCGTGCCGAAAGCTGCTTTCTGCTTCCGGCAATTTTTGTTGGGTCAGTTGCGCGACGCCCAAGCTTTCCAACCGGTAAACTTCCTCTTGATGCTGCACGTTTTCCCGGGCCTGCCGTTCGACCACCCATAACCGGCCCATGATTCCCAAGGCCGCGGCCAGGAGAAAAAAGATGATGCCCAAACCGGAGAACAATAATTTGTTCCGGGTGACCAGTTTTCGGGTTTTGTAAAGCCAGCCCGGGGGACGCGCCAGAATGATTTCGCCATGCAAATAATGTTCAACATCCGTAGCTAAATCATTCGCCGTCGGATACCGGCGCGTGCGATCTTTTTCCATCGCCTTCAAGACGATCCAATCGAGATCGCCGCGCACGTCGCGGATGATTTTCGGCGCCTCGGAACCGCGATGCCGCGACACCGTTGCCAGATCCAATTCGATCATCGTGCTCAAGCGCGTCGAGGGGCGAATCGGTTCCTGTTCCCGGATCACCCGCCGGACTTCATCGAGGCCGGCCTTGAGCAATTCCGTGGTGTTGAACGGAGTCGTGCCGGTCAATAATTCATAGAGCAAAACTCCGAGGCTATAAATGTCGCTGCGCGTGTCCACGTCCACACTGGTCAGCGTGGCCTGCTCGGGACTCATATAATCCGGAGTGCCGATCAACATCTCGAAAGCGGTGAAAAGAGTTTTGTCTGTTAGTGGCTGGCCGGTGGTCGCCTTGGCGATCCCAAAATCAATGACTTTGGGCAAGGCCTTGCCGTCCGTAGTCGTGGTGACAAGGATGTTGGACGGTTTCAGGTCGCGATGGATGATTCCTTTCTGATGTGCGTGCTGGACCGCGCCGCAAACTTGTTTGAAAAGATCAAGGCGTTCACGCGTCGTCAGTGAATTTTGATCGCAATATTCGGTGATCTTCACGCCGCGTACCAATTCCATCACGAAATACGGCCGGCCGCTGTCCGTAGCGCCGGCGTCGAATATCTGCGCGATATTCGGATGATCCATCAACGCGAGCGCCTGCCGTTCAGCCTCGAACCGGGCGATGACATTTTTGGTATCCAAGCCGGGCTTGACGATCTTTAAGGCCACCCGGCGGCGAACCGGTTCCAACTGTTCGGCCATGAAAACGACGCCGCACCCGCCTTCGCCAATTTGTTGCAATAACTTGTAGTGACCGATGCGATCACCGGATTTTTCTCCGACGACGATGAGAGTAGTGTCCGTGATTGGTACTCCAGACGGAGGTTCGGCCAGAAAATCACCGGCATTTTCGTAAGCTTTCAAGAGTGCTTCAACTCGCGCTCGCAAGGCTGCATTCCCGAGACAGGCTTGATCCAAATAGTTTGCGCGTTCCGTTGCCTGCAGCCGCAAGGCTTCAGTAAACAAGATCACGTCCTGATTTGGGGTGTCGTTCATTCTATTCCGATCCGCAGGCCAACGTTTCATCATCAAATGCGACGTTGACGACAGGAAGCAGGTTTAGTTCTCCCGCCCAGAGCGCTTTGATACACGAACAACGATCGCTCAATAGATAACGAAATATTCTCAAAAAGAAGCCAAAAAAGTTTTGGCGATTTTGGGCAGTGAGAATTTTTTGACAGAATTTACAAAATTAACCGAATCAAAATGAATCTGGCGTCAGCTAGTAAATTTGGTCGGGAATTTTATCGGGTTTACCCGGCAAAAGTGTCCCAAAGGGACCTTGGAAATTAGCCAGCCACGCAGTGTCTGGTTGCGGTAAAACTATTGATTCGTCCTGAAAGGACGAGGGAAATGCGCGCGAGGAATTAAAATGCGGATGTTTCCACCGTCCTTTCAGGACGGGAACCTATTTGGGTGGCAGTCACCAGCCACAATGTGGCTGGCTAATTTCCAGTTGTGCCTTCGGCACTAACAGTGCTTGGCGTGTGTTTAAAATTCAGACGGTCAGCCAATGTTTTTGGATTGACCCGAATTAGCTTCCGGACACCATCTGCCTTTAGATCGGTCGTATTTAACCATTGTTGAACTTTATGCAATACCCAATAATAGTCTCAACCAGTGTTGGTGTGGTCAGTTCCGCTGCGCGATCAATGTCACGAGTTTGGCGTCGCTCAATGCTTGGTCGTTAGGCGTATCAACGCGTATGCAAGTTGTATTATTCATTTTTCTGATTCCGTTGCTCATCGTGTTATTTTATGCTTTACGTCTGTTCGACCGTTTGATTCGTGCGGAGTATGAGCAGCATCGCCAGATTTGGGAGACAGACGGTAGGCCAGCAGGTTTTTTTTGGCGTGCCGAAGGGTGTGGTCGCTTCGACATTATCAGCCAATTTGCCCGGACGCGTCTCTCATTGCTTTGGCTATTTCGGACGCCGTCATGGGTGATGGAGACGCCGACGTTCAGAGTCTGGTTGCGACAGCATCGGTGGGCTGTACTGGTTTGGAACATCGGAGTTCTGATTTGGTTCGTATTTTTTCTGATAGAGTTTGTATGATTGATCCCCTAATGCATCACAAGAGCATTTCAAATAGACCGCGGATCTTAGGCTGATTTTGTAGGTGACGAGGTGACGAGTCTCTAACTAAAAAACGCAGTTCAATACGAGGACGAGCATGACGATGAGGACGAGGGCGAAGTGGCGTTTGTACGTCCGTCAGTTAGGTGCAAATGGCTACGTTTTTTTAAACACTCCAGTTACTCTTTATTGGTTTTTATCTTTGCCGGAGCGGGTTGGCCAAAGACCATGCAATCAAGAATCTGGTCGCGGATATTTCCACCGCCCTTTCAGGACGGAAAACATTTGTGGCAGTCACCAGACGCTTCGTGGCTGGCTAATTTCCAGTTGTGCCTTCGGGACAATCAGCGTTTGATGTGCGTTTAAAATTCGGGCGGTCAGCCAATATTTTTGGGTTGACCAGAATTAGCTTCTGGACACCA
The DNA here is from genome assembly GCA_036498725.1 of Verrucomicrobiia bacterium. Classification (GTDB taxonomy): domain Bacteria; phylum Verrucomicrobiota; class Verrucomicrobiia; order Limisphaerales; family UBA11358; genus UBA11358. The sequence goes on along the minus strand of DASYEY010000280.1, from coordinate 19,211 downwards.
TCTGCCTTTAGATCGGTCGTATTTAACCATTGTTGTACTTTATGCAATATTCAACCGCAGCCCCAACCGTCATAGGGGTTTTGGTCGTTATGATGTCGCCGTTTTTTATCTTTTTACCGCTTTCACTGGTTCTGAGTTTTTGGCGCCATAGAAAAGGAGAGCAGGTGGGATATGCCTGATAATATGAGATATCTATTTGCATTTATTGACGGCGCGATGTGCTCGGCGTTTCAACGGGATTTGAAAAGAGCCGGCATAACCTGCGAAGTTCGCACGGCAGGCGAGTTCCCAGCCGGTGATCAAGGACCAGAGATTTGGGTTCGTGATGAAGATTATGCTGCGGCACAGAGTTTATTGCTGACGGCACAGAGTGAAAGATGAATGCGTTGCCAACCGCGTCATTGGAGCCAACATCAGTTTCGCCTTCCGCGTTGACAATACGGTTCTCGCATGGCTCAGTTTTTGGACGTTAATGTTAGTAGTCGCACGTTATGCCGGAAGACATTCAATATGTGGAGCAGATTCGCGGTGCTGATGAGGTGGCACGGCGATGCTTGGTGTTATATGCAGTGATTGCCGCCGGTCATGAAGGGCCACGGACGGAACTTGTCACTTGGTTGCAGCGAGAAAAGCTTTGGGAGTCGGCGAGTCCGAACGAGCGGTCTTTTTTGCAGTCAGCCATTCCGACGCAGCAGCAGCGCGCTAATGCGACCTGGCGAGTTGAGGCGTTGGCGCCGCTTTTGTGGGCGCTTGGCGTGGTTTCAGAATTACCACCGCCAACGGGCCTTTGTGACGTTCAGGGATTGAGGCGCGTTCTACCACCATTGATGGGTTTAGTTTCCGAGTGGTTATCGGCAGCTCAACTGCGCCTCGACTCGGAGATTCATGACGCAAACGAGAGCATTTACCAGATACATTGGGCAGTGCGAGATGCGCAACTCAATGGCCGGCCGGTGCCACAAGAGTATTATCTTAGTGTGGTTCAGGAGCGTCATTATGCACTTAACTGGCTGATCGGATATTGCGGACAAGAGTGGGATGACATTACAACTGATACTTAAAATTCTAACACGAGAGAACGTAAATGAGAAAAATCAAGATCATGGAACATGTCTCGCTGGACGGTGTGATCGCGCCGCCCGGCGACAGTAACTTCGCACAGGGCGGATGGTCGGCACCGTATCGAACTCCGGCCGGGGCAGCGGCTCTTGCCGAAGCGCAGGGCACAAACTTCGATCTGCTGCTGGGCCGTCGCACCTATGATCTCTGGGCCGACTTCTGGCCGAAGGTTAAGGGTGGTCCGTTTGCGGAGGCGCTGAACGCCGCAACGAAATATGTCGTGACGCATCGGCCGGATGGCCTCGCATGGGGTCCGGTCGGGAATTTGGGTGCGGACGCCATGGCGGGTATTCGCCGCCTTAAGTCTGAGGAAGGTCCTGACCTCATCATCTGGGGTAGTTCGACACTGACAACTGTGCTACTCGAGCAGGGGCTCGTTGACGAGATTGTACTTATCGTTTACCCGGTCTTGCTGGGTCGTGGCAAACGCTTTTTTTCGGACAATGCCGATCCGCGTGAGCTTGTTCTCGTCAGCAGCAAGGCCACGCCCTCGGGCGCTCTGATAAACACATATCGACACGTTGGGGCGCTGAAAACCGACTGAGCTTGATTAATGGCACGCTGAACCCAATGACCTGAACATGAAATTTAAGCGCCATGCGAACAGCTCATTATCCAATTACTGATCCGTGGGTCGGCACGCTAATGTGCCCGGCTTGCCAGCACATGGTTCATGCCTGGAGGTCGAGCGGCATGAGCCAGTGTTGCCCGCATTTTTACTGTGACCGTTGCTCGAATGCGATCATCCGCGAGGCAGACAAAAAGGCGTCCTGGGGTGCGCCGGGAAGCAGTGAACTGGTTGAGCGAATCGCGGCGACGTTGCCAGCTTGTCCTTGTGGCGGTCATTTCAGGGCGGGCGCGAATCCGAAATGCCCGGCATGTAAGACGCAGTTTGCCCATCCGGGTGATGTGGTGCAGCGACTTTCCGATCCGCAGGTGATTCTCATTCACAGCGCTTGTCTCTTCAGCGACCAGGCGCCACCCTATCGAGTCGAGATTGATGAACCAAAAATTGCCTCGTAACCCATCACTGGCGCCCATGGCTTTTATGCCTCTAGGCCACTCGACACCATGAAAAGGAAGAAGCGACAACCAAACGCGGCGGTGGGCCGTTTAACGATCGCGATGGGGGCGAGTTATTTCCTCATTGCCGTGTTTTCCTCCTTAAATTCACAGCAGAGATTTGGGGCGGCGGCCTGCGGCTGCTCGGCATTGGCATGGGGACTGAGGGAATTGGCCGCAGTAAAAAAATGGCAGCAAGAGCCGGAAGATGACCACTATGCAACGACTGCCGCTGAGATACGGGAAAGTGTGCAGGAAGAAAAGCTGGAAAAGAGCGGCTCGATGCACAACGTATTTGTGTTACTAGGCTGGGTTTTTCTATTTATGGCCGTGGCGGGTGCCATTGTAGTTGGTTATTTATTTTGGACGAAACCGAGACCATGAAACCGTGGCCTAATACCATGTTGCCGCCAATATCGGTTACCCGACTTGGTTTCTGGCGGTTGGGGATTTTTTAGCAAGAAATCATGGTCTTGGGGACGCTATGCAGTCACGGTGCTGGCTTTTTATTTTTTGTTTGGCTTTGTTATGATTTCAGGACACGGACATAGATGACCATATGGCTTGGCATCGAGCTGAGGCAGCGAACACCACGGCTTGAGTTTTCACATTATTATGAAAAAAGTGCTCAAAGTAGCGGCCGGAGTTTTTGGGCTTCTGTTGCTGGCGGCTGGTTGTGGGGTGCTAGCCATCGTCCTATCTAAATTTAGTATCTTGTGCGGCATGTTTACCCGCGATGGCTTTGAGGTAACTATTGACGGGGCGCTTCCGATCAAAATTAACTCAAGACTCTGGGCGATGTTCCTGGGTTTGTTTCCCTTGGTGCTTATTTTAACCGGGCTGTTATGTGGCTGGTTTGGCTTTCGCAAACGTCGCGGCGGCCTGCGACGTTTTGAAGCCGCATCAAAGGTATTATTGTTTTTTTGCCTGCTAATCGTGACTGCCGTATTGGCGCTAATGCTCTACGGTCTGCCTTGGAGGCCGAGCGGTGGAATGACAGCGCAACAATACGCGGCCCTGACCAATGCGGTGCGCATTGTTTCCAACAAACCCATTCTCAAGATTAGATACACGGGAAGCAACGATCGGGCCTTCGTTATGACTGACTCAGTTACCGATAGTGTTGATCACGTGGAGACATTTGGTTTCACCTTTGAACATAGATTATTCGGCTGGGTGCTTGTAGCCCGGCAGCAAGGCGATCCGCAACAGTATCTTGCCATGCGGGAAGGGCAGTTGCAGGCAAGAAAAATTCAGGCGGCTTTGGGGGACGGGACGAATGCGCCGGACTTCGAGGCGCGGGATGTCATGGGGCACCCGCTTTCACTGGCGAGCTTCAAGGGCAGGGTGGTGCTGGTTGATTTTTGGGCGACCTGGTGTGCGCCCTGTCGCGGCGAAGTTCCGAATGTGGTCGCCACGTTCCAGAAATATCACGGCCAAGGTTTTGAAATTATTGGCGTCAGCCTGGATATGGACCGGCAGAAACTTTTGAATTTTATCAAGGAACACCAGATGCCCTGGCCAGAGTGTTTTGAAGGTAACGACCAGCCTTGGGCAAACAGGTTTGCCATAAAATACGGCATTGCCGAAACGGGTATCCCGATGAATTTTCTGCTGGATGGTAGCGGGAAAATAATTGGCAAGAATTTGCGGGGTGAAGCCTTGCCCCAAGCTGTCGCCAAGGCCCTGGCGAAGTAGCGATGATTTTAAAGCCTTGTTCCATTTTGTCGGCGATGGAAGGTGACAGCCACCGCCATGGCCAGGCCATGAATTGGATTGGCCGTTGACTGAGGTTTCGCCTGGAAGGTTCCGCGACATTCAGGGAAAACACTCGATTTTCACAGCAAACCACTGAATTGTATCGCCAAAGCGGTGCGCTTGCGGCATTAAGGAGCGCATGATTTCTGTCGTCCAATTGACCAAGGTTTTTGGCGCGCAAACAGCAGTGGATAAATTGTCGTTTGAAATCCCTGCCGGCCAGATCGTCGGCTTCCTTGGACCCAATGGCGCCGGCAAATCCACGACGTTGAAAATGCTCACGGGCATGCTTGAACCCACCAGTGGCCAGGCGACCATCGCGGGATTTGACCTGCAACGCGATCTGCTGGAAGTCAAACGCCACGTTGGTTTTGTGCCGGAATCCGGCGCTGTCTTTGAATCCCTCACCGGCCTTGAATATCTGGAGATGGTCGCGGCGCTTTACGGCATTCCGAAAAATGCCGCCCGCGCCCGGATCAAACAGTTCATCGCCTTCTTCGACCTCAGCTTTGAAACGTTGACGGATAAATTGCTCGGCGCTTATTCCAAAGGCATGCGGCGCAAGGTGGTCATCACGTCTGCGTTGTTGCATAATCCACCGGTTGTTTTCTTTGATGAACCGCTCGACGGACTGGATGCCAATGCGGCTGTTGGTTTTAAAGCGTTGATCCAAATGCTCGCCCGCGAAGGCAAGACCATCGTTTACAGTTCGCACATCCTGGACGTGGTGGAACGGGTCTGTCATCGCGTCATCATCATAGACAAAGGCAAATTGCTGTTGGACGGCAAACCGGATGAATTGGTCGCCACGCACAATTCCGGCACGCTGGAGAAATTGTTCACGCAACTCACCGGCGGTGCGGAACTGGAACAGCGCGCGGAAGATTTTGCCAAAACTTTCCGGCCATGAGCGAAACCGCCGCCACGCCCCCGCCGATTTTGCCGGAAGCCGCCCCGCTGCCGGAAAAGGTGTTGCGCCGGTTATTCCTGACGTTGTTCCTGCGCGGACGCAGCGCACGCCAGTTGAAAAGGGCGACCGCCCCCAATTCGATCGGCAAAAAACTGGCGCTGACGCTGGTTTTTTATGCATTGGTTGGCGCCACGGCCTTGTCCTTTTGGCATCAACCCGTTTTTGCGCTCGCCGCCTATGTGCACGCGATGACGTTTGTTTTTCTCGGCATGTTTGTGGCCTCGTCCGCCGGCGAGGTTTTATTCAATAAAGAAGAGGCGGACATTCTGCTGCATCGCCCGATTCGTCCCCAAACGATGCTTTGGGCGAAGATTCGGGTGCTGGTGGAAGTTTCGCTGTGGCTGGCCTTCGCGTTCAATCTGGCTGGTCTGTATGTCGGCTTCAATTCGGCGGGCGGCTGGCGTTTCCCGATCATCCACATTTTTTCCACGACGCTCGAAGCGCTGTTCTGTACCGGCTCCATTGTGCTGGCTTATCAACTATGCCTGCGTTGGTTTGGACGCGAACGGCTGGATGGCTTGATGACCATGGCGCAGGTTTTTATCGCCATCGCCGCCGTTTTGAGCGGCCAAATTTTGCCGCGCCTTCTGGTGCACATGAATCATGTCCTGGGTATCAACGAAGCTTCCTGGTGGATTGCGCTGTTGCCGCCGGCCTGGTTTGCCGGGGTGGACGATGCGTTTGCCGGCAGTTCGCAAATGGTCTCCTGGCTGCTGGCCGCCATCGCGGTGACCACAACTTCACTGGTGTTGTGGCTCGCGTTCGGGAAATTGGCGCATAGCTACGAAATCGGCCTGCAAACACTCAATGAAACTGTTGCCGCGCGCGGTCAAAAATCCGGCCGCCGCCGCTGGTTGGATCAGATCGTGAGCCTGCCGCCGCTAAGCTGGTGGTTGCGGGACCCGGTTTCCCGGGCCTCATTTTTACTGACGATTGCTTATCTACTGCGTGACCGCGACGTGAAATTGCGGGTCTATCCCGGCATCGCGCCGATGTTGATCCTGCCGTTTGTTTTTTTGCTGCAAGATCATGGTCATCAGGCCACGGCTACGGCTGCGCCCAACTTTTTTGTTCCCTTTACCGGGGCTTATCTCGGACTGGTGCCGTTGCTGGGTTTGCGATTGTTACAATATTCCCAGCAATGGCAGGCGGCGGATGTGTTTCGCGTGGCACCCCTGGCCGGGCCGGCGGCGTTGTGCCATGGCGCGCGGCGTGCGGTGTTGTGCCTGCTCGTGCTACCGATATTATTGTTGGTCGGATTGATCGTGTGGCTTTTAAAGCATGATTTAAACACCCTGTTCCTACTCTTGCCGGGAATCATCGCCCTGCCGATTTTTGCGCTGGTGCCAAATCTCCGCGGCCGGGGCGTGCCGTTGTCCGTGCCAACGGATTCCGCCAAATCCGCCGGCCGGGGTCTGATGATGATTCCCGTGATGTTTATTGCTTTTGGCATTGCCGGGCTGGCTTCGTTTTCCTGGACGCATGAGTGGTTCTGGCAGTTTATTGCCGCTGAAGTTCTAGTGGTGATCATCGCCTACGCCATCCTGCGCTGGATGATTGACCGGGCCCGCTGGCCGGCGATGGGGTGAGAGGCGAAGGATGAAGTTTTCGGAGTTTTAAGTTTTTAATTTTGAGTTTTAAGTTTAAGACATTTGTGGAAATTCGTGCCTCCCGTGTCTGTTTCCCTTTGCTTTGCGATCTGCGTGCTGACTTTCTTATCCGTATCTGTGTTTCATCTGTGTTCAGCTGTGGCTAAAATGAGTTAAAGGTTGGTTGCTGGCCGCGCCGATTCCGAAAAATGGCGGGAATTATCATTGAATCGGCGTGTGGCTCTGGGAGAATCCGCTAGCAATTCATTTGCCCCATGAGCGACGCGCCATCCGATTTCGAGCCGCAAAAAGTCAAACCCGCTGGCATTTTCGGCACGGTCTTTTTGATTCTCTTCGCCACACCCTTTGCCGGATTGGGCTTGGTGGCCGTCTTTGCCGGCATCAAAAAATGGGTCGCCGGCAACCATCACGACGGGCCGATGCTATGCCTGCTCGGCGCGATTTTTTCCACGGTTGGTTTTGGTCTGATGTTCGCAGCGGTGTGGTCGCAAAAAAAAGCCCGCCAGACCGTCGCCTTGAAAACCCGTTACGCGGATAAACCGTGGATGATGCGGGAAGACTGGGCGGCGGGGAAAATCAAACCTTCTGACCCGGCATCTTTGAAATTCCTGCTGCTCTGGGCGGTGCTGGCCCTGGCCCTGTCTGCGCCGGTGCTGGGGAGTTTTCCGCAGGAATGGCATCAGCACAATTACGGGGTCCTCGTCGTGTTGCTGTTCCCCTTGCTGGCTTTTGGTTTGATTGGTTATGTGATTATACGCTGGCGTTCACGCCGCCGTTTTGGGCAATGCTTTTTTGAACTCGCACAAATCCCGATTCCGCTGGACGGCACGTTGAACGGCCTGATCAGCGTCGGCGGCCGCTTGAAATTGGAACACGGATTGCACCTCACATTTTCCTGCATCCGGCGCGTGGTCACCGGCGCCGGCAAAAATCGCAGCGTGCAGGAGGAAATTCTCTGGCAGGAAGAAAAAGTTTATAAAAATGAAATGACCTTGCCGGAACCGGAGCCGGGACACACCGGCATCCCCATTTTCTTTCAATTGCCCGAGGGCAAGCCGCAGTGTTTCTCGCTGGATACGGTTTCAGTTCTTTGGCGGTTGGAGGCGAAGGCAAAATTGGCCGGGCCGGATTTTCAGGTGCGGTTTGAACTGCCGGTGTTCAAAGTCGCCGGGGCGGTGGTTGACGTGGGTACGGCTGATCCGACGGCGGCGCTGCAGGCGCCGATCGAAGAGGTCCGCCGAGACGAAAATTCGCGGATCAAGGTCTCCAATGGTCCGGCTGGTCGCGAATTCTATTTTCCGGCGGCACGCAACATCGGCACGACATTGATGGTGACGCTATTTTTTCTGGTCTGGAGCGGCATTGTCTGGGCGCTGGCGACCCATCGGGTATCGCTCTTTTTTACTCTTACTTTTGGCGCGGTGGATGTGCTGATATTTTGGGGATTGTTGATTGCCTGGTTCAAATCCAGCCGGGTTGCTGTCAATCCCACCCAAGTTCAGGTGACGAAGCGCTATCTGGTCTTTGGGCGGCAGCGTAATTTTTCCACCGGCGATATCGCGCGGTTTGAAACCAAGCCGGGCATGCAAAGCGGCTCGCAGGTTTTCACGGATATCCGGCTCATTCTCCGTGGTGCCGATGAAGAATTTGCCGCCCGCAATCGTTCCCTCCCTTCATCGCCGAACGTGAATCAAGCGGTCATGATGCGGATGCGCGCAGCGGCTGGCCCACGCGGCGTCACCGTCGCCAGCAGCATCGCCACGAGCCTGGAAGCGGAATGGCTCGTCCGGGAAATGAATGATGCGCTGGGATGCAGAAATGCAGAGAAAGAAAATAAACCACAAAGACGCCAAGGCACGGAGCCTTGAACCTTAAACCTGAATCCTTGAAACTTGAAACAGGTTAGGGCTCGACAGAGTCTCGCCTCACCCGGGATTGGGAGTGCGTACGATGGCTCCGCTTAGTAGCTACCACCTGCTTATTTTGACTGCGTTCGTTCAATCAAGCTTTGCAGCGACAATTTCCTCGTCACCAGAAAATTGAAACTGTAGTTGGTTCCTTGATAGCTGTATCGGATCGTCAAATGTTTCCGTTTTCCATCCGGTGGATCAATCAGCAGCGTTTTGGCATCGGCTTTAAAGCCCTCCGGTTGATCGTGTAACAATTCCCGCAGGCGGGCGGTCACATCATCCACGTGCTTGCCCGTGACGAACTCGGCGGAATAGATGTTTAATGAAGCTGTGGAATCATCCGCAACGGTTGAGGTTGCGGGGTTGGTGTCAGTTGAGTCGTTGGCAGCCGACGGAGTGGTCGCGGCTGCCTCCGGTTGCGCGGGTTTTGTCATTCGCCACCAATCGGGATATTTTTGATGGGTAAAATAGCCCGCCACAGCAATGGCCACAATCATCAGCGAAGCAGCAACCATTCGCCACGGGAATGGAGGGCGGGGGGCGCGGGGAGGGCGGGGGGCCGGCTTTACTTCTGGCTTGGGCGCCGGGGCCGGCGGGGCGTTGAATACATCCACGGGTACAATGCCGATCAACCGTGGTTCACCGACGGCGTGGGGTGAATCGTCGCGTTGAAAAATCTGGCCGATGGCGATACCCCGGTTTTGGCCGCGTTTCCAGCCTTCCGCCACCACCCATAACTGCGGTTCTTCGAGCTCTTCCGCTTCCCGCAGCGCGGTGTAGATGACGAACCAATATTCAAATTCCAAACCAGATTGCTGCCCCATCGCCCGGGCTTTGGCGATGACGTCCAGGCCGGCGGTTTCATCCGCGGGTTGTCCCTGGCTGACGGAAACAATTTCCCGGGCGGTGCCGTCGCCCCGATAGGCCCGGCCAAAAACAAAATTCATCGTCCCGGCGGAGGCCAGCGCGGCGGTCAACATTTCCGCCTGCATCGCAAAGAATTTCTGGTCGTTGTTGAACTCGGCAAAGGCTTGGGCCAGTACGTCAGACCAAAGATATTCCGGTTCGGGCCCGGCTTCGACCCGGGTTTCGAGCGCTAAAACCTCAAAGACCACCGGGATCTGATGCCCCAATTCACCGACGGAAGTGATGCCTTGCATGGCGTCGGTTGGCGGCTGCTGGCAAACGACTTTGATGATGAAATCACCCGCCTGCTTGTCAGGATGGTCATGGATAAAGCTGCCGCTCCAAACTTCGTGGGCATAAGTTTGAATTTTATCGGACAAAAGCTGGAGCCGCACCGCTGGATCAGTCGTCACGCCCGCATCCGTGATGACGAGGCAGACCTTGCCGTTGGCATCCGGCGGCAGAATCGCATCAATCACGGTTGAATCTTCAAGTGGCATAATTCCGGGTGGTGTTTTTTAACGCCCTATGACCTTATTATTTTTGCGGCGAAAGTCACTGTAAAATTGCACCGGGCCGGGCCGCGCGGAAGCCGAACGGTTCATCGGGACATGAGCCGCGCGCCGGGTTATAAATAAAAATTTCTCGGCAATCGCCGTGAATCCGCTACGCTCACGCCAACGTTGTGAGCGCTAAACTAAAAACTTCCCCAACCAAAACTTCCGTTCCGGCGCGCTGGCGTTCGGAGGTCAAAGAAATCCTCATCACCGATGAGCAACTGGCCCGGCGCGTCAAACTTTTGGCGCGCGCGATTGAAAAGGATTTTCACGGGCGCGAACTCGTGGTGGTCGCGCTGCTGAACGGCACCGTGATGTTCCTCGCCGATCTGATCCGCCATTTGAACCTGCCGCTGCGATTGGATTGCATCGGCGTTTCCAGTTACGGCCTCGGCACGGAATCCGGTGAGCTGATTTTCACCAAGGAATTACGCGTAGATGTGCGTGGCCGCGATGTGTTGCTGGTGGACGATATTCTGGATACCGGCAAAACCTTGAGCCGGGTGCTCCCCAAATTGAAGGCGCTCAAACCGCGTCGCATCAAGACGTGCGTGTTGCTCGATAAGCCAAGCCGCCGCGTCGCCAAGGTCCGCGCGGATTACATCGGCTTTGAGATTCCGGATTTGTTTGTCGTCGGTTACGGGCTTGATTTTGCCGAGCGTTACCGCAATCTTCCGTTTGTCGGCGTGCTGCATCCGCACATTTACAAGGAAGATTCAACGGCGCCGGCCAAAAAAAATGGAGCTTAAATTTATCAGCCTCTGCGGTTGGTTGGTCATGATCGCCGTCGCGTGGGCAATTTCTTTCAACCGTAAATCTTTTCCCTGGCGCACCGTGATCTGGGGGATCGGGCTGCAACTGGTGCTCGCGCTGTTGATCTTAAAAACCCCCTGGGGCGCGGCGCTATTTGAATTTGCGGGTAAAGTCGTCCAAAAACTCATCCTGTTCTCCAGCGATGGTACCAAGTTCGTTTTTGGCCCGCTGGCGGATGGCGAACAACTTGGCAAGACCTTCGGGCCGGCCCACGGCCTGGTTTTTGCGATCCTGATCACCGGCACGGTCGTCATCGTCTCGGCGCTTTCAGCCTTGTTTTATCATTGGGGAATCTTGCAACGCGTCGTGCGCGCAGTGGCGTATGTGATGCGCAAAGCTATGGGTACCAGCGGCAGTGAAACCCTTTCCGCCGCCGCGAACATCTTCATGGGCCAGACCGAGGCACCGCTGGTCATCCGGCCTTATGTCCCGCGCATGACGCGCAGTGAACTGATGACGATCATGGTCTGCGGCATGGCGCATATCGCCGGCGGGGTCGCGGCGGTTTACGCGGCGATGGGCATCCAGGCGGGCTATGGCAACACCGCCGGGCATCTGTTGACCGCGTCGGTGTTGAATTGTCCTGCCGCCTTGATGATCGCCAAGATCATGCTGCCGGAAACCGAAGTCAGCGAGACGGCCAGCACTTCGCCCGCCACGGTGCCGCGCACCACGGCCAATTCCATTGATGCCATCTGCCGGGGCGCCGGTGACGGGTTTCATCTGGCGCTGAACATCATCGCGATGCTCATCGCCTTTATCGCCATCATTTCATTGGCCAATTATGTCGTCAGCTACCCGCAGACCCATTTCGGTTTTCATGCGGCGTCACCGGTGACGTTGCAGAAATTCTTCGGCTGGGTGAACGCACCATTTGCCGTATTGATGGGCGTGCCCTGGCAAGACTGTGTGAACATCGGCCAGATCCTTGGCGAACGCATTGTGCTGAACGAATTCGTCGGTTATTTCGATTTGACGACCCATGCCAAGACCTTGGCACTGGATCCCCGCAGTTTTATGATTGCAACCTACGCCCTCTGCGGGTTCGCCAATTTCTCCAGCATCGCAATCCAGGTTGGCGGCATTGGTTCGCTCGCGCCGGAACGTCGCAGTGAAATGGCCAAGCTCGGTTTCCGTGCGATGGTCGGCGGCCTGTTGGCAGCCTACATGACCGCGTGCCTGGCCGGGTTTTTATTGTGAACACCGGCGGGAGCCAGACGAACAGGGGAATTTACGATTTACGACTGGCGATTTACGATTGCAAAACCTGACCCTCAACTTGCAATGTGCTCTGTCAAAAAATGTTTCCCCGACTTCGGGCCTTCGCGCCTTGGCGGTTCAACCATCCGGACTACGGATTTAGATCCGTCGGAAAGTGACTGGCCACATAATACAAATCTACCTTGGCCGCGTTCGCCTGGGCGCCGGCGCCGCTGGCATTGAGATTGGGATACTTGTTTGGATCCAGGCTGTTTCCGAAAGCGGCCACCAAACCGCTGATCCATTTATGAGCCTCGACATGGCCGTCGGCAAAGCTGAACGTGCTGTTGGCTCCATGAAACGCCGCGGGTGAATCAACCCAGGAAGCGGTAAAAAACGGGCTGGGCGGCCCGGTCGGAGTTCCCGGGTGCATGTCCCAGGCGTGTTCATTTTCAAGAAATGTTTGTCCCAGCATGGTTTCCGTCTGCGAGGCGCATTCTTCCACCCAGAGAAAGCGGTCACTGGCATGGGTCACTTGGGATTGCTTGGTGATGTGTCCCAAATGAGAATCCAAAACTGAATCGCCGCCCGTGAAACCGCCTACACCCGAATAGCTGTCCCAACAAAACAATTTTCCACCCATCGCCGCCCGCACGTCGCCCGGACAATGAATGATGTCGGCATTGGGCGCATATTGATAGAGCGGTCCGCCTTTATAGCCCGTTTGGAACAGCCATTTAACGAGCTCGATCCCGCCCAGGCCAGCCGGGGGCGTGGCCGTGACCTGATTGGCCTGCAAGCGCCAGTCCGTGGCGGCCAGGGTGCTGAAACCCACCACCTTCTCAACGTTGTCGCTGGCATACATCGTCCATCCCAAAGCCAGTTGCTTTTGATTGCTCAAGCATGTGGCCTGCTGCGCGCGTTTCTTGGCGGAAGCCAAAGCTGGCAACAGCATGGCCGCCAGAATCGCGATGATCGCGATCACGACCAGCAATTCAATCAAGGTGAACGCAGGCGCCGGTTTCTTATACGTCAATTTCATAATGTAAAATCACTTAAAAAGGTGGCGGGGATTCCAAACCCCGCCACCTGATTCACTGGCCAACAGCTTTTGGTTTAAATCCTATTGCCGCAGGCGGAAGAACTGTGCCGAGTTGGTCGTGGACAGGGTTTGCGGATTGTTCGAATTGCCAAAATCCGTCCACGGACCCGTTACCGCCGGTGCGCTTTGGAGCGTTCCGCCGCCGGTCCAGGAGAGTTGATTGGCGGTGATGGTTAATAATCCCGGCGCCGTCGGCGCGGCAAACGGACTCGTGGCTGTCAGGACGACATTGGTGTATTCCGCGAAGGCTGAACCGTTGCCTGCGCGCAGGCGGATGGTGTCAAACGTATCGTCCATCGCCACCGTGAACGGCGGATTGGCCTGGCCGGTCTCGGATTTGGTGAAATCAGGGTCCAGCCAAACCGTGACCAGCGTATTGCCCTCGGCCTGGAATTGGTTCTTCACCACCATCGTGTGCCATTCGCCCACGACCACGGTGGTCATCGGCAGCAGGTTGGTTTCACCCGTCTCGCCGCCCATCTTGTCGTCGCAGCTCCAGGAATTTCTCAACCAGGTTTCGCCCGTCAATAATTTCTCGTTCGTGCCGGTGTAGAAATGCAATCCGCCGAAACAACCGCCGACATCGTCCGCGCTTTCACCGTTGATGTCATAGAACACCATGCTGAACTGGGTGTAGAGCGTGTTGGTCGAAGTGGTTCCGTAATTATTTCCAATCGCTCCGTTAAGATTGCTCACAATGGTCAGGCCCAGGCCGCCACCGCTGACATCAAATGGTCCCGCCAAAGTTATCGGCAAGCTGGGGTAGGCATCCGCGGTGAAGGACCAGCTCGTCGAATAAGATGCGCCGTTGGCATCCGTCACACTCAACGTGGCCGTATGCGCCGAGTTCGGGGTGAACGGACTGGCCGGTTGATAATTGACGGTGATTGAATTTGTGGTGACGACAAAAGTGGGCGTCACCGGAGTGCCATCCAAAGTCAGGGTCACATTATTCTGATCAATTCCGTAGCTGCCAAACAACACCGTGGCGCTGATCGGCGTACCAACCGGGGCGGATGGAGCATTGATGCCGGGAACGAAGCCTTGAAAAGCCGGTGCAGCCGGAGCCTTGAACAAGGTTGTCGCCGACATGGTGATATTGCTGAACGTACAATTGGCCGTTCCATTTCCGCACCGGAGACGGATGTTGTCAAAGGTGGCATCCGCTGAAACGATGGTCGGGGCATTCGGTTGACTGACTTCCGTCTGGGTCAAGTCCGGGTCCAGCCAGACGGTGAGCGTGGCATTGCCACCCGGCGAATAGTCAACGCGTTCAACAATGGTATGCCATTCATCCAGTACAACGGGGGTGACCGGGGACAAATCGAATATGCCCGAGGCTTGCGCATCCAGGCTCCAGTTCAAGGAGGTCCAATTATTGCCCACGATCGGTTTCTCGTTATTGCCAAGCAGGAGTTGCAAACCACCAAAACCACCGCCGGTGCCGGTTTCACCATTCAAATCATGAAATGCCATGCTGAACCGGGCATAGATCGTCCGGCTCGAACTGGTGTTGTAATTGGTTCCCAACCAGTCATCGCCAGCGGCTGTGAAGATGGTGATGTCAGTGCCGGTGGCGGCGATGGGACCGGGCAAAGTGGCTGGCAAGGAAGAGAAGCCAGTGGTAAAGCTCCAGCTGTTCGTGAACAAACCATTATTGTTATCCGCCATGGTCATTTGCACTGTATGCAACGTGCCGGCGCTCAAAGGTGAACTTGGCAGGTAACTCACGGTGCTCACGCCGGAAACCGTGCTGACCGAGGTCGCCACCCCGACGCCGTCAACCGACAGCGTGATGCTGTCCGGGTTGATCGGAGTGCTGCCGGGAATCACCTGCACGCTGATGACATTGGTGCGGGAAGCGCTGTAGGAATTGGCCGCCGGAGTTTGCGCTGTGAAAACTGGCGGGGTGGAGGAGACCAGTGCCAGTTGGTCGATCTGAAAATCCTGACCGCCGCCGGGGGCATAGCCCGTGGCATTAGCCCGGATAAAAGCGACTTGCGCGATGGGGGCTCCGGAAATAGTTCCCGTGAAACTGCGGCCGCTGGTGGCGTCCAAAAATGTATAGGTCGTGGGACTGTTCAGGGTGAAGGTAAAGGAATTGAAATGTTGATAATTGTAAGTGAATCCAACCGCCACTCCTTTAGTGGTGCTGGCATCGCTGTACCAGCCATTGGTGGCGCCGTTCGCTTCATTCCCATAATGCCAGTAACTAAAAATCGTATTTCCGCTCGCGTCCTGGAGCGCCAGCATGTTTGTGGTGCTGATATTGTCCAGGCTGTTCAAGCGCAACTGCACCGAAAATGATTGTCCCGCAGTCATGGCTGAACCGAAGGGGCGCACCGCGACGGTGCTGCCGCCATTGCCCGTGTTCCATAAATCAATGGAATCTCCGCTGGGACCGTTATTTTGGATGAAGGCGCCGCCGTTTCCCGTAAGCGTGATGGCCCAGGGATTAAAGCCAAAGCCGCCATTCTGGCCGCCGGTATTCAGACCGTTTGGAGCGCCCAGCCCGGCATAAACCGGATCGGAAGCTTGGTCATAAGCGTTGGTCGTCTGGGCGGTGGCGTGGCTGGCCGTGAGCAACGCTCCGGCCAAGGCCGCGATGCCGAATAATAGTTTGCCACCGGATACGCATCGGTTGGCGATTAGGTTTTTGGTCATGATTTTGGTGTTTTAAGTGAGGGGGTTGGGATGGGAAAACAGGCGCTCCGAAGTGATGCGACCATCAGACAAAGCAATGATGCTTGCACAAGCGTTAGTCATACGGATTAGTGCGTAAAAATAGCACGCTCCGTCGCTCCTCTGGTATGACGCAATTGCGTCATGCCGGTCAACGCGGGCAGCGCCTGCGTCGCAACTTTGGACGGGATGAGTTGGATCTTTTGAGGATTAGTGATCTCTGCAAAATCTTTGGCTGCGCTGCGGCCAAAGTCATCCCCGAGCGCAGCGTCAAGCAACGAAAAGAAAACATTCACTCTTTGGAAAAGATCTAACTTGATGGTTTTATGTTAGGCAAAGACGACCCTCATCCCGGCCTTCTCCCGCACTCTAGAAAAAACGTTCAACGTTCAACATTTAACATTCAATGCCCAAGGACGCGTGGCGGTCCTACTTTCGGAGTTCGGAGTTAAATGTTGAATGTTGAATGTTAGTTCTGAATCGGTTCTCCCTGGTGGGAGAAGGCAGGGAACTCGTGTGCCGGGCAAAGATTTCTACAAAGCCTATCTACCAACCAACCCTGCCACAAAGTGACTGCTGCGCAGTCATAATGGGGCGCAGCGCAACCCATTCCACCTATTTTGAAAATATACTTAACCCACCCGCCGCTTGGCCGCCGCATCCCGGCCAAAATATTTCAATACTGCATCTGTCCGGGTATGGACATGCAGTTTGTCGTAGATGAAACGAATGTGATTTCGCACCGTTTGCCAGCTGATATTCAATTCCCCCGCCACTTCCTTGGGCGTTGCGCCTTCGGCCAGCAATTTTAACACTTCCCGTTCGCGTTCGGTCAGATCCACGAGGCACGAATCCACCGGCGCAATGGGCGGCGTGCCTGCGAGCGCCGGTAAACTGTTCAGCTTATGAAAATATTCAACCATGCGCCGGGCGATTTGCGGGGAGATCGGCGCGCCGCCCGCGACGATGTCTCGCAACGATTCCAGCAAGCGGGTGCTGCCCGTCCGTTTCAACAAGTAGCCATCTGCCCCAGCGGTGAGGGATTGAAACAGTTTTTCACTGTCGTCATAAGCCGTGAGCATCACCACGCGCAAACCGGCGGCCCCCGCCTTCAATGCGTGCAAACATTCGATGCCCGATTGGCCGGGAAGGTTGATGTCCATCAACACCAGGTCGCATTTGGACGTGGGAATCTGGCTTAAAGCCAGTTCCGCATTCGCACAGACCACGACGACTTTGAAATCCGGCGTACTGCCAAAAAGTTGTCCCAGGGTTTCCCGATAGCCGGCGTGATCTTCCACAATGCCGACACGAATGACCGTTTTCATAAATTAAAATTGCCGCCTGAAATCAGCCGGTGGTTTGGGCGGGATGATTTCATGCCGGACTTTATGACAAATCCGCCGGGATTGGCCATAGCACAAATGGCCTGTTGATCGGCGGCTGGGAGGGGTGGCGCCATTCATAAAACCATGAACCAGCAATGAAGTTTGGTGTTCACTTTGGAGTGCGGCGACACGTCGCCGCTTTCCGACGGCGAGACAGGTCTCGCCGTTTCAAAGCGCGGACATGTCCGCGCACTCCCTAATCCGGCGGGTACCTGCACCTATGGCCATGAACGTTATCACCTGGCCCCTTCAAATTTGATCCGGAAAATGATCCGGGTGCCATTGCCGGGTGTGCTGGTCAATTCCACTGTGCCGCCGATCTGCTTCAATCGCGCCCGCTGATTGCCCAAACCATTGCCATGATTGGCGGTCGTCAGGTCAAATCCACTGCCATTATCCTCCACGCCGATCAGCAATTCCGGCATATTCCACACCAGCCACAGCCGCACTTGGGAGGCTTGCGAATGCTTGAGCAGGTTGGTGAACGCTTCTTTGACCGCCAAAGTCAGGTTATGGCGAACCTCTGCCCGAATGGAAAATTCTGGCAGGCGGGTGGGCACTTCCTTCTGCAAGTGAATGGGACTGTCACTGAAGCATTCGTCCGCCATCTGGCATAAATAATCGGCCAGCTGTGGCAAGTTGTCGTTTTGTGGATTCACGGCCCAAACAATTTCATCCATCACGGCCACGACCTCCCGGACACACCGGCCAATGTGAACGAATCGTTGTTTGGGTAGTTGTGCCGGTTCGCCCATGCCCATGTCCGCCATCAGCGCGATTTGCGCCAACGATGCCCCCACCTCGTCATGAATATCCCGGGCGATGCGGGTGCGCTCCGCCGCCACCGCCCGTTCGCCTTCCAACCGGTGGATTTCCCGCTGGGCCCGTCGTCGCATATGCAGCAGGAATGCGCCGGCTACCAGGGCCGATAATCCAATTCCCACCACGGTAAAAAACCAGCCGCGCTGCCAAAAATGCGGCAATAATAAATCTTCAAACGAAGTGGCGGCAACCATCTGGCTGAATTTCCAGCCGCCACCGTAGCCCCGATGAATCAGGTGAATTTCATCAAAGGTGGCATTTGCTTCGAAATGCACCACGCTATTGGACGGTTGGTCAAATTCCGTGGCGCCCAACGCAAGATTCGGATCCAGCCACGCCGTGACATGTGCGTCATGATCCGGCACGAATTCGATTTTCAAAACCAGATAGCGCGTCTTGCCGGCGCGCATGTATTCATAAGTATAAGGCTGGTCGGGAAAACATGAGTTCAGGTCCACGAAGCCCTTGGGGGCATTGGAAACATTCAAGGTGGAGTAGGCCATGGCGCCGTAACTATTGCCGATGCCCAAATGTTCCTGCCCTTTCTCCACCAGCATGAATCCGGCTTCAAAATTGGCGATCACCTTGGCCGCCGTATCCGCAATCGGATCCACCAGGACGCGAAAATAAATGGTTCCCACCGAATTGGAATCGTGCGGCTTGATGGCCCCATCCAGAATATCCACGCCCTGGCCGTTATTAACCGCCAGGACACTATCAGGATGACTCCATAAAACGGCCGCTTGCGTGAAAAGGGGAGCCGCCCATAACAACATGCCGGCCAAAAATCTCCGCCCCCACCTGACACATCCCGGCTGCAACCTGAAAACGGGTGTTGATCGTGGTTGAATCATTGAATGATTCAAGAATTACAAAATGTATGTGAATTGTCGAAGGGAGTTTAGCCGTTCTAGACCATCCTCGTCGTCATGCGTGTCCTCGTTTTATTTTCAAATTTGAAACTCGTCTCCCGTCTCCTGCAAAATTATGCAGATGGCATGCAATCACCGCGCGCAACAATGCGTAAATAGACTGGTTTCCTGGTGGGGAGAGAGACTCTACAGGCTCTCCCCACATCGGTTACATTTATCTATTTCTCCGGCGGGTTGATGTCATTCAAAAGCACGGAGGAGGCAGCGCCAGCGCTGCCCTTGACCCGGGCATTGGTGAGCGTGATGGCAGGGGACCAGTTCAGCCACGCAGTTTCGGAGCGGGTGTACAGAGGGAAAATGGTGCCCGGCGGTACCGTCGGTCCGGCCTCGGTGGGCGTGGCGAAGGCAATGCCGCCAATGATCAAGGATTTAAAATTTTC
>DASYEY010000279.1:0-8998 GCA_036498725.1 Verrucomicrobiia bacterium | reverse complement strand
CTTGATGTTCAGTTATCCGAAATGGGATGTCTCAAATGAGAAACTTCTGACCTGCGGCTGGCTTGCGGCTTTGGTTGGGTTGGGCCTCCTGGTATTCTGGCTGAGGCGGTTCATCGGCCGGGGCCTGGAAACCGCGCTTTTGTTTCATGTGATAATTTTGGGGCCGCTGCTGGGTTTCATCATGCTTTATACTTTCCGTTACACCTATGTGGCCGATCACTATCAATATCTCGCCTGCCTCGGGCCGGTGGTGATTTTGTCTGCGACCGGCTGGCGAGGCTTCAAAGATTGGCCGGTCATCAAATACCTGGCTTGCGCGGTACTGTTGGGCGGGCTGGGCAGCTTGACCTGGCAGCAGGCCCGGACTTATGAAAATGCCGAGACCCTCTGGCGGGCAACGATCGCGAGCAATCCCGGCTCGTGGATGGCTTATGGAAATCTCGGCGGCCTATTGTTGAAGTCGGGCAGGGTGGATGAAGCCATTGCGTGCGACCAGCGGGCGTTGCAGCTTAACCCCGGTTATTCCGAGGGGTTTAACAACCTCGGAGTAGCCCTGTTTCAAAAGGGCCGGGTGGACGAGGCGATCCAACAATATCAACAAGCCATTCGCCTCCGGCCCGATGACTGGGAAATTTATTACAATCTCGGCAATGCCCTCTTCCAAAAGGGAAATTGGGATGCCGCCATCGTCAGTTTTGAAAAGGCCGCAGAAATTCAACCTGCTTCTGCGGATGCCCGCAGCCATCTCGCCAACGCTTATTTTCAAAAGGGACAACTGGATCAGGCAATCTCAAGTTATCAACTTGCCTTGAAAATAAATCCGGCTTCGCTGGAAGCGCAAAATAATCTGGGCAGCGCTTTTCTCCAGCAGCGGCAACTGGACCAGGCAATCACGCATTTTGAACAAGCATTGAAAATAAATCCCAGCCTGGCGGAAACCCACAATAACCTAGGCGACGCCTTGCTTCAGCAAGGACGATTTGATGAAGCCGCTCACCAGTTTGAGGCGGCTTTGGCGATCAGACCCGATTATGAATCAGCCCGCCACAATCTGGATATCGCGCGACAAGGACAACGTAAATAAAGTCCTAACTAGGCCCAAGGCAAGCTTTGCCACAGAGTCACAGAGGGCATAGAGAGGGCAGGGCCGGTGGGAGTTTTGAGTTTTTAATTTTGAGTTTTAAGTTAAAGACTCCTCCTCGCAGATTTCACAGATTTGCGCAGATGTTCTGCTGGTTCAACCACTGCTTAATCTGCGTTCATCTGTGAAATCTGCGGGCAAAAATCCGTGTCCATCTGTGTCCATCCGTGGCCTTTCAATTTACGATTGGCGATTGCGGATTTACGATTTGCTCATGCCCTCATTCTTGTTTCAAGGTTTCCGCTTTTCTTCATCTTATCCGTGTCCATCGGTGTTCATCCGTGGTTGAAAAGTTTGGTGCTTGGCAGTCTCATTCGTGAAAATTCGCGCCATTCGCGTCAAAATCCTTTTTTACCTTTCCCTCGCCTCTTTTGCGTCTTTGCGCCTCTGCGTGAGACTCGTTTCCCTCCCCATCCGTGTTTCATCCGTGGCTAAAAAATGCTTTTCCGGCTGGATGTCTCATCAGTGTTTCTAAACTAAGTCAGAGCTCGGCGGTTCGCCCAAGGTGGTTTTCGGATGTATGTCTGAGTTGACGATGTTTTCAGCCGGGACTAGCGTGGGCAAAATCAAAACACATCCTCAAACCATCCCCCAGTTTCCCGTGCCAAGAGCCGGCCTAAAAATCCTGATCCGACCGATAGGGATCTGGTTTTCCGGCGGGAAAGGGCGTTACGGCCTGATCTATGGCTTGCTGTTGCTGGCGCTTAGTTTGCCGGAACTGGCTTTGGCCGACCCGGGCACGGCTTCGGTGGCGGTCGCCCATTTGCGTTGCGAATATTTGAACAACCCCTTGGGGTTGGATGAGAGCAATCCGCGGTTAAGCTGGGAGTTGGATGCCACCCGCGACGATGAACGGGGGCAACGCCAAACTGCCTACCAAATTCTGGTAGCCAGCGATGAACAGTTGCTGGAGAGCAATCAGGCCGACTTGTGGGATTCGGGAACGGTCGCCACCAACGAGTCAGTGAATGTTACTTACGCCGGCCGGCAACTGTCCTCTGGTGCAGAATGTCACTGGAAACTCCGGGTGAAGGACGAGCACGGTAATTGGTCCGACTGGAGCCGTCCGGCCTCCTGGACCATGGGACTGTTGCAGCCGTCGGATTGGCGGGCTCAATGGATCGGCAGCCCGGACGCACTGAAAAAACTTCCCGCCGGAAAACCGGTGGATAATACCCAGCCCGATCCGTGGTTTCGTAAAACATTTGAACTATCCAATGCTCCGGTTCGCGCGGTGATTTACATCGCTTCCGTTGGCTATCACGAATGCTACGTCAATGGCCAGCGCATCGGCGATGCCGTGCTGGCCCCGGCGACCACCGATCATAGCCGGCGGGCGCGTTATGTGGCTTATGACATCACGCAGAATCTCAAACCGGGCACCAATGTGATCGCTTTGTGGCTGGGGGTTGCCTGGTCAATATTTCCGGCGTATCAAACCGATGACAAACCGGCGGCTCCCATCGTGCTGGCGCAGGCGAACCTTGAATTGCCCGGCGGCGGCAAAGTTCAAATCGCCACGGATGCCTCCTGGAAGACCCATCCCAGTCCGAACACGTTGTTGGGATTTTGGGATGCCCACGGTTTCGGTGGCGAACAGTATGACGCCACTCTGGAACTAACGAACTGGTGCGCGGTCGGGCTGGACGAGGTGGGATGGAAAAATGCGGCGACGTTTCATCCCCAGCTTTTGCTCTCCGCAGATAACACCGAACCGAACCGGTTGGAAAAAGAAATCAAGCCGATAGCCGTGACGGAAACGACGAACGGCGATTATCGCGTGGATTTGGGCGTGAACTACGCCGGTTGGTTTGAGATGAAATTGACTGGCCGACCGGGCGACCGTGTGGAATTCCGGTTTTCCGAGCGGACCAATGCAGCGATGACGTTTGGCCTGCACAGCGTTTATATCATCGGCCCCAGCGGCAAGGGTGTGTTTCGCAACCGGTTTAATTACATATCCGGGCGCTGGGTCCAAATCTCCGGCCTGCGGGCGCGACCAGAGTTGAGCCAGATGCGCGGTTGGGTGATCCATACGGACTATCAGCGGGCGGCAGATTTCACCTGCGATCAACCGTTGCTGAATAAAATCTATCAGACCACGCTGTGGACTTTTGAAAATCTTAGCCTGGGTAGTTACGTGGTGGATTGTCCGCAACGCGAGCGCCGGGGTTATGGCGGGGATGGTTCCGCCACCATCCGGACCGCGCTGGACGATTATCAACTGGGCGCATTTTGCACCAAATGGATGGAAGACTGGCGCGATGTGCAACGGGCGGACGGATTTCTGCCGCATACCGCGCCGACACAGCTCGGCGGGGGCGGCCCGGCCTGGAGCGGGTTCTGTGTGTTGCTGCCCTGGAAAATGTATTGTTTCTACGGCGACCAAAAAATCCTTCGGCAAAGTTTTCCCACCATTCAAAACTGGCTGAAGTTTCTTGAATCGCAATCCCGGCAGGATCAGCTCGTTGCTTACGGGGGGAGCTGGGGATTTCTCGGCGACTGGCAATGGCCAAAATTTTCGACCGACCGGCGAGTGGTGGAAAAGCAGCAGAAATCGTTTAGCGATACGCGCGAAAGTCTTTTCTTCAATAATTGCAGTTGGATTTACAACCTGGAAACCGCCGCCAAGATTGCCGATGTACTCGGAGAAAAAACTGCGGCGACAGCATATCGTCATCGGGCCGAAACCGTCCGGTTGGCCGTGCAGGCCGCTTATTTTAACCCGGCGGACAACAGTTATGTGAACGGATTTCCGGCTTATCTGGCGATGGCTTTGCTGGTGGATCTGCCGCCGTTGTCCTTGCGGGCGGCGGTGTGGCGGCGATTGGAACAGGAAATCATGGTGAAACGCCAGGGCCATATCTGGGCGGGGATCACCGGGGGCGGTTTTCTCTTCAACACGTTGCTCGATAAAAACCGCAACGACCTCCTCTATGCCATGATCAGCCAGGCAGATTATCCCGGCTGGGGCTACATGCTGCAAAAAGGCGCGACCACTTTTTATGAAGACTGGGATTGCAATGGATCGTACCTGCACAATTCCTATCTGTACGCCGGCAGTTGGTTCATCGAAAATCTGGCCGGAATCCGCCAGCCGGAAGCGGGTTACGGACATTTTGTCATTGAACCCTGGATCGATCAACGACAGGGGCCACAGCAGGTTCGCGCCCATTATGATTCTCCCTATGGCCGGATCGCCACGGACTGGCAGCGAACCAATGACACACTGCGCCTCGCGGTGATGGTGCCGCCGAACACCGAAGCCACCCTGCGCCTGCCCGGCGTCATCGCCAATACCTTGCGGGAAGGCAACCGGCCATTGGACGAGGCAACGCATGTCACTTTAATGCCTGAAACGGGGAACCCGATGACGTTACACCTAGATGCCGGACACTACGAATTCGCTGCGCAAATGGTGCCGGCGCGCTGATCTTATTAACCACCAAGACACCAAGAAGGGGATTGGAGAGAGATGTTCGCGGAATCGCCAAAACTGGCTAGAACTTGCTGAAACTTTGCCACCATGGGCGTTCACAAACGCCGTGGATACGGGACTGGAATATCAAAACAGATAATCCAGTGATGAAAACGAAATACACCTTGTTCCGGCGCGGCGAAATGTTCTACATGCAGGACAGCGCGACCGGCAAACAGACCAGCCTACGCACGAAGGACGAAACCGAGGCCAAGAGCCTGCTAAACGCGCGGACCGAAGCGGAGTGCCAGCCAGTGCTGAATTTGCACTTTGCCCGCGCCTGCCTGACAGCCAGTGACCTCGCCTTTGTGGAACGCACATGGCAGGGAGCCATTCGACCTTTCAAGAAATGAATCGATGGACGGCTCGATTTGCATTTTCTTGATACGTTTCGTTATTCATTTCGGGCCTAATCGTACTTTGATCTACCAGCGGCCCAGTTATCTTCCCCGGAGGACTCGCATAAAATCCCCCACTCTTGATTGACGTATCATCGATCGAGTGCACAATTCGACCCGCACCGGTTTCTAAATTATGAACGATTCCAAATAACGGCATTACTACCGGAAACAGAACGTATCGGAGTAAAAGCCTCAACGGCAAAGGAACATGATTCGAGGCATCGGTTCCCTTCGTGTTTCCAGGGCTTACAGTAATGAGCTTAAGTTCAGGATTTTTCCGAGCGACGGAAGACATCCACATTGCCCCCAGATATTTCACCTGACCAAATGCCAGCATTGGGTCAACTTTTTTGCCTTCAAAGATTTTCCCATCACAGACTGAGGCAAACTCTTCAACTGAATAGCTTTTAAAGACCGGGCTCTTTATACCTATCTGCTTGACCCCTCGAGCGGCTTCACTCCCAAGATAAACTGCCGCCGAGGTCAATTTTTTCGCTTTTAAAAGTTCATCGAGTAAAACGATATGCCCAAGTAAATTAGTAGCAAACACTTCGGTGACACCTTCTGGAGTTAACTTGTTTGTTTTGTCACCAACTATTCCAGCATTCATGATCAAAACGTCAATCGCTTGATCGAGGGAAGAGACAGCGATGCGCACAGTAGCGGGCTTAGCTACGTCCATGATGATGATTTCAAAAATCTTCTTTCCAGTGACTTGCTCTAAATCCTTTTTTGCGGCCAAAGCCTTGTCTTTATTTCTACAAGCCAAATAGACTTTGCTGAAGTCTGCTCCGGTTGCAAACTGCCTCGCAATTTCCTTCCCGATCCCCGCATTAGCGCCTGTGATCAGAGCTGTTTTTTTTCCATTTTGTGTCGTCATTGTGTTCCTTTGAATTCTCCTAAAATTATGAATCAATTAGAGGGTCATACCGCCATCGATGAGCAATTCCGTCCCGGTCGTAAATCTTGATTCATCCGAGGCGAAATAGAGCGCTGCGGATGCAATCTCTTCCGGTTGCCCGGGGCGGCCGAGCGGAACCTTTCCAGCTATCTGCTTCAAGCCAGCCATCTGTTCGGTGGTTAACTCCATTTTCCCATGTATCGGAGTATTGATCCCTCCCGGAGTGATGGTATTGACCCGGATGGCGCGCGGCGCGAGTTCTGCCGCGAAGGTTAGTCCCAGAGAGCGAAGTGCTGCTTTGGTCGCACTGTAAACACTCAGTCCCGGCAGCCCCTTCAAGGCTCCGACGGACGAAGTCAAAATGATCGACCCGCCATCCGACAAAACGAGGACGGCGTGCTGGAGCAGGAAATAGGGCCCGCGAAGGTTGACATTGAATATCTTGTCAAAAAGCACTTCGTCAACCGCTCCAATCGAAGCGACCCTGGCGATGCCTGCGTTGACGAAGAGAATATCGATGCGTCCGTGCTTTTCACGCACATGATCGACCAGCAACTTGGCGGCATGAGGGTCGCCAGCATCCGAGACCAACACTTCTACTCCGGGCATTTCTTTGCGAGCCGCCTCAGCTGAAGCGGTGCTGGAGCCAGTCACCACAACGGTCGCCCCCTCAGCGAGGAAACGTTTCGCTGTGGCCGCCCCCATGCCGCTGGTTCCACCTGTAATTAAAGCAATTTTGTTCTTCAGAATGTTCATATTTCACCTTTGCATTATCATTAGTTTGTAGCAGTCACTACAGAAAACATAACGGGGTCTTTGTGCTCATGCAACAAAATTCTTTAACGCTTGCTACAAGTCTGCTAAATTTAACTTATGGCGCGCACTCTGGAGTTCGACTATCCGAAAGCTATTGATCAGGCGACCCGTCTTTTCTGGAAGACGGGCTATGCTGGCACCTCACTTCGCCATCTGCTCAAAGGAATGAAGATTGGCGAAGGCTCCTTTTATAATACTCTCAGGAGCAAAAAAAATGCCTATTTGGAATGCTTGAAGCATTACAACGCGACCGTAGGAAGCCGTCGTGGAGAGGCATTTTTTTCGGCACCCACCGCCGCATTGGGCATGCGGGCACTGTTCAAAACGGTCCTCGACTGTTTGGACGACCCCAATTCACCTTCGCGAGTCTGCCTAATGGCAGGCAGTATGACTAGCGACGTCTTGGCGGAGCCTGCGTTACGCAAATACATTCAAGAACAACTCTCAGCCCTGCCAGAAAAAATGGCTGTGCGCTTCAAGGCCGACAAGGAAGCGGGGCTTTTGCCCGCGGAGTTCGATCCCCAACTGGTTGTGCCTGTTATCGTCACTTACTTGCAAGGCCTGTGGCGAATGGCATTAGTGTCGTATGATCGAACCCGCTTTGAGCGGCAGAACGACCTATTCCTCACTAGCTTGGGACTTTGATAATCTCAGAGCAGTTGAGCTGTGTTGGCGATAGTTGTAGCAATTTAATAAGGTTGCGTCGTTGGAAATATTCGACGTAAGAATCGTCAAACTTGTCCGAACGGTTGCTGATGGGACTTGGAAACGTCTTAATGCCAGACTGCACCGCTGGAATAAGGCCAACAAATAAAAAATGGATCCAGACTATAGTTTGACCCCTTTACGTTGCGGGAAGGCAACCGGCCATTGGACGAGGCAACACATGTCCTGTTGACGCCGGAGATCATCGACCCGGTGACGGTGCGCCTAGATGCCGGACACTACGAATTCACCGCGCAAATGAGCCCGGCGCGCTGACCTCATTAACCACCAAGACACCAAGAAGGGGATTGGAGAGAGATGTTTCCGGAATCCGTGTCCGTCCGTGGTTAAGTTGTTAGAACCCAAATAAATAAAGGGTTCTCTGAGGCGATGGATGACCACTGTCAGTGAAATTGCCAGTTTTGCGGTGAGAACTTAAGCAACCCGCCACTACTAGCTAGAACTCGCCAAAACTCTACCACCACTGGCGTTCAAAAACGCCTATGTATACAACGCCCAAAGATTTGCCATCTCTTTAAGGTTTACGAGGCAACATTTTGATTTCATACTGGAAACAGATGAGCTACGAATCTGTTGACGCATTACAAAAAGTTCTAGTGGAGACGGTGTTTCACTACGCAGAGGATAGAAAGAAAGCTGCGGGAAGGGCACTGGGGACGCTCGTTGAACTCATTACCTATTACGCATTGAAGGGATGGGGCTTCAGAGAAAACGTCGCCATCGAACGCCCAATGCCCGAGTATGGAAATCCAGAAATCACCCACAATGTCGAGTTTTCCCTGCATCCAATCCTCCGACAACAAATTGTCCCGCTTCAAAAATTTAGCTTGCCACTCACGACTTCAAAGCTACATAAGGTTTTGGACGACTTGAAATTCGACAGATCAGGATTCGTAGCCAAGGCAGCACAGGTTTTGACCAATCAGGGCATTCTCCGAAATGCTTGCACGTTTTCAGAATCAGAGAATGCGTTTTGTATTGCCAGTGTCGACAACACAGAAGGCGAAAAGTATGCGCTCACTATCAGTGTTCTTCATCGACATCCTTTTGCCATGTTCGAGTGTAAGCGGGTCGGAGTTGAAGAAGGCATGAAAAAAGGGCCTCAATCGATTGAAAAAGCAAAACAGGGAGCGTACGTTGCCCGAACCGTTTCTTCACTCCAAAAGGTTAGGCATGCAAATGGCCAAATGGGCGGTGTGATCCAATTGGCAGACGGTTCATTCTCGCACAAACCATACGTTCAGCTATTGGAGGAAACTATCTCTTCGGATGATCCTGCCATGTTGAGCAATTTTATTCTTACTGTTGGCGTAGTGAGCAACCATGGAAATTGGTTCACCGCCGAAGACCATAATAAAGAATTGAAGGTATTAGCACAATCGTACGATTGGCTGCTCTTTTTGACAGACAAAGGCTTGTCCGAATTCGTAACGAATCTGCTATTAGACCCAACTGCAGAACTTGCCGCAGCCAGAAACGCATTTTTGCTAAGTTACGATGGGAAGTCCTCCGGCAACCGTTTCACAAAGGTTAAA
>DASYEY010000278.1:0-32548 GCA_036498725.1 Verrucomicrobiia bacterium | reverse complement strand
GTTCAGCTTGGATAATTTGTAACTGCGTTTCTCTAACAAATTTTGCCAAAAAAATTGCTGCCCCTCGAAGTTTTTGTTTTCTTTTTTTCGCGACTTCTTCCCCTAATTCCTTTAGTTCGGCTTCCGGATCCTTGCCATGACGTGATACTGAAGTTTCATTAGTTTTCGGCTGTGGAGAAAAAGCTTTAAATTTAACAAATGATTTATTGTATTCACCTTCATTAAATAGAAAACGAGCAATTTGCTCATCATCTGCGATGTCTTGTGGCAAGCCAGATTCAAGCAAAACCATAGTTTGTAACAGCTTTAATTGATTCAACAATTTCGTTTGGAACTGTACCAACAAAGGCAAATACCGCTCGACCTCTGTTCGAATTATTAATCCAAGCGTATGCGATTACACCGTTTGGCCCAACGCTCAAAGTGAGAGTTTTACTTTTTGAAGTGGTCCAATCGAATAGTACACATCCATTTGTATCAACATCTAATTCAGGCATAAGTAAATCAGCCGGAAGTGCTTTTATAAATAACTCAGCAACAATAAATGAATCCGGATGGACTGCCTTAGCATCATCACCATCCCAATTATCTTCCAAATGGCTATTTGCAATAGATTTTAATAAATTGACTGCATCAATTTTTGAACCAAATAACGCCTGAGATTTTTCAATGTTTTCATGAATATTAGTGGCGGCGCGTTTAATAAAAGTTCCTTCTGAAGAAACTGCGTTATTATGCCAGCCTACATACGCCGAGCTAGCAATGCTTGCAGCACACATTACTGTCATGGCAGTGTTTGCTCTTTTGGTTTTTGGTAAATAGCTAGACATTTGTCAGTAAGTGTATTCCTAAATACCTCATTTTTCAATAGTCTTAGCTCGTTAATTATATTTAGTATTTGGCTCCAATTATTTGGGTCTAGATCGCCTGACCAAACAGCTGCATTGTCGAAAATAATAGGCGCATGATTGTCTTCAATTGGCTGACCCAATAAAACAGTGTGCACTTGATTGGAAGAGTTTAGCACGGCCCCAATCTGTTGGCTCAGGAAACTAATCAATGCAATATTTCCAAGCGGAATTTGAGGGGCTGATCTGATAAAATCTAAAAGCGTAATCCCGCTTCCATCTGTTGGAAATGGCAGCAAAATACGATTTACGTAACGTAAACGCGCCAATGTAATTTGTTTTGGCGAAGTGGTTGCAGTGAAAATTTTCCAGACGCGTTCAATTTCTGGAAGATATTCATCCAAAGATTTATATGGCGCCATCCGGTTAAACGAAAAACCTTGTGTTCTAAACTGAACTAATTGCTGTATTGAGTTTTTTTCGTTCTCACAAAAAAATTGCAAGGCCTGCACCGACATTTTTTGTGATGACGAAGTGGGTTCAGATCCTGCGGTTGGATTGAAATTGACTTGTAATTCCGAATTGAAAAGCTTCCGATTTTTTGGATATTTGTCCTTCAATGATTCGTGAGCAGAACCTTCAACTTGTGTCACATCAAAACCCGGTGGCATGACACAGTCAATATCCAAAATCATTTCAATTATAGGGTCGTGTAATAAACTCATTTCAATACGTTTATTCTATCAAATTGAATGAGCCATGCCAATCAATAGAAGTCAAACAATTCCTTCCGTTGCCTTATGACACCCCTTCCCTGATGAGTTTTCCGCATTGGAACTCGGGAGCAGGCAGCCACTGTTCGTAGTGCGGTAAAAATTAAGAAAACCTCCAAGAATCACTCCCAGCCAAATTGTTCCCCCTCCATTTTCGCAACCCGTAGATGGTCGCCTATTCACACAACTCTATCATCCCACAATCTAATGTCTCATGACCAATTTAGATGGTTTTTCTGCGGAACAATGCCTGTGAATCCGCCACGTTCAATGCCGAAAGGTCAAAGCCATTGGCCGGATCCCGTTTTTGTGCGATGGCCAGTTGTTGCGCGATGCGGCTGGCGGCGTTGGAACTGTAATACTTCACCAAACCCAGCCCGGCTTCCGCGCCAAAGATGATCGCGAGCAGGCATTGTTCGTCCACCTCCAAAATATACAGGCTGAATTTTTCGCCCTGTTGATAAGTGCTGTTGAAATTTTTTTCGTTCACCAGCCCGGCCATCGTCTGGCTGGCCATGAACGCGCCGGACGCGAGGGCGCCGAGCGTCGTCAAATCCAGATCGCCCAGGTTGCCGACGTGCGTGAGGAGAAAGCCCCCTTTGTCAATGACCAAGGCGCCGATGGCGCCGGTCTGGCCGATGAATTCAGTCAACGCCTCGTCGAACAGGCGGACGTCAGCTTCGATCAGTTGGGGCAGCGTGGCCATGTCAGGCGTATTGCGGCACGGGTTGGTTGATGAATTTTTGCAGCAACATCCGCGTGATCATGTTCAAGCTCTCGAAGACGCCTTCGCATTTATGCGCCGTGCCGGCAAAGGCCGGCACTTGCACCTCGCGGTTGTTCAACAGGAAATCCATGTATTCGATCGGCGCCGCATTCGGCAGGTCGCGCTTGTTATATTGCAGGACGTAAGGGATTTCCGAAAGGTTCAACTTTTGGGCCGCCAGGTTGTCCATCAGGTTTTGAAAGCTCTCCACATTTTCCGGCATCTTTTCAAATTGCGAATCCGCGACGAACACGATGCCGTCCACGCCGCGCAGCACCAGTTGCCGGGTCGTGTTGTAGATCACCTGGCCGGGCACGGTGTAAAGCTGGAACTTCGTCTTGAAACCCTTGATGGTCATCGCTTCGATCGGCAAAAAGTCGAAGAACAATGTGCGGTCGGAACTCGTCGCGAGCGAGACAAGTTTGCCCTTGTTGCCCGCAGTGGTCTGCACGTGGTCGTGGACTTGCACCAAGTTCGTCGTTTTACCGCCCATCGCCGGGCCGTAATAAACGATTTTGACCTGCAGCTCTTTAGTTGCCTGGTTGATGATGGCCATAATTTTATTTTTGTTTGCGATCCAATCCAGCGGCGAGCAACGCAAGCGGCGCCGCAGGCAGCGCTTCGCCCGCGCGGCCGAACGCTGCGAAATAAACCGAGTTTATGCGGAAGATTTTCCACGGCACGTTGCCCACGGTGAAGCCGACATTGTTCAGCGCCCCCATCCGCAGTTCGCGCGTGCTTTGGTTCACGCGGTCAAAGATCTGCGGGAGAAAAGCCGCCACCGCGTCGGCATTCACATCCGCCGGCACCGTGGCAGCCACGCGCAAGCCATCGGCCAGGCCGACGACCGCGCCGGCCACACCTGGTAATGCCATTGCGCTGGCGACGACTTCCTTCGGCGGCATTTGCCGGCTCAAGAAATCCGTGGCCGGCAGCGGTGTGCGTTGGAAAAGATTTTGTTCATCGGCGGTGGCGCCCACGGCGCGCGCGGAAAAAAGATTGGTGTCCGCCGCCGCCAATTCGGCGGGTCGCGGTAAAACTGGAGCCGGGGCGGGGGCAACCGGTTCGACCGCCGCCTGCGGGAAACCGAAAAACAGATTTGGAATTTCCGACGATACCGCGACTCTGGGCTGGCTGGCCGACCTGGTTTTCTGCGCCATGAGAAATGCCGGTGCAAGGGTTTTCAGCGGCAGCTCCAAACTTAAGTCGTCATGAATCGAGGGCAGCGCATTTGGCTGGAATAATGCCCGCAACTCACGCCAGGTCATCGTTACGCGTCCGCGTTTCAGGCCGGGTTCAATCAATGCCACCGGCAAGGCCACGCTCATGTTGATCCAGCCATTTTGCACGATGGCGCCTTTGATTTCATCCGGCCAGCTTTCAGCCAGATTGCGGAGCAGGATGACCAATGGCGATTGAGCTTCGACCGGGGTGCCGGGCGCCGGCATCGTGGGCGCGGTGGCAAATTTAAATGCGGGCAGAACCGCGTTCTCCTTCGCTGGTTTCGGTGGTTCAGCAAATGGAATTGGAGTGGAGACGGGCGCGGCAGCCGGGGTGGTCTGACGGGGCGTGAACGCGATCGGTTCCGATTTTACTGCGGGTGGCGTGGACAACGGATTGAAGCTGATGGTGGCGGGCGGCGCGGTTTCGCGCGGCGGCAGACTGGCTGGCGCGGCAGGCGCCACTGGCTTCAGGGGTTGCGCCGTAAAGCTGATGCCGCGCGCCTGGGCGCCGAAGGGGCCGGCGATCTCCTCGGAAACTTCGACTTTATGCGTCGAACGACGGGTGAGCTGGGCGGGGTTGATGCGCGTCAAAATTTCATTCAAGGGCAGATTGACTGGGCGGCTATCGTAAAGGTTCGAGTCACCGAACGCGCCCGGAACCAACTGCCGCAATTCGCCGAAGGTGATTTTCACCGCACCGAACGCCAATTGGGCCACGACGGTTTCCGTGGGCAGATGAATCATCATCCCGGCGGGCGGCAGGGCCGCGACCCGGGCTTTCAGGTCCATCGGCAAGGTGTTGACGACCGCGGCGAGCGGCAGGGAAATCACATCGCCCGCCGGCATCACTGACGGCTGGCTGGCATAATTATAACCCGGCGCGAGCGCGGCTGATGGTGCGGGTGGTTGTTGTTGCGCGGCAGCGAGTGGGCGGATGGGTTCGGACGATTCAGCATGGCCGTTGTTACCCCACAGGCTGCGGAGCAATCCGGCAAATTTCGATTTGATGTGAATAGCCATGGATTATGGCGCCATAATTGGCGCGGCAGAATAAGTTCAGCAATATCCGCGCCAAATTGGGTAAAATTCATTGAGCTGGCCGGAAAGATGCCGATTTAATCAAGAGTGGACACTATTGGATACAGATTAGACGGGCACAAATGACAGTTCGCCGACATAAAGGGAAATCTACCCGAATGCCTGAAATCTATTAAGATTATCACTGATGCCGAATGCCTGAAACTATTCCTTATATCTACCTGAATCCTTTATCTGCGCCAATTTGTGTCAATCTTTGGCGGGTTTGTCCTACGGTGGGACGGGAGAATGAGATTTGTCTCATTAAAGGCGAAATAATGTTCATGGTGGGAACGCGGCTTGCTTACTATGCTGGAGTCGCACGGGTGCCGGCGAAGGCTGGCTGGCGCCGGGACGGGGTTTAAAATGGAAAAGCGTACAAAGATATTGTTGTTGGATGATGACACCGACTGGCTGACGTTTTGCCGCGAGTTGTTGGCCAGTTCGTTGCCGAGTAAACCGGAGGTCCTCACGGCCAACACCGCGCGCCGCGCGCTGACCCTGCTGGAAACCGAAGAGATCCGGCTGTTGATTTGCGATCTGAAAATGCCCCGCATTGACGGCTTGCAGATGTTGACCATCGTCCGGCGGCGCTTTCCTGAATTGAGCACCGTGGTATT
This sequence comes from Verrucomicrobiia bacterium, assembly GCA_036498725.1. Taxonomy (GTDB): domain Bacteria; phylum Verrucomicrobiota; class Verrucomicrobiia; order Limisphaerales; family UBA11358; genus UBA11358. Next base: position 27,241 of record DASYEY010000278.1, on the reverse strand, counting down.
AAGCGGCATGGAGGATGAAGAATTTCGTTCGCGTTCTTACGCGCTCGGCGTGGATCTGTTCTGGTTGAAATCCGAAATGCAGCGGAATGGAAAATTATTTTACGAATGCCTTGAATCCTTGTTGGGCCGGGAAACCGGCATCGGTTTTCGCGGCATTCAGAGCAAAGGCCTCATGGATATCATCCAGATGGAATGCCTGTCACGCAGTTCCACCGTGTTGCGCATCACGCACGGGCCGAGCGTGGCAAAAGTATGGTTGCAGGACGGTGAATTGATGGATGCGGAGCTGGACGGTGCCCGCGGCGAAATCGCCTTCCTGCGCCTGCTGGCGTGGAAAGGCGGCACATTTGAAAATCTGCCCGCCGAACCGGCCCATCCGCGCACGATCATGAAGCCGGTCAATGCCCTGTTGCTTGAATCGGCGCAGTCGCTGGATGAAAACCAGAACCCGTCCGGCCCCGATGCGATAGAGGCGCAGAGCCATCGCAAGACGATTTGGAAGCTGGCGCAATTAACGCGGGAAGGCGCTGACTTTGTCATCTCCGTGCCGACCGAAGGCCAGGGCGAACCGGAAGGTATCGGGACGCAGAATATTACGCAGCTCGCGCATTTTACCAAGCGGGCCAACGAAATCGCCCGGCGGCTGGGCGAGCGGGTTGAGGCCGGCCCGTTGTTACATTTCTCCGCGCAGAGTTCGGAACGCCAGGCGTTGTTGTTGTCGCGGGGAGATCGTGCCTTCCTCGTCGGCTGGCCATCCGATGCGGAAGGAAATTTGCCGGAAAAAAGCCGAAAATTAGTCGCCTCATGGGATTAAAAAATATCATTAGTGATTGGTTCGGCGGTTCGCCCGCCTCCATCCAGCAATTGCCCGCCGGCTCCGTGACCGTGGACCGGCAGGGCACAGTCATCACCTCGACTGTGTCTTCGGCGTATCCGCAAAAAGTGTTGCACGCCATTGGCAACGACGTGCTGGAGATATTTCACGAAGCCCGCGCCGCGCATATGCCGCTCGCCGAGATCACCCTCCGGTTCGGCAGCCTGCGGCTCACCGCCCGCGAATTGCGCGGCGGGGCGATCATCTTCTTTTATCCGCAAACTGCTTTAATGCCAGACCCTTCACGCCTATGACGCCGAAAGACATCAACCAGCTCGTTACGCAGATCGAGACCCACATCGAGTGCTGGAAACAGTTCAATCATTTCATCACCATCGCGCGCGCGAAAAAGTTCGGCCCGGCGGATGAAAACCATTTCCTTGAGATCAAAAGCATCCTCGTACAGGAATTGGAATTGATCTTTGCGTCCGTCGAAGCCGCCTCGCCCACGCGCGAAGAGATCCATCAGATCATCGGCAATGCGCCGTCGCTCCGTTATCTCGGCGACATGAGCGAAGGCGCCCTGCGCAACCTCGAAACCCAGTGGCATAAAATCTACATCAGCTGGCACGCCATCCTCGGCCAGCTGAAGGTCAAACAGCGCACGGTGGAAACGAAATCATTTTGGGGCGGGAAGAAATAGGGTTTAGGGCGTATTTAAAAACCAAGCGGCCGCTAAATCGTCCTCGTGCTAAAATTCGAGGACGAGGATGAGTCGGATGCGAAAACTGATCATTCAGATCTGTCGGCCGGTCAACTTATAATCGCCCGACTCTTCGCATGGGCCTTACGTCCCAACACACTTTTCGCTTGCCCGGCGCCCGGTTTTGCCTTCCAAATGATTCATGCACGATTGGGTCATTAATCTTATTCTCGGAGTCATTGAGGGCATCACTGAATTCATCCCCGTTTCTTCAACCGGCCACCTGCTGGTTGCTGAACAGTTGATGCACATTACAAAATCAGACCTTTATAATATCGTCATCCAATGCGGCGCAGTTCTCGCTGTGCTGCCGTTATTCCGGCATCGGCTGCACAAGTTCATCTTTGAATTACGGGAAAAAGAGACGCGCGACTATCTCCTGAAAATTCTGGTTGCCTTTGGCATTACCGGTGCTTTCGGCTTGGTCATTGATAAGAAAGGCTTCAAGCTCCCCGACGATAATCCGAACCCCATCGCCATTGCGCTCCTGGTTGGCGGTCTCGCTTTTCTTGCCGTGGAATATTTCCTACGCGGAAAGAAATTGAATAATAATGTGACCTGGACCATCGCGGTTGCGGTTGCCATCGGTCAATTGATCGCAGGAACGTGCCCTGGCACTTCACGGTCGGGAGCTACGATAGTTTTTTGTTTGCTGCTCGGCTTGAGCCGGCCGGCCGCCACGGAATTTTCCTTTCTTGTCGGCATTCCAACCATGCTCGCCGCTGGCGGCTGGAAAATTTTCAAAAGTCTTCATCATCCCCTTCCGGGCACGCGGCCAGAAGATTGGGGAATGCTGCTATTTACGACCATCGTCGCTGCCATCGTCTCCTTTATCGCCGTGAAATGGTTGCTGCGCTACGTGCAGACCCACACATTTAATGCCTTCGGTTGGTATCGGATCGCGCTGGCCATCGTGATTTTTGCGCTGATTTTGGGGAATGTTTTATCAACGTCACCAGTGCCGCCGATAAAATAAAAAAGGGACGGCTGCGTGCCGTCCCTTCGTGAGCGGTCAAAATTACTTCGCGTTGGCGTCGGGGATAAAGACTTTCTTGCCAACGTAAAGTTTCGTCGCGTCCAATCCCGGGTTCGCCGCCAAAATCTGGCTGGTCGTCACTTTCACGCCTTTGTCCCGGAACGCCTTGGCGATCGCGCTCAGGCTGTCGCCGGCGACAATGGTATAAGAATAACCGGTCTTGGGAACGTTTGGTGGCGGGGTGGTCGAAGTGGTATCGCCATCAGCAGGCCCCGAAGTCGTGTCGGCGGTCGTCCGGTGTTTTGAGGTCGGCGGCATGGCCGAAATTTTCCCCAACTCCTTCAATTGTTTCAAAATCAAGTCGCGGTCGTCCTGCCGTTTCTGGTCAATCTCCTGCACTTGGGCGGCGAGCTTTTTCAGGTCCGCATTGCTCGCGCTGTCGTTCACGACCGGTTGGTTCACCTTCTCACTCAAATCATCCAGGCGTTTGGAGATATCTTCGAGCCGTTTGCTTTGTTGGGCCTGGGCGTCGAGCAAATCCTGGATCTGGCCGCTCAATTTATCAATCTGCTGTTGCGTCGCACTTTCCTGGGCGAACCCCGGCGCAACTGCCAGCGCAAACAATAGAAACCATAATGAAATCTTTTTCATAGGCTGAAAATAAACCGCCCCGCCGTGGCGTCAAGATGAAGTGGCGGGCTTGTGTTTGGGTGCCGGCGGCGCCACCACTTTGCCGAGCTCTTTCAGTTGTTTCAAAATCAGCGCGCGGTCGGCCTGCCGTTTCTGTTCGATTTCCTGCACCTGCGCTGCGAGTTTTTTTAAGTCAGCCGTGCTGGCGCTGTTGTTTATGACCGGCTGGTTCAGTTTGTCGCTCAATTCGTCCACGCGTTTTTCCAGCGCATCCAGCCGTTTGTTTTGCAATGACTGGGCGTCGAGCAGGTCCTGCATCTGGCCGCTTAATTTATCAATCTGTTGCTGGGTTGCGGTTCCTTGTGCGTGGCCGATCGGAACCATCAGCGTGAATAGCAAACACCATGGTAAAATTTTTTTCATACGCGAAAATAAACCGCTCCATTGCGGCGTCAAGATGAAGTGGAAACTTGGGCTGACTCAATCCGTGATCACTCATTCCCGCCCAGCTTCTTTTCCCACGCGGCAACTTTTTTCAACAAATCCGGCAGGCGTTGAAGAGCGAGGACAATGCGTTTGGCTTGCCGGTCTGGTTGCGCTGGCGCCCCGAGCCACGTTTCCCCGTCGGGAATATTGTGCATCACCCCTGATTTGGAACCGACCGTGACTTTGTTGCCGATTTTTAAATGGCCGGCAATGCCGACTTGTCCGGCCAGGACGGTATAATTGCCCAAGGTGGCGCTGCCGGCGACGCCGACTTGCGCACAGAGAATGGCATGGTCGCCAATCTCGACGTTGTGTCCTACTTGCACAAGGTTATCAATCTTGGTGCCTTTGCCAACGATCGTCGAGCCCAAGGCACCGCGGTCCACGGAGGAATTGGCGCCAATCTCCACGTCGTCGCCGAGGACGACATAGCCGACCTGCGGTATTTTACGGTTAAGGCCCTGGTCAAAAACATAACCGAAACCGTCCGCGCCGATCACCACACCTGCATGCAAGCGCACGCGTTGGCCGATCTGCGAACGTGAATAAATGGTCACGCTGGGAAACAGGTGCGTCTCGTCGCCCAGCACGGAGTCGTCGCCGACAAAGTCATTCGACTGTAAAACGGCCCGCGCACCAATCTTTACCCGTTCGCCGATTGTGCAATGCGGGCCGATGTGGGCAGTTGGATCAATCTGCGCAGACGCTGCGATGGCGGCGCTCGGATGGATGCCGGGCGCGAATTTGGGTTCCGGGAAAAAGTGTGCCAGCGCCTTGGCAAAGGCGACGCGCGCATTCGGGACGTGGATCAGGGTCTTCTGTGTGGACGAAAACTTTTTCTCCGCGATGATCGCACTGGCGGCGCTTTTTTCCGCGGCGAGGAAATATTCTTCATTCTCGGCAAAGGTCAGATCGCCCGCCTGGGCCCGCGCGGCGTCGGCAAAACCGGTGAGGATCGCGTGGGCGTCGCCAACGACTTCACCCGCGAGCAATTTCGCCATTTCAGCAGTGGTGGTTGAAACCATGTGAATAGATGATAAGCGCAAGCACCGCCAGTATCAAGGATGGCCGGGCGCAACTAATGTTGCGCGATTATTTCTCCAACCGCGCCACGATCTTGCCGGTCCAGAGCGAGGCCGATTGGGTGAGCATCACGGAAACGAAGAACAGAAAAAACCCGCTGCTGACCTGGATGTTCGCGACGCCGCTGGATTTCACGGTCAGTACCAAAATGGCGACGACAAACACGTCGAGCATGGACCATTTGCCGAGATTGGAAACAAAATGATATATTTTTTGCGCCCGCTCATTGTCCAATCGCGGCCACAGCCACAGGGCCAGCATCGTATTGATTTTCACGAACGGAAACAGGACGGTGAACACGAACAGGATCAGGAACAAAAATAATTCGCCCGCCTGCCACAACACGATCAAGCCTTGATACACCGAGACTTGATTCTCAAACAACCACAGTTTGGTGAGCGAGGTGAACGGGGTAAAGATGCCCGCGATGAAAAATCCGATCGAGGCGAGCAACAGGCCGACAATCAACCAACCCGCGCGCGGATGGGCTTTCACGAGCGCGGTGTTGGAGAGTTTTTCAGCCACAAGGATGATTTAGGCTTCCAATTTGGCGTCGAGCGAAATCTTCGCGTTCAATACGCGCGAAATGGGGCAGCCGGCCTTGGCGCCGTTCGCGATGGCGGTAAATTTTTCCTGATCCAGGCCGGGAATTTTCGCGGTCATGTCCAGATGCGATTCCGTGACGGTGAAACCGGCGTCGGTTTTTTCCATCGTGATGGTCGCGGTGGTGTTAATGCTTGTGGGAATGAAGCCGGCCTTGCCAAGTTCTGCTGAGAACGCCATGGAGAAACAACCGGCGTGGGCGGCGGCGATCAATTCCTCGGGATTCGTGCCGACCCCGTTTTCAAAGCGGGTGCTGAAAGAATATTGGGTTTGCTGGAGCGTGCCGCTTTCGGTTGAGATGCTGCCCTTGCCGCTTTTCAGGTCGCCCTGCCAGACTGCCGATGCTTTGCGTTTCATAAATCAAGTCCTTTGGTTGGCCCGGCGGGAATTCGCCGGAAGCCATCCCCACTGTAACAGCAATTTTCGTTTTGGCACCCCCAGAAATGTTCTTTGGGTTCCTTCCCGTTTAAACTGTCGGTCGTAAACGATTCTCGCCGACCAGTTCCACGCCATTTTCCGCGAGCCGCTGCTGTAGTTCAGCAACATGATCACGGTCGCGGGTTTCCACGGTGCACAATACGTGGACGCGTGACAAATCCGGCCCGGCGAACGTGCGGTTGTGGACGATTTCCGTGACGTTCGCACCGGCTGCGGCGAGTACGCCCGCGAGATGCGCCAGCGCGCCTGGCCGATCGCTGAGCAAAACGTCAAACCGATAGATGCGTCCATCCGCAGCCAGGCCGCGTTCGATTACGCGGCTGTGCGCGAGTGGGTCAATGTTGCCGCCGCTGAGCAACAGGACAACTTTGCGGCCGGCGAGGTCGGGCAGGCTGCCATTCAACATTGCCGCCAAACCCGCTGCGCCTGCGCCTTCAATGATGCATTTCTCCAACTCCGCCAGCCGCAGGATCGCCAACGCCAATGTTTCTTCATTCACCGTCACCAGCCGATGGGCCAACGGTTGCATGATGGTGAGTGCGTTGCGACCTGCTTCCGCCACCGCCAGGCCATCGGCCACGGTGGCGCGGATGGGAATGCGCACCGGCGTGCCCGCCGCCAGCCCGGCGGCAAAACAAGCCGCGCTGGCAGGCTCAACGCCGATGACCTGTAACTTGGGCTTCAGCGCGTGGAATACCGTGGCCATGCCGGCCAATAGTCCGCCGCCGCCGACTGGCACGATGACGGCGTCGGCATCCGGCACTTGCTCAAGAATTTCAAAAGCCAGCGTCCCTTGCCCGGCGATTACCTGCGGATCGTTGAAAGGATGGATGTAGGTCAGTTGACGTTCTTTGGCGAGGCGCCCCGCTTCGCTGCGCGCTTCATCATAAGTGTCGCCGTGCAGAATCACGGTCGCGCCGAATTGCCGGCAGCGGGCCACTTTTACCAGCGGCGCGAAACGCGGCATTACCACAGTAACAGGGATGCCGAGTAATCGTCCATGCCACGCCAGCCCGAGAGCATGGTTTCCGGCGGAAGCGGCGATGACGCCCAGTTGAGCGTGTTCCGGCGTCAATTGCGCCAAGGCATTGCGCGCGCCGCGTTCCTTGAAGCTGCCAGTGCGCTGGAGAAATTCTTGTTTGCAAAAAACATGTGCGCCAGTCAATTCGCTCAAGGCAGCGGATTCCACGCACGGCGTGCGGGCGATGACGCCGTTCAGGCGCGAGCGTGCCGCCATGATTTCGGAAAGCGAAACCGGATTGTCAGATGGATTTTTCATGGGTGATTTATAATAAATAAAAACCCCGGGCGCTCAGGCTCGGGGTTTGAGAGATTAGAGTGGCGATGAATGGTTGCGCGTCTATCCCTGCCCCAAGCCGGGGCGAATAATGATCGCAAAGATCATACGGGAGGTGGCGGAACAAATCATGCGTCTCCTTGATACGGCAGAACGTGGCCACCGTCAAGCATGGCGGCGGTTGCCCATGATTACATTTTAAGTCTGCGTTTTCGCCGTGGCTTCGACAATGACTTTCATCGCGGCCAGTCCTTTTTCAAAATCTTTGCCGATCATTTTGTCGCAATTCATGACCAGGCCAAACATTTTGCCCATGAAATTATTTTTCCCTGACATGGTCCACGTCACGACAGTTTGTGCCGCGGCTGGTTTGAAGGTGAATTCCGCCGTGTGGACTGCCTTGAACGGCTTGAAGAATTCCAGCTTGATCGCAATCTGTTCCGGTGGCCGGCTGTCGGTGATGGTCATGCAGCCGGCGCCTACCTTGTTGTTTCCGTCCCAACTGAAGCTGGCGCCCGGGCCGGAGGCTTCCCCGGCAAAGGTATTTTTACAATTCGGATCCATTTTGGCCCAGGGTGACCAGTCATTCCAGTGGTGAAAATCATTCACCTGGGCGAACGCCTTTTCGGGCGGGGCGGAAATGGTGGCCGAGCGGGTGATGCGAAAATCCGCTGGTTGCATCGCCACGAGCGTGACGAAGATGACGACCACGATGCCGATCAGAATCAGGATGGTGGAAAGCATGATGATTTTCTCCGGTTGGATTCAGGCCGCAATTTTTGCCGCCAATAACGTCCGATAATTTTTCCGGCACGCGTAGGCCAGAAACAGGTTTGCGGCCAGCAACGGAATGGCCACTGGCAAGCCGCTCGGGTCGACATAAATGTGATAGAGCAGGATGTTCAGGGTGACAGGAAAGATCACGACGGTGGCGAGCGGGACAAACAGGCCGATGACGAGCGCGAGGCCGCAGACCAGTTCCGTACCCATCAAGAGCGTCATAAAATAGCCCGTGGCAGTGATGCCATCCATGAATAATTTTGCGCTGCCCTTCAGTGCCGGCGGCGTCATGAGGTGGAATAGGCCGGCGATGGAGGCGAAGAGAAACAACGCACCCATCAACAGCCGGACAATGATCGTGGCGATTTTCATGATTTTAATAGTGGATTTTTAAGGTTTGGTTATTTTGGACAAATAGGCGATAAGGCGTGCGAAAGTTCCTCCCCAGCCCTGGCTCATACTCGGGCGGGTGGCATTGAAAGTCTGGGATTCGATTGCCGTTGCGTTGAGCGGCAGCCAGGTCAATGTCAGCAAGGTGTTGCCATCCCGCTCGGCGAATGTGGTGGTGCATAACATTTCCAATGGCCAGTTGGGACTGGCAGGATGCCGGGTTAATCCGCCGGCGGCATCGGAAAATGAACTCACCAGCACGATCTTTTCAGGAGCCACAATTTCCCGATAAACGAACTTGCCCCACATCTCCTTGCCGTCGGGTCCTTGTATGCAGTAATGAAACGTTCCGCCCGGACGAAAATCCAGTTTGGCCGTGGTCGTCTTGAAATCGCTGGGACCGAACCACTCCAGCAAATGTTCGCGTTCCGTCCATGCCTGCCAGACCAGTGTGCGGGGCGCGGAAAATATGCGGGTGATGACAAAAGGTTGTCCGTCCGCCAGCATCTGCGGCAGATGTTCGCCGAGCCGTTCCAGGGTTTGTTTGCCACCTTCGATCGCGCCAAATTCCTTGACCACAAAATCGCGGGCCGCCGCCGACGGGAAAACGCTGCGTAACGTGAGTTTTGTTTTGTTATCCGCAACGGTTTCAAAGGTCCACGTGGCAATGAAATGGACGCCGGGACCGTTTTCGCATTCGCCACCGTGACTATAAACGATGCGCTCCATCGCCACGATTTCCTTGAAAACGCTGCGGTTCGGATATTTGGTGCCATCCGGCCCGCGCATGACATGTTTCCAAACGCCACCGACCTGGAAATCCATCGCCTCGATGGTGGTGGAAAAACCACGCGGCCCCCACCAGTGAACGACATGCTGCGGATCGGTCATTGCCTGCCAGACCAATGCGCGCGGCGCATCGAACGTGCGCGTGATGACAATCTCACGGTCGGACGGATTTTCGGCGGGAACGTTTTTGGCGTGGTCCATGATTTAAAAAAAGTTGAGGTCGCACTCCGGTAATCCGTTATGCCGGCAAAACCATGACCATCCACAGGATGCCGAATTTGTCTGTGACCATGCCGAAGCGCGGCGAATAAAAGGTTTCACTTTGCGGCATCACCACGCTGCCACCGTCCAGCAGGGCATTGAAATAGCGGTCCGCCTCGGCCGTGTCCTTCACGGAAAGTGCCAGCCCAAAACCTTCGTGCTTGGTTGTTCCGCCATCGCAGCGGCCGTCGGAAGCCATGACCATCGCCCCGCCGATGCGCAGGCTGGAATGCATAATTTTGTTCTCCATGCCCGGCGGAACCATGCCGGGTTGCGGGGTGCCCGGATAATCCTTGAAGCGCAGCAGGGTTTCGACTTTTGCGTCCAGCGCGTGGCCATAAAATTCAATGGCTTCCTCGCAGCGGCCATTCAGCATGAGGTACGTGGTGATGATCGGATATTGGATGTTCATATTTTATGATGGGTTGAGTGTTTATTTGGTTTCGATAAATTTTTTCAAGCTTTCGCCCAGCAGCGAAGTCCAGCCGCGCGCGAAATTTTCCGGAGCGAAGTCAGTGCCCGGCGGGAAGGATTCGAGGCCTTCATGCGTCAGTTTTAACCTTGTTTTGCCGGCCTCGTCAAATAATTCGAACGTCACCAGGGAATCGCCCGGATGACCGGCATAACGCCAGGTATAGGCAATTTTTTTAGCGGCTTGCACTTCAGTCACCCGGCACAGGTGAACGCAATCCTTCCCGTTGTACGGGACGGTAAATTGAAATTCAAAGCCGGCTTCAGCTTTGAATTCCGGCACGTTAAAATACCATTTCGCCATGTCTTCCCGATGGGTGAGCGCGCGCCAGACCAGGGCAATTGGCGCATTATAGGTACGTTCAATGGTCAGTGGCGCATTTTTTTGCGTGAACGTTCCCGCCAATTTTTCCAGGCTCTGGGTCATGCCCGCCTCAAAGCCGCCAATGTATTTCGCGGCTTCGGCGGTTGTCTTGACGATGCGGGAAGTGATGGTCAACGTCGTTTTGCCGTTGCGTTCCGCGAAAGTCACGGCATGCAGGAACTCAAAGAGCTGATGGCCTTTTTCGTCCAGCGCACCACTGGTGTAGGTCAATCTTTCCGGCTCGATGATTTCCAGATAAACGCCGGTCATGGGATAGATTGTCCCGTTGGGCGCCTGCATATCAATGCGGATCAGGCCGCCGGGCCGCACATCCAGTTCGCAGCGTGGATTGGTGAAGCCGCGCGGCCCCCACCATTGTGCCAGATGTTTCGGATCGGTCCAGGCCTTGAAAACCAGGGCCCGCGGGGCATCAAACACCCGGGTGATGACAATTTCTTGCTTTGATTTTTCCGCCGTCAGATGGGTTGTCATAAATTTAAAATGAATCCGCTTTGATTTTATTCTGCTCCATGAGCTGGCCAAATTTCTCGAGGGCCGAAGTCCAGCCCTCCTGGTGATCGCGGGTGTCTTCCGCCGTCGGGAAACCTTCGTGGGTCAGCGTCAGACGCGTGGTTTTTCCCAGATCTTCAAAATCCACAGTGACGACGGTAGAGGGAAAATCGGGGCCGCCATCTTCGCGTTCCCAGGTGAAACGCAAGCGCCGGTTGGCGACGATTTCCTGATAAGTGCCGATGGCCACGTGGTCGCCGCTTTGCGAAATCATGTGCAGCCGATACGCGCCGCCGATCCGCACATCCGCATCCACACTATGGCATTTGACATCCATCGGACTGAACCATTGCACCATCAGCCGGGGTTCCGTCCACGCACGAAAGACCAGGGCGCAGGGCGCCTGGATGACCCGGGAAACGACCAATTTGGTGTCGGACCGGATGGGATTATTTTTCATGAGTCGGGTTTTGCAGTTCCTTGAGATAAGCGTCCAAGCGGTCCAGGCTGCCTTCCCAAAACTTGCGATACTCCTCGATCCACGCCTGCGCCTGCTGCATTGGCGCTGCTTCCAACTTCAACGAATGCACGCGACCCCGGCGCCGGCGCCGGACCAAGCCCGCGCTTTCCAGGATGCGCAGATGCTTCGACACCGCCGGCAGCGACATGGCATATGGCCGCGCAAGGTCCGTGACGCAATGGTCGCCGTGCGCGAGATGCTCCAGGATGCGCCGCCGCGTCGGATCAGCCAATGCGGCAAACGTACGGTTCAACTGGCGCGGCGAACATTTAACCATATGGTTAAGTATTAGCGCAGCCTGCTCCGGCTGACAAGGAAAATTTTTTGGTTTGATCGGGTGGATGACTGTGGCTTGACGGCAGTGTCATCGCGAATTTTAGAGGGTGTCTGAATGATCGGTTTTGACCTCCGCTTCCTCCTCATCGTCGTCCTCGTCCTCGAATTGTCTCCCGCTGGCGAGGATGAGGACGAGGAGGAGGATTGAGTGGCAGTCTTATTTCCGGCACGTTTAAAATGTTCCCGCTCGACGCCTGCCGGGGTGATTGATATTTTTCGCGCATCACCACTATTTTACGTAACCGGGGGTGTGCGCGATGACATCGGACGGGCAGATTTCGTTTGGCACAAATTCCCCCTGCTTTTGGCACGAACTGCCAGCGCACTGATCGGCCCCTTAATTTAGTCTGCCTCCATAGCCATGTTCCCTAAACAGCCCAACTGTCAACATTCATTACCCCTACCCTACATGAAACTTACTAAAACCCTATCCGCCTGCCTGGCGGCCGCCAGTTTGTTGCTGGCCGGCACTGTGGTCCAGGCAGCCCCGACTATCAGCAATGTGAATCCCAGCGGTGCCTTTCAATTTCAATCCTCCGGCACCTTTAGTTTTACGCTTGCTTCAACTCCGGGGGTTACCGATGTCAGCTTGCAGTTGACAGCCACGCCGTTGACGGGTGGCGGGGCGGCGGTGTTCCGGTATTTGACCGCCGGCAATGGCTTGGTGGTTTCCGGTACGCCTACGAGCGAAACCCTGACGGCGAATATTTCCAGCAATGCGTTTTATACCGCCATCATCACAGCGCAAGATGCGACGGGTACAAATACCCAAACCATCAATTTTGACACCATCCGTCCGGCCTACACTTGGGAAGCAGAAGATTATGATTTCACCAACGGCATGTTCATTTTAGACCCGCAACCGATTGGCGGACTGCCATCGCAGACCAACGCCTACCTCAATCTGGGCGCCACGCTGGGGGTGGATTTTAATCACAATACCTCTGGTGGCGGCGCTTACCGTCCGGCACCGCCCGGAGGTTTAGCGAGCGAAGGTGCCAGTGACACCCCGCGGATACAATATGGCACTGGCCAGCAGGATTATGACATCGGCTTTAACAACGGGGGCGACTTTGCAAATTACACCCGCGTTTATCCGGCGGGCACTTATTATCTCTTTTTGCGCGGTTCCAGCGGCGGCGGCAGCAATCCGCAGAAAGATGCGGCGCGCGCGGCCATTGTGGCGGGCAGCGCCACCTTGAGCGCGACCGGTTCCGCGTGCCAGTTCTCGGTTCCCAACGGTGGCTGGCAAGCCTGGCATTGGGTTCCATTGATCGACACCAATAACAATACGCCGGCCACGGTCACATTTAATGGGCTGGCCAATACGGTGCAAATTTCGATCGTGGGCGGCAACTGCAACGAAAATTTCTACATGCTGGTGCCGACGAATGCGAATCCGTCCGTGACCAGCAGTGTCAGCCTGACGAACATTTATCCGGATGACGCCGCCCAGTTTGAACAGACCAGCACCTTGTCCTTCACCGCCAATTCTCCCGTGGGTATTAACCAGAGTGATATTTTGGTGCAATTGACCGGCAAGACACTGACGGGTCAAACCACTTCCACCATCTTGACCGCCGGCACGGGTTTGACGGTCACGGGTTCGGCGAATAGTTGGAACATCAGCTATTCCTCATTGTCCAATGACATCATTTATTCAGCCTTCATTCAGGTGGCGGATGTGAACGGTGGCATCACGAGCCAGACGGTGAATTTTGACACGGTCAGTGCGAGCTACTTCACGTTCGAGGCCGAAGACTTCAATTATGGCGGCGGTCAATTTATTGATAATCCGCAGACCAACGCTTATCAGGACGCATACCAGCTCGGCACATTTGACGGTGTGAGCGGCGTGGACTATTTACTCCCCAATGGCAAAGGCAATGGCAATTATAATTATGGTCGTCTCGGTTTGACCACGGAAAATGCCGGTGACAAAAATCGCGTGGCGTATACTTCTGGTGTCACGAATCCAGCCACCGGACTGCTCTATCAAGATTTTGATTGTGGCAATGCCGGTGGTGGTAATTGGGGTAATTACACCCGGACATTCCCCTCTGGAGCCTATAACATCTATATCCGTGCCGCCAATGGCAACGGTAACACTTCGGACAGCGCCAGCATGTATCTGGTGACCAGCGACCGGACCCAACCCAACCAAACCATTTCCAAGCTTGGCACCTTCTCGATTCCGAGCACCGGTGGCTGGCAGACCTACCAGTGGGTGCCTTTATTGAACAGTATCGGCAACCCGGTGATATTCACGGGTGGTTCAGTGCAAACGTTACGGGTGACCACGGATAACGGCAATTACAACGCGAACTATTACATGCTGGTTCCGGCCAATACCAGTGTTCACACGCCTCCGTTTACGAGCGACGTCTATCCTGATGGTGTGACCTTGTTCCAATTGACCAATGCCTTGACCTTTACGGCTAATTCCGCTGCGGGGATTGCCAACAATGGTGTAAGTGTAGTTCTGAATGGCGTTGATGTGAGCAGCAGCCTGTCTTTCAGCGGCCCGAGCAGCGCCTTGAGCGTCAGTTGCCCGCTGTCCTCCAACCAGCTTTACACGGCGGTCATCACGTTGACTGACAGCTATGGTACGACCAGCGTAACGAACAAGTTTGATGCCTTCGATCCGAACAGCTACCAATTTGAAGCGGAAGATTATGACTTCACTTCCGGTGGCGTGGCTGGGCAGTTCATTGACGGCCAGATCAATGCCTATGCCGGCCAGCCTTCCACTTTTGATGTGGATGAACATGACGATAATCATGCCGGTGATGCTTATCGTCCGGCAGGCAATGGCACGCCCGGTTTGGAAGTTGAAAATCCGGCGGGCGACATCAATCGTCCTGCCTTCAGCGGCTACACCGATTACAACATCGGCTTCAACGATGGCGGTAATTGGGCGAACTATACGCACACTTATCCGGCAGGCACTTACAATGTCTATATGCGTTCCGCCAATCCCAATACGCCGCCCGGCACGCAAGCCAACGCCGCCACCTTGTCATTGGTAACCGGCGGTTGGAATACCACCAGCCAGACCACAACCCAGATCGGCTCTTTCCAGGTTCCTTACTCCGGCGGCTGGCATACGTTTGCCTGGGCGCCGTTGATGGATGCCAATGGCAATCTCGCCCGCATCACCTTGAATGGCTCAACCAATACCTTGAGAGCATCCGTGGCGGCAGGGAATTATAACGTGAACTTTTACGCCCTGGTGCCGGCGGATATGTCGATTCCGATCCTGAGCAATGTTTATCCGAATGGCGCCGACCGCTTCCAGGCAACGAACTTAATGTCGTTTGGTGCGAGTTCAGCGGCCGGCATCAATGCCAGTGGTGTATCGGTGCAATTGATCGGCACCAACCTGTTAGGCCAGGCGTTTGTGACCAACATCACCACGGCCAATGGTCTGGTGATCAGTGGACCTTCAACCAGCATCACGGCAACCCTGCCGCTGGCGCTCAACACGATCTACACTGCGATCATCACGGTGACCACGGCCAACGGTCATACGACCAGCTCCACGGTCAGCTTTGACACCGTCAGCCCGGCATTCCTATTTGAAAGCGAAGACTTCAATTACAATGGCGGTCAGTTCCTCGCCGGTGCGCAAATTAATGGTTATCTGAACCTCAACGGTGTGGCGGGCATTGACGCCAACCAGACGAGTTACAACGTCGGTTCACCGTCGGTCTATCGCACGAATGCGCTGATCAACGTTGAAAATGCCGGGGACACGGCGCGGGTGGCGTATGCGGGTTTGCAGGATTATGATGTCGGCAACAACCTCGGCGGCAATTGGCAGAACTATACACGCAACTTCCCGGCCGGTATCTATAACGTCTATTTGCGCGGTGCCGGTGGCAATGGCATTGGCAGCTATCTCACTGATGTGGCGAGTCTGGGTGTGGTGGCAGGTGACATCACGAGCACCAATCAAACCAACTCAGTGCTGGGTACGTTTAGTCTCGCGCCCAAAGGCTGGCAGACTTACAGCGATCTGCCGTTGATTGATGCGGATGGCAACTACGCCCAATTCGTTGGTGGGGCACAAAAGACGGTTCGCCTTACGACGGATAGCGGAAATTACAATGCAAACTATCTGTTCTTGCTGCCGGCCGATACCACGTTGCCGGTGAACCCGCCACATTTGAAGGCCGCAGTCAACGGCGCCAACGTGATCGTCTCTTTCTTAAGCCGCACCAATACCACCTATCAACTGCTGTTCAAGGCGAACCTCACGGATCCAACCTGGACGCCGGTTGGCTCGGTCATCTCGGGCAACAGTCTGAATGTGTCCGCGACGAACGCAATCAGCGGCGACAGCGGGTTCTATCGGTTACAAACAAATTAAGTTGGTTGGGGGATCTCTCCGGCAGCCAGCAGCGCTGGCTGCCGGAGGAGTTTTAAGCACAAGACAGAATGCGTAACGGTTTATGAAATATACGTCTCAAAATTTAACTCGCCGCGACGGGCGCGGTCGTAATGGGGGATTCACCTTGATCGAATTGCTGGTGGTCATCGCCATCATCGCCATTCTGGCAGCCATGTTGTTGCCCGCGCTGGCCAAGGCCAAGATTCGGGCGCAGGGCATTTCCTGTGTCAACAACATGAAACAGTTGCAATTGGCCAACATCCTCTACTGCGGCGATAATAATGAAGTCCTGCCGTTTAATGGCTATTCGGCCAATGGCACACTATATGGTTTGACGACCAGCTTGCATCCTAATTGGGTATATGGGTTTCTTGCCTACACCGGTAGCGGCGATAATCCGGCGGGGATTCAAACCAATATTTGGGCGCTGGGCGTGCTCGGAGATACCGATCCGAGCGGCAGTGGCCTGGTGTTAAGTGGTTCCATTGGCGGCTATTCTAAAACCGCCGGAATATATAAATGCCCGGCTGATAAAAGCCTGACCAGCCAGACTCTCTCTGCTGCTTCATATGGCGCAACTGGGTATCCGCGAGTCCGCTCTTGTTCAGCCAATTTATACGTCGGTTGTGGCGCCGGGGATTATCGCCTGGGAAATTATGGGTTGGATAATGCATATAAGGCGTTTTTTAAAACTTCTGATTTTGGCGTGGGTGGCTTAAGCAGTTCTGACTGCTTTGTATATGTGGATGAGAATCCCCAGAGTCTTAATGACGGATATTTTGAATATATTGCCAAGGGCAATGCCATCAACGACCGCCCGGCGGTGAATCACGGCAATTCCAGTTCGTTTTCTTTTGCTGACGGGCACGTCGGGCTTAATAAATGGAATAACACCTATCTTAATATCAACAACACCACCGTGGGTTCCGATGTTGCGTGGCTCGCCCAGCACGGCACCGTCAAAAAGTGATGCGTCGCTGATCAGTCAATCAAGTCAGGAGATGCACATTCTTTGAATTGCTTCGAGTTTGCTTGCGATATTTTCCCGGGGTCTGGTGGAACAAGCGTTTAAAAACGACGCTCATATATTCAGGATGTTCAAAGCCGGTCAGTTCGGAAATTTTTTCCAGGGTGAAATCTGTTTCCGTGAGCAGTTGCTTGATGCGGCTGCCTTGGGCCCGGCGGATTTCTGCCTGCGGAGAACGTTTTAAGTGCTGACGAAACCGCCGCTCCAGAAAACTGCGGGAGACGCCCACATGCTTGATGACATCGGCCACGGTGCATCCATGCAGCGCTTGCTCGCTAATATATCTTAGCGCCGCTGCCATGATCCGGTCTTTGACCGCCAATGTATCCGATGAGCGGCGCGTCACAACCCGGAGCGGGTCAACCAGAATACGTTTGTCGGCAGGAGCCTCGCCGGACATGAGCCGGTCAAGCAACTCGGCCGCCTGATAGCCAATCCGGTCGGCATCGGGTGCGACACTGGAAAGTGCGGGATTGCAGAGCTCGCAAAATATCTCTTCGTTATCCACACCCACGACCGCGACTTCCTCCGGCACCACGATCCCGATTTGGTGGCAGGCATCCAGCAGATGCAGGGCGCGGGCATCATTGCAGGCCATGACGCCAATCGGCTTCGGCAGGCTCTTGAGCCATTTTGAGATATGTTCCAATTCAAGGTCCCAGCGGGACACCGCCGGACCGTGCCAGGGTGATTCATAAACGGGTATGGCTGAGCCTCCCTTTTCAACCACGGAACGAAAGCCATTACGCCGCTGGGCTGCCCACAGTTCGTTACTGAATCCACAGAAGGCAAAATTACGAAATCCACGCTCCAAAAAATGGTTGGCCCCAAGGCGGCCGATGGCCTGGTGATTGGATCCGACCCATGGCAACTTCAAGTTTTCATAAAGGTCGTTTAAATCCACCACGGGCACTTTCATTTGCCGCAGGCGTTTTGCCAATTCTGGATCAGTGGGCCGGCAGAGAATACCATCCCAATGACTGGAGGCGAGCCATTTAGGGGGCGCTGTTCCGAGTTCGTGCTGCTCAAAATAAACCGACCAGCGATGATGCGAAGCCATGTAACGGGCAACACCCTGCAGGATACTACGCCCATAACTTACGGAAGATTCGATGATCAACGCGACTTGAGGTGGCCGGTTCATAGTGATGTGGGCCGGATTGTAGGCTCACCCTGAAGTGGAACCAATCTTAAAATCAAAACCAGTTTTCGCAAAAAAAATGCCAACGGGATTTTGATTTCGGCCAGGGACGTGGAAAAGCGGACAATTTTTAACGGCAGATACAAGCGAGAGCGGACCGCTAAAAATATACAAATTATGCGAGTTAGCGCGCTGAAATGATTTCACTGTGACCGGCGGCGATTCGGGCGTTTCAAATTTGGTTTGGCGCGAAATGAAGATCATCATGCCAACGCACAAATGTTCTTTGCGCAAAGATTCTCAAAAGGTCGGACTAGCAAACTCATGGAGAAGCCGGGTGGATTGGTTCAGAGTTGCCCAACTAAACCCATGCACCGTCTTGAACAAAGCACCCGTGTCAAAATTGGCCATGCTGGTTTTGGGCCACGCCAACTGAATCTTCCATGAAACCTCGACCGAACAATTCCCCCGTCACCAGTCCCATCCAGGGCTTCACCTTGATCGAATTGCTGGTGGTCATTGCGATCATCGCCATTCTGGCAGCGTTGCTTTTACCGGCCTTGAACCGGGCTAAAATCAAAGCGCAAGGCATCCAATGTTTAAGTGATCACCGGCAGTTGGGGCTTGCCTGGCTGCTATATACCGACGACAACCATGACAATTACTGTTTGAACTCAGAAGGGGCCGTGGGTTGGACCGCGCCAAACTGGGTTTTGGGCTGGGAAGATTTTAGTGCCGATAACACGCAGAATACGAATCTGGACATGCTGAAAGGCGGGCTGTTATGGCCGTACAGCCAGAATTCAGGCATCTATAAATGTCCGGCGGACAATTATCTTTGCACGGAAAACGGAACCAAATGCCCCCGTTTGCGGAGTAATTCCATGAACGCATTCATCACCGGGGGAGCCACGGCCAACGGGAGCGCACAATATGCTGCCACGTATCACTATTTCGTCAAAACTTCAGATACCAAAAGTCCGGCACCGGTAAATCTATGGGTGTTCACGGATGAACATCCGGACAGCATCAATGACGGTTGGTTGATCGTAGATCCGACCGCAACCATCAAATGGGGACGGGATCTCCCGGGCAGTTATCATAATCATGCCAATTCATTTACGTTTGCGGATGGCCATTCGGAATTGCACAAATGGCAGGAAGGGACGACCAGCGCGGCCGTGACCCAGGTTAGTCATGGAACTTATCCCGGCACTTTTCCCGTCGATCTCGATATTCAATGGATGATCAGCCACAGCACGTCTCATCTTTAATTTTTTAATCCGTCGTAATCACCCCCAAACCAAAAATCCTAACATTATGAAATCAAATATGCTCGTAAGATGGTTGCAACATGGTAGAGATCGTATCGTGGCCGGCCGGATGATGCTGTTGGCCGTCTTCTGTTTTAGTCTGCCCGGATTCCTGGCGGCGCAAACTCTTCAGAATGACTGGTTGTTCAACGAAAATGGCGGCGGCACGGCGGTTGACTCAGTTTCGGGTTCCAATATCACATTGCAAGGGGGTGCCAGTTTGGGCGGTGGTGTACTGAATTTGCCGGGGGGTGCCGGTAATTACGCGCAGCTGCCGGCGGGGATTCTTTCGTCGTTCACCAATTCAATGACGATTGAGACTTGGTTCACGGATCAGGGAGGCCAGACATGGTCCCGTCTCTGGTCCATTGGCGGCAGCACGTCAACGTTCGCAGCCAACAATGCCAACTACATTGACTTGATACCGCAAGCAGGTGGTGCGAACAACATCAACGGTGGTTTCTGGGCAGAATTCAATCGTGGCGGCGGCGCCAAAGATGCCGCCGCGTCAATTCCGGCTTCTGCTGCGGCAGATCGCACACCGGTCAAGGTCGGTTCGCCGGTGTATGCCACGCTGGTGTTTGATGGGCCTTCCCAGACGGCCCGGCTGTATTTTAACGGCGTATTGGTTGGCAAAACGGTCGTGGGCTTTAAGCCGTCCGATATGGGAAACACGATGTACAACACGCTCGGCTTGGATCAATACAACGACGCTCCTTTTCAAGGTACCGTGGATGAAATGCGTATTTGGAATGGAGCAGTCTCTCAACGATACATCTCCGCCAGCCTCGCGGCAGGTCCCGGCGTAGTGATCAATAACCTGACGCCCACGGCTGCCAGCCTGGTCGCTGGACCGGCGTTGGTCTTGACCGAGACCGAGCCAGCGGCGGTGTATGTGCAACTAACCCAAACTGCTTCAGCCAATTTGCAGGCAACGGCGGATGCTACCAACTGGGTCAGTAGTAATCCCAGTGTCATCACCGTCAGCAGTAATGGGCTTATCAATGCGGTGGGGTTGGGCACAGCCACGGTTAGCGCGGTGATTGCGGGTAATCATGTGACCAGCGGTAGCATCACGGTCACCAATCAGATTTTGCAACATGAATGGTCATTCAATGAAAGCAGTGGCACGACGGCTTTTGATACAGTCGGCACCGCCAATATCGCCCTGCAAGGTACAACATCACTGGGCGGCGGCGTCCTGACGCTGCCGGGTGGGGCCGGCAATTACGCTACCCTCGCCGGTGGTATTCTTTCATCAAACTATTCGGTCACGATTGAGACCTGGCTGACCGATCAAGGTGGACAGACCTGGTCGCGGGCTTGGTCGTTGGGTGGAAGCGTGACGGTCGCGGGCAATCTGATCCAGAACAACTATATCGATTTGATTCCCAAGTCCGGGCCGGGGGCATTGTGGACTGAATTCAAGTCGGGAATTCCCGCGCTGACAACCTATGACACGATCAATGCGGGCGGCCAGGCATTGCCAACCGGCCGTGAGGTTTATGTAACAGTTGTATACAATGCACAAAATCAAACCTGCACCATGTATTCTAATGGTGTGGTTGCAGCTACGTTGAGCGGCATTGCCATAACGCCAGCCAGCCTGGGTAATACGTTGAATAATTATATCGGGCTGGATCAGTGGAATGATCCGATCTTTAAAGGGACGTTTGATGAAATGCGCATTTGGGATGGCGCGCAAAGCCCCACCTATATGCTGCTGGCGGCAGCGGCGGGGCCAGGCGTCGTGATTACGAATACTACGCCGCAATCGTTGACCGTGTCGGCGGGCGCAAGCTTGTTGGGGTCGCAAACGGAACCGGCGACAGTGACCGGAAATTTTATCCAGGCCAATGGTGTGGGACTGACTTCAGTGGTGACCAGCTGGACGAGCAGCGATCCCAGCGTGCTGACGGTGAATGGCAGTGGCTTGATCACGGGTGTCAGCGGTGGCAGCGCTACCGTAAGCGCCACCGTGAACGGCGTCACAGGAACCAGTTCGTTGATCACTGTTGCCACCACTTCGCCAACGATTTCGCAGGGTTTCACCAATGTCACGGCCGTGATCGGTGACACGCTGGTGTTGGGCGCGCAGGCATTGGGAGGATCATTGGTGTATCAGTGGAGCATGAATAGTGCCCCCATCACCGGGGCCACCAATGCATCGTTATCCCTCACCAACATCCAGCCCGGTCAAGCTGGAACCTATAGTTTGTCCATCACCAACACCAGCGGTAGCAACAACCTTTCGGCGATGGTGACGGTTGTTTTGCCGCTGTTGCAACACGAATGGTCATTCAACGAAAATGGCGGTTCAACGGCGGTGGACTCCATTTCCGCTTCCAACATCACCTTGCTGGGAGGCTGTTCGTTGGGCGGCGGGGTGTTGACGTTGCCCGGTGGTGCTGGCAACTACGCACAATTCACGAATGGAATCCTTTCCACTTACAGCAATTCGATAACGATTGAGACCTGGCTGACGGATAATGGCGGCCTGACGTGGGCCCGCCCCTGGTCCTTTGGTGGCGGCACTGCGGGTACGAATAGTAATTTCTCACATGGAAACTATATTGATCTGATCCCCACCGCCGGCAACGCCAACGGGATCAACGGTGGTCTCTGGACGGAATTCAATCATGCCGGGACAAATGTGGATGCTTATATGTCAACGCCATTGCCAACGGCCACGGAGGAATATGTGACGGTGACTTATCAGAAATGGGATCAGACCATCAGGATTTACCTTAATGGCGCCCAGGTGGGGATGGCCACGAATGTCATCTGGTCGCCGTCAGACATGGGATTCACCTACAACAATTTCATAGGATTGGATCAGTGGAACGATGCCATCTTTAATGGCACCTTCGATGAGATGCGCATATGGAACGGCGCGGTAACGCCGCTGTATGAATTTCTCAGCGCCACGGCAGGTCCGGGTGTGCTCATAACCAACACCACTCCGCAGTCGGCAAATGTTACGATCGCTACCAGCCTGGTTCCCGGCCAGACGCAACAAGTTTCAATCGTGGGAGATTTTGTGCAGGTATCCGGGGTGCCTTTGACCAGCTATGTCACCAACTGGATGAGCAGCAATCCCGGGGTTCTTTCGGTATCCAGCAACGGTTTGGTTACGGCGATTTCTCCCGGCAATGCCCAAATTTCGGCGCAATTAAGTTTGGGCATGTCCACGACGAGCGCTGTGGTCACGGTGACAGCCAGCGCACCGGTGATTACCCAACAACCCATCGCTACCGAGCAGCTTTTGGCTGGGGCGACGTTGCGTGCCAGCGTGGGAACTATCGGCAGCCAACCGTTCACCTACTACTGGTTCGTCAACAGCGGGACAACGCCCATCAGCATCTCGACACTACCCGCATTGACCGTGCCAAATGTGCAGGTCGGGAATTCGGGCAGCTACACCTGTTTGGTCAGTAATCAATATGGCACGGCGTTGAGTGCCCCATTGAATCTTACAGTGGTTTCGGCGACTACATATCAACAAGCCATACTCGCCTTGGGTCCCGTCAGTTTCTGGCCTTTGAATGAAGCGGATGGCACAACTGCCTACGATCTTGTCGGCGGTCAAAACGGAACCTATACCGGAACGTATGTGTTGAATCAGTCCGGGCCGCCGAACACCTTCTTCGGTGGCGCACCGGCTGCCGTTTTTGATGGGACTTCCGGCCATGTCGATATTCCTGGAACGGCCTTCAATTTAACCGGGCCGGTCACAGTGGTGGCTTGGGTTCAAATCTTGTCGGCGCCCACCTTCGATGGTTTGGTAGGTCGTGGTGATACCTCCTGGCGGATGAGTATTAATCCCAACGGCCAGCCGGGTGGTAATAGTGGTGATGCCCAAGGTGATGCCACGGATCCCATCGCCGCTCCGGGCCTTAACGACGGCAATTGGCACATGGTGGCCTACACCTATTCAGGCAATCCGGGCCAAAACAATAACGGAGCCTTGTATGTGGATGGCGCCTTGGCGGCCAACAACACCGTGACGGCGGCACCGGTGGGGAATAACCTGGATGTTTGGATCGGTGGCTCACCGGATTATACCGGACGATTCCTCCCGGCGTATATCGCTGATGTCGCCGTGTTCAATCAACCCCTGACGGCTAATCAAGTGCAAGGGATGTTCAACGGAACCGCCGTGGCTGGTCCCCAGACGATCTCGATCACGCTTTCGGGCGCGAATGTGATCCTGAACTGGCAGACGGGAACCTTGCTGCAAGCCACGAACCTGCTGGGTCCTTGGACGACCAACAATGCGGCGACTCCCGGCTATACGCTGCCGGCCACCAACACGAGCCAGTTCTTCAAGCTGCTCATACCGTAAGTCCAACTATAAAAAGTTATTCGAACGGCCGGGAAAGGAATTCCCGGCCGTTTCATTTTTAAAAGTCACGACGAAATTTTTCAATGGATGCCTGACCGTATTTATTTCTCAAAATGGACTGGCGATGATAGCTGGTCGGCGGCAATTGGGAAAAATAAGGATATTTAAAGTGATTTGTATTTAATTGGAAAAATCTCTCTTTGATTGCAGGAAAATTTCAATTTTTTGTCCTGAAAAGAATCTCAAAAATACAGCCGCGAAAGCTCATTTAAAAATCTAGATTATTGAGCAATATCAACGCATGCAATCCATACCTTCCAGCTGCAAAGTTCCTGTCTTTGTCGGGAACAAGCGTATTGAATTTAGTGAAAAGGCCGTGCCGCAACCGGGGCCCGGACAGCTTTTATTGCGGGTCCAAGCCAACGCGTTGTGCGGTTCGGAAAAGCCTCAATTTTTTGACGGCACGACCACCACGCCGGGGCATGAAGCCGCTGGTACCGTCGTTGCTGTGGGCTCGAACACGCGGACAGCGGTGGGCACGCCCGGCATTGTTTTCCTCATGGATTTTTGCGGCACGTGCCGTTCCTGCCGGTTGGGGTTCACCAATCAATGTCTGCAAAAACGCGGCGACATGGGGTTTAATCGCGACGGTGGATACGGACAGTATGAATTGATCCACGAAAGCATCTTCTTTCCGGTGCCGGAAAAATACTCCGCTTCGGAGGCAACCTTGTTGCTCGACATCATGGGCACCGGTGGCCACGCGATTGAACGTTGCCAGTTGATGCGACCGGATATTGAGTCTCTACTCATTCTGGGGGCGGGCCCGATCGGATTGGGGGTGCTGGCGATGGCCAAAATCATTTTGGGGAAACAGGTTAAAGTATTTCTCACGGACATTATTCCTTATCGTTTGAAGTTGGCCGAGCAATTGGGTGGTCTGCCGGTCAATGTCGCCAAAGGCAGCATCGCCGACGGCCTGAAAGCGCATGGATTTGGTGCGCCGGACATGGCGATAGATACGAGTGGCAAACAGATTGCGCGGGAAGAAGGCTTGCGCGCTCTGGGACAACGCGGTTCGCTGATTTGTGTCGGCCATGGGGAAGGCATCGCGCTGAAGATTTCGCCGGATATCATCGCGCCGGAACGCAGCGTGGTTGGCAGTGAATATTTCCGTTATGACGAATTGCCGGATAATCTCCGCCGGTTGGAGCAGAATCGGGCCTATCTTAACCAGATCATCACGCATCGGTTTGGTGTGGATGAGATCCAAAAATCCTTCGAACTATTCTTCGGTGGTGAAACCGGCAAGGTTATGATTGAACAATGAGCACACATTCAAAAATCAAGGCGGTATTGGTGGGCGCCGGCGGTTGGGGTTTGCAGCATGCCCGTATCTTATCGCAGCGTCCTGATATTGATTTCCGCGCACTGGCCGGTCGCACGCCGGATAAAACCCAAAAGCGCGCTGCGCAATTCGGGGTCCGCGCGTACACGAACATCACGGAGATGATCGGGAAGGAAAAGCCAGACCTGGTTTTCATGTCGCTGCCGAACGATGGCCACTTTCAGCCGACGCTGGAGGTGATTCGCGCCGGAGTGCCGCTATTTGTGGAAAAGCCGCTGGTGTTTGATTTGAAAGAGGCCGACACGCTGATTAAAGCGGCGGCCAAACGCAAATTATTTTTCGGCATCAACTTTAATCATCATTATGCCCGGCCGGTGGCGATGGCGCATCGCGCCATTCAACAGGGGCGGCTCGGAGATTTGATTTTTGCGACGTGGCGTTTTGGCGGTGAAGGCGGCACCAGCCATCCCTTTAACAATTTGCTCGAGACCCAGTGCCATGCCTTTGACATGCTGGAATTTCTCTGTGGCCCGATTGATTCGGTCATGGCGCAGATGACGGACAAGACGCACAAGGGCACCTATCGTACGTTGGTACTGGCCTTGCATTTTGCCAACGGCGCCGTCGGGAGCTTGGTGGGATCGTACGATTCATCCTACGCCTATCCAGACACGCATCGCGTGGAAATTAATGGGACGAAAGGCCGCATTCTTATCGAAGATACGGTGCGCCGTTACACGTTCAACGCCGCCGGGTCGGAAACGGCCGAGGTCTGGCAATCAGGTTATTTCAATGACCGCGACCGTGATTTCTACCTGACATTCGACCGTCACATGGATGCGGTGCTGGCGGCTTTCAAGGCGGGAAAACAACCGCCGGTCCATGCCCGCGCGGGTCATCGTGCCTTGCAACTGGCTTACGCGGCCATCAAATCATACTCGAGCGGCAAGCGGGTGCCGGTGCCGGCTGATTCATTTGTGGCGGCAGCAAAACCAGAGATTCTGCCGCCGCCGCCGAATCCTTGAGCCATGCTCTACCCGATACGCTGTGAGCGTTGAACCCTCCATTCCTGCTGTTCGTTTTCGCGATATCGGCAAGCGGTTTCCGGGAACGGTGGCCCTGCAAAATGTCAGTTTTGACATCTGGCAGGGAAGCTGTCACGCGCTTGTCGGTGAAAACGGCGCCGGTAAAAGCACGTTGGGGAAAATATTGACGGGGTTGGTTTATCCCGATGGCGGCAGCCTGGAAATCGAAGGTGTCTCACAACGTTTTCGTTCACCG
Source organism: Verrucomicrobiia bacterium (assembly GCA_036498725.1). GTDB lineage: Bacteria > Verrucomicrobiota > Verrucomicrobiia > Limisphaerales > UBA11358 > UBA11358. Next base: position 882 of record DASYEY010000278.1, on the reverse strand, counting down.
CTGGAAGCGCAACGTGCTGGGGTGGGCATGGTGCATCAGGAATTATCTTTCTGCCCTAATCTCACCGTGGCAGAAAACATTTGCCTGTCACAACTGCCCAGCCATGCCGGCCGGGTGGACTGGCCGGAATTGCATCGTCGGGCGCAGGCATATCTCGCGGAAATTGGCGCGACCATGGATGTGGGGGAAGAGCTGGGACGATTGACCACCGGTCAGGCACAAATGGTGCAGATCTCCGCGGCGCTGGCTACCGGCGCGCGCATTCTCGTCATGGATGAACCGACCAGTTCGCTTTCGGCGGCTGAGGCCCAACGATTGGAGCAATTGATTGCCCGGCTTCAACAACGCGGCACCACCATCATCTACGTCTCGCATCGCATGGACGAAATTTTTCGCCTTTGTGACACCGTGACCGTGATGCGCGATGGCCAGCATGTGATTACGAAGCCGATTGCGCAGACAAATGAGGCCGAACTGATCCAATTGATGATTGGTCGTACCTGGACGCGATTTTTTCCGAAGCATTTGGACCGGCCGGCCGGTGTCGAGCAATTGCGGGTGGAACAGTTTTCATCGCCCGGCAAATTTCGCGAGGTGGCCTTCTCTCTGCACGTCGGCGAAGTGCTGGGAGTAGCCGGTCTGGTGGGTGCGGGCCGGAGCGAGGTGGCCTTGGGAATTTTTGGGTTGGATGCCAATCGAACCGGGCGTCTTTTCATCAAAGGCCAGGAAGTAGCGATCCGTTCCCCGCGTGACGCGATGGCCCTGAGCATTGGGTTGGTCAGCGAAGATCGCAAGGGACAGGGATTGGTCCTGGGCATGGGTTGCGCTGAGAATATAAGCCTTTGTTCACTTGAACGTTTATCGCGGCACGGAATCATTCGC
>DASYEY010000277.1:0-39915 GCA_036498725.1 Verrucomicrobiia bacterium | reverse complement strand
GGTGTATTGGCGATACGGCCCGGACTGTGGCAGTGGGCGGTTGCAGCGTGAATGCGCAGCGATTGATGGACGTGACGGAAAAGGCCCTTTACGAAGGCATTGCGCAGGCAGTTCCGGGCAAGCGCGTCGTTGATATTTCGCGCGCCATACAGAACTACGTTGAAGGCAACGGTTTTAGCGTGGTCCGTGAATTTGTAGGCCATGGGGTGGGCCGGTCGATGCATGAGGAACCGCAAGTTCCTAACTTTGTTGAGGGTAAGTCGTCTCCGAAGTTGCGGCCGGGAATGACCATTGCCATCGAGCCGATGGTGAATGTCGGTTTGGCTGGCGTGAAGATTTTGAATGATGGCTGGACAGTGGTAACCCAAGATGGTTCACTCTCTGCCCATTTTGAGCATACGGTTTTGATCACGGATGCCGAGCCGGAGATTTTGACATGGGTAACGCCTTCCAAGTTGAAGGCCGCGTAAGGGAAGTGTTGCCAAACGGCACCTACCGCGCGGAATTGCCAAACGGCCATCGGTTGATGGCTTTTGTGCTGGCCCGGGATGGGAAAGATTTTGCCGGGCTGAAGTCCGGTGACGCAGTAAAATTACAGTTGACGCCTTACGATTTAAGCGTGGGGCGTATTTTAGTCGAAAAACGAATTTAGAAAATGAAAGTTAGAGCATCAGTCAAAAAACTGTGTGAGCATTGCAAAGTCGTGAAGCGCAAAGGCGTCATTCGCGTCATCTGCTCAAATAAACGTCACAAGCAACGTCAGGGTTGATATAATTTTATGGCACGTATTATTGGTGTTGAAGTCCCGCCGAACAAGCGCATTGATATTGCGCTCCGCTACATCTACGGCATCGGCCCCGTGAATGCGATCGAGATCCTCGAACGGGCGAACATTGACCGCTCCATTCGCGCGAAGGATTTGACCGAAGCCCAGCTTTCGCAGATCGTCCATGCGATCCAGGAAGGCAAATACGTGATCGAAGGCGACCTTCGCCGCGAACTCGGTATGAATCTTAAGCGTTTGCAAGGCATCAAATGCTATCGTGGCGTCCGCCACCAACGCAGTCTGCCGGTGCGCGGTCAACGCACACAAACCAATGCCCGTACGCGCAAAGGTCCGCGCAAGACCGTGGGCGTGCAACGCAATCCGAACGCCAAGACCGGCATTCATTAATCATTTAAGTTATGGCTGAAGAAACAAAAAAGAAACCCGCTCCGAAAAAAGAAGCAAAAGCTGAGGCAGGTGCCCCGGTAGAAAAAGCCACCAAGGCCGCAGCGGTTGCTGCGCCGGCGATTGACCCAACCAAGGCGACGGAAGTCCCCGTGGTTGCCGCGCCCACGGCGGCGGAACTTTTGGGTGAAGACGCAAACGCAAAAAAGATCGTCAAGGCAAAGCATGCCAAAAACGTTGTCGTTGGCGTTGCAAATATTCTGGCTACTTTCAACAATACCCAGGTGACCATCACCGACATGCAGGGCAACCTCATCGGTTGGTCCAGCGCTGGTCGCGTGGGTTTCAAGGGTTCGCGCAAAAGCACGGCGTATGCCGCGCAACAAGTTGCGCAAGACGCCGCCCGCCAGGCGATGGCGCACGGCATGAAAGAAGTTGAAATTCGCGTCAAAGGTCCTGGCTCTGGCCGTGAATCTGCGATTCGTGCGCTCCAAGCCATTGGTTTGGAAATTTCCACAATCAAGGACGTGACTCCAGTTCCGCACAATGGCTGCCGCCCGCGTAAGAAACGCCGCGTATAACCATCAACAATTAACTTTAACTTTTTACTAAAATGGCACGTTATACAGGTCCCCGCGTCCGCATCAGCCGTCGTTTCGATACGCCGATTTTTGGTCCGTCAAAATATCTTGAGCGCCGTCCCTACGGCCCGGGTGTTCATGGCCCGAAATCCCGCCGCAAAACCACCGATTACGGTCTGGGTTTGATTGAGAAGCAAAAGCTTCGTTACTACTACGGCTTGATGGAAAAGCAATTTCGTGGCGTTTACGAAAAAGCGAAAAACAAGCGTGGTGTCACGGGTGAAACGATGTTGCAGATCCTGGAAACCCGTTTGGATAACGTGGCGTTCCATCTTGGTTTCGGCAATACCCGCGCTGCTGCCCGCCAATTGGTCAACCACGGCCACGTCACGGTGAACGGGCGCAAGGTCAGCATCGCCTCGTATGCCCTCAAGGTGAACGACGTGATCAGCCTCAAAAACAATAACGTGTCGCGCCAGTTGGCGACGAAGAATTTGGAAATCTCCACGAGCCGTTCGGTGCCGGATTGGTTGTCCTTGAACAAGGAAGAGTTCAAAGGCACCGTCATGCGCATCCCGACGCGCGACGAGATCAAGCCGATCGCCAATGAACAGGCTGTCGTCGAATTTTATTCCCGTTAAACCGTAATCAATTAAAACAATTATACGGGTTTTCCGGGCTGGGAATAAATTCCCCGGAAAATCAGATTAAAATTGTTGAAAGGAAAATATGCCAGTTCGTTTAGGACGTTTTGAAATGCCGAAGCGGTTGCAGAAGGATGAATCCTCAGTTGCGCCGAATTACGCTAAATTTATCGCCGACCCGTTTGAAACCGGTTACGGCCACACCATCGGCAATTCACTCCGCCGCGTGTTGTTATCCTCGCTCGAAGGCGCAGCCATCACTTCCTTGAAGGTAGACGGCGCAATGCATGAGTTCGCCACGATTGACGGCGTCGTTGAAGATGTGACCGATATCGTTTTGAACCTTAAGAAGGTCAAATTTAAAGCGCATACGCGCGATGAGCAGGTGTTGTTGTTGTCTGTCAACAAAGAAGGCGCGGTCACCGCTGCCGACATCCAGACCAACTCCAATTTGGAATTGGTCAATCCGGATCAACACATTTGCACGCTCGATAAGAAGAAAAAATTCGAAATGGAATTGACCGTCAAGGTCGGCCGCGGATTTTGCCCGAGCGATGAGAATAAAAAGCCCGGCCAGGCGATTGGGGTCGTGGCAATTGATTCATTGTTTTCACCTGTCATCCGTGTCCGTTACAACGTCGAAGCCGCCCGCGTCGGCAACCGTACGGACTATGACCGTTTAGTTCTGGAAATCTGGACTGATGGCCGCCTCACGCCCGATGACGCGTTGACCCAATCCTCGGCGATCCTCGCACATCATCTTGACGTGTTTGTCGGCTACGACAAGAATGCGATTGAATTTGAAGAAGCGGCGGACAAGCAGGATGATGAGAAGTCCAAGCTGAAGAAGCTGCTCAACATGAGCGTCAATGAAATTGAACTCAGCGTCCGCGCGGCGAATTGCTTGAACAATGCCAATATCACAACCGTTGGTCAATTGGCCTTGAAGAGCGAGCAGGAAATGTTGAAGTATCGCAACTTCGGCAAGAAATCGCTCAACGAAATCAAAGATAAACTGACCTCGCTTGGCCTGTCCTTGGGGATGAATTTTGAGCCGGGTTTGGTTGATAACACGCCGAAAGAAGAGCCGGCGGCAAATTAATAAAGAGTTATGCGTCACTTAAAAAAGACGGCCAAACTGGGCCGCACGTCCGAACATCGCAATGCGATGTTGGCGAACATGGTTTGCAGCTTGATCATCCACAAACGGATCACAACGACGCTGGCTAAAGCCAAAGCGGCACGTTCCGTCGCGGAAAAGCTGGTCACCCTTGGCAAGAGCGGTACGGTTCATGACCGCCGCCTCGCTGTGGCCCGTTTGCATCAAGACGAAGCCGCGAAGATCCTGTTCAAGGATATTGCTCCAAAATTTACGGATCGCAAAGGCGGCTACACCCGTATCATCAAGATGAACCAACGCGTCGGCGACGCCGCGCAACGGGCGATTCTTGAATGGGTGGTGGATTTCACCTCAGATGCACCGTCAGAGGCGGCGCCAGCGGCTGAAGCCAAAGCCGAAGAAAAGAAATAATCTAATTTGAAACACAATCAAGCCCGCTCTCATCGAGCGGGCTTTTTCTTTGGCTTAATCAAATTTTATCCTTACGCGGCACCGGCGTATTCTTCATCCGTTTTCAGGTCGAGTCCCATCAGGACGTAATCATGGGAGACGGCCTGCATGTCTTTCACGTAATCTTCGAGGCGCAGCAGCTGGCTAAATCCGAGCATGGCGAACATTTTGATGGCGGCTTCCTGTTCGCCAATAAATTCGGCTTCAACTTTTTCCAGGCCGGCGCGGCGGGCGATCTCAAGAATCTCACCGATGAGGGCCGTGGCCAGACCACGGCCGCGAAAGCCCGGATGCACCAGCACGCTCACCCGGCCGATGTGGCGTTTCCAACCACCCAGTTGCTGGTGCAGGGTTGCCACCCCGACCAGCTTGCCATCCAATAATCCCACCAGCGGCAGGTTGCGGCCAATATCAATATTTTTGCACCAGTCACGGATGACTTTTTTGTCCTGCACCCGATGTTTGATGAACATGCGTTCGCGCTCGGGAATGCCTTGGAACAGCAGATGGAAATCTTTTTCATCGTCCGCGCGCAAAGGGCGCAGGGTGGCTTTCTTGCCAGTCTTTAACTTGAGGCTTTTGGGGAATTTTTGGAGTTCAAGTTCGATGCTGAATGACATGCGATTCCTTTCTTTTTTTAGACTCTGCGCCTGCTTCAACCGGGGTGCAATAAAAATTTCTAAAAAATGCCGGATTAAATCCAGGCCGACTCACCGGCGATGCCGATGGACTGGCGCAGGGAGTTTAATTTCACCTCCGCCGGGTCCAGGCTCCAACGTGCGGCCAGTTGAGGCAAACGATCGAAGTTGGACTCTGCGTCGCGCAAACTGAGGCCGTGCTCGCCGTACCCGGAAGTTTTCACGTCGCATTCAATTTCCGGCAAAGTCTCAATGCCCTGGCTCCAAACGGTTTCACCCGCCCAAGCATAAGCGCGGGTCACGCAACCATCATCCAGCCGCGCCCAGGCGTGATGATGGGAAAAGCGCTCAGCATAAAAAAATTGCACATGGCCGAGCTTGCGGCTCAATGCCTGGAGGAAAAGAAACGTGGCGTCCACATCATCCGATGGGTTGGGCAGGGCAACGCCGGTGATGATGACCCAGCCATGAACGCGCGGGCTGATGAAAAATTCGTGCCCGCCCTTGAGTCCTTCCGTCCACGAACACGGCGCGGCGCGATCAAGCCCAAGCGCTTCTTTAACTGATTCGGGTGAGACGGAACGCACTGCCAGCCAGCATACCGGTCGCGGTAGGGCTGCGGAAGCGGCGGATGGATTTTTCCGCAAGGAAGTGGCGGTGAGTAATTCCCGTTGTGCGCGACGTTGCAGATAGAACATCCACGCAAAAGTCATCAGGCCGATGCCCAGCGCGATGAAGTGGGCTGCGATCAGCAGCCACGCCATGCGGTCTGAATCCAGCGTGCTCACTCTTTGACTTTACGCCTGCCACGCCCCGGTTCAATCAAAAATTGACCGGCTTGAGTAAATTCTTGTGACGGTAACCAGACTATTTCAAGGGGGAGTCCCGGCAGCTTTCCGCCAGCCAAGCAAGATATTTTCCGGTTCCCGCGCTTAGCGGCAGGACTAGAAACTCTGGTGTGTCGTAAGGATGCTGTGCGAGCAGTAATTTTTCCAGGGCCGCCAATTTGTTTTTTGGCGTTTTTAAAATCAACAAAGTTTCGGTGCCTGATTCAATTTTCCCCTGCCACCAATAATGAGATTCCAGCTTGGGTATGAGATTGGCGCAAGCGATCAACCGGGCGGCCAAAGCGGCGCGTGCCAGCCGGCGCGCCGTTTTCAAATCCGGTGCCGTAACCAGCACGATGGCGAATTTAGCGGCTGATTTCATATCCGCTCAAGCACTTACAAGTCAACCCGTCTCCCGGTCTTGACGGATTCATGCGCCGCATCGAGGATTTGCACCACGGTCACATTCACGTCGAGCGAAGCCAGGCCAGCCGGTTTGATTTCACCGCGCACCACGGCGGCAAAATACGAGAGCGGATCGGCATTCACGCCTGAAATGGCCGGTGCGGGAATATCTTTCTCCTCAGCCATATCGGCCGTGCGCACCCGCAATGTTTCCGGGTGGGGCACGATCACATAGCCGCTTTTTCCATAAATCTCCAGGTCTTTGCGGTCAAACGGCCAGTTCCACGACGGCTGCAGGATGACTTCCGCATGCGGATACGACACTACGATCGTCGCTTCATCTTCCACCTTGGGATAGATATCCGACTTGATCTGATGCGCCACGGCAAAAACGGATACCGGTTTTTCTCCGTCAAAAAACCAGGTGGCCAGGTCGGCACCGTAACAGCCGAAATCGTTGATCGCGCCGCCACCATTGAGCACTGGATCCGTCAGCCAGGCGAGAAAATTGGTTGAGCAGCCGATTTCTTTCGGTCCGCGATGGCCGTCATGCACGACGATGCGCCGGATGTCGCCGATCTGGTGTTCGTCGTGCACCATGGTGTAAGCCGCCTGATTGCCCGGATACCAGCTGGTTTCATAATTTACCATCAATTGGATGCCGCTCCGGTGCACGGCGGCAGCAATGGCGCGCGCCTGTTTCATATTCGTGGCCAGCGGTTTTTCCATCATTACATCCAGACCGTGGGCCGCGCAGAATTCCACCACCCGCTGATGGTCGTAGGTGGAAGTGAAGGTTGCGAATGCCTGTGGGTTCGTGTGCACCAGCAAATCATCGAGGCTGGGGTAAAATAGATTGGTCGCGAGGTGAAACCGTTTGGAATAGCGGGCAATCAAATCTTGATTCGTTTCCACAATGCCGACTAATTGCACATCCGTCCGTCCCACGAGCCGCGGAAAGAAGCCCAGCGCATGATCGTGATTCAGCCCCGCCATGGCAATCCGTACCGGCGGTCTGGCGGGCTGCGCCTGGGCTTGAACCAATCCCAGGCAAACTGACAAAAATAGTAGCGGCAATTTTTTCATGGAAATATAAGAGAGAGTGGTTCAAACCAGACGGCAAACGTTGCGTCAGGCAATTTTCTGTAATTTGGTCACCCGTCCGACCTCAACCCATTCGACAACGAAGATATTTCCATCATGATCAAAATAAGCGCTATGCGGCGCCACAAACTGGCCGGGCGTAAAGTGGTCGCGAGTCTGGTCGCGCAAACCGTTGTAGCCAGGGCCTTGTCCCAAATGCACGATCAACTGGTTGTTTTGGTCGAGCAACGTCACGCGCGACTCGAGGTCAGGCACGACCATGACCTTGCCATACGTATGAAAATGGCAGGGCGCGTGCATTGCGTCGGTCACGAAGTTGATGTGCTCGCCATCCAGCGTGAAATTCTGCAACCGCCGATTACTGCGATCAGCCACGACCAGCACCGGTTTTTCGGCGCGCAAATCCACCATCAGTCCATGCGGACAATCCGTTTGGCCAGGTTCCTTGCCTTTGCCGCCGAAACTACGGATATACTTGGCGTCGTGGTCATATTCATGGATGAAACTCTTGCCGTAGCCGTCGGCTACAAAAAAATTTCCGTCCGGCGCCACGGCCACGTTGGTCGGCACAAATTCATCCGGCATCGAATAACCAGTGCATTGTTCCGGAGCCCATTGCCGCCAGAGTTCTTTGCCAGCCAGCGTCGTTTTGGCAAAGGTATGACGTTTGGTGTCACACAGATAAAAGAATTCATCTTTGCCTTCGCGGCTCAAATGCAACCCGTGCGCGCCGCCTTTGTATTCCTTGCCCCATGAACGGACAAATTTGCCATCGGCATCGAATACCACGACCGCATCGTCAATTGTCGCACCTTTGCCGACGGTGTGTTTGATATGGATTTCACCCTGGGCATCAATGGCGACGCCATGCGTATTGCCATAGACATGACCCGCCGGCAATTCGCCCCAGTCATGGATCGCCTCATATTGATGGTCGCCGACGCCGACGATTGGCAGCCGGCTGCCGGATTTGTCGCTGGCCAGGACGTAAGGCGCGGCGGTGAACGTGGCGGCAGCCAGGCCGGCTTGTTTCAAAAATTTCCGGCGGTTCAATGATGAGTTACTCATGGGATTTTTTGGGGTGACTTGAGATTTAATTGTTTTTTAAGCAATCAATTGGTTAACCACGCTGGCTGGCACCACGCCGGTCAGACGTTGATCGAGCCCTTGGAAACGGTAAGTGAAATGCAGATGATCAAAGCCCAGCAGCTTTAGGGCTGTAGCGTGAAAATCGTGAACATGCACCGGATCCTTGACGATGTTATAGGAAAACTCATCCGTTTCACCGTGGATCAGTCCGGGTTTTGAACCACCACCGGCCATCCACATGGTGAAGGCACGCGGATGATGGTCGCGGCCATAGTTATCCTTCGTCAACTCGCCTTGCGAATAGATGGTGCGCCCGAATTCACCGCCCCAAACTACGAGCGTGTCATCGAGCATCCCGCGCTGTTTCAGATCTTGCACCAAGGCATAGCATGCCTGGTCAATATCCTTGCATTGCATGGGTAGACGACCGCCGGTGTTTGCGTGCGTGTCCCAATTATTATGGTAAATCTGCACGAAGCGGACGCCGCGTTCCGACAGTCGCCGGGCGAGTAACGCCGTGTTCGCAAATGTGCCGGGCTTTTTCGCATCCTCCCCGTAAAGCGCATAGGTCGCCTCGGATTCGCCGGACACATCCGCCAGTTCCGGCACGCTCGCCTGCATCCGGAACGCCAGTTCATATTGCTGGATGCGCGTGTGCGTTTCCGGGTCGGCGGTGGCGCGAAAATTAATTTCGTTCAATGCTTTCAAGCTATCCAGCGTATTGCGGCGCACCTTGCTATCCACGCCTGCCGGATTATTGATGAACAAAATTGGGTCGCCCGCCGTGCGGAAGGAAACCCCCGAATATTCGCCCGGCAGATAACCGGCCGACCACAAACGCGAGCCAATCGCCTGTAATTGTTCCGTGTTTGTGGATTTAGCGAGCAGCACGACAAAGGTCGGCAAATTTTCATTCATGGAACCCAGCCCGTAGGAAACCCACGAGCCGAGACAGGGTTTGCCTGTGATCTGGTTGCCCGTCTGCATGAGCGTGATCGCCGGCTCATGATTGATCGCATCCGTGTTCATGGAACGGATAAAACATAAGTCGTCCACCATTTTCGCCGTCCAAGGCAGCAGTTCGCTGACCCACATGCCGTTTTTGCCGTATTGCGCGAATTTATATTTGGAGGGCGCGATGGGCAGCCGCTTCTGTCCGCTCGTCATCGTGGTGATGCGCTGGCCCATGCGGATGGAATCTGGCAAATCCTTGTTGAACCATTCGCCGAGCTTCGGCTTGTAATCGAACAAATCCATCTGCGACGGCCCGCCGACCATGTGGAGATAAATCACGCGCTTTGCCTTCGGCGGAAAATTCAGACCGATGGTGCTCAACATTTTTTGCGCGTCGCTGGCCGCCGCCGGTTTATTCTCGTCCGCCAGCAACAAGCCGGGGGCGAGTGCGGCCAGGGCCGCCGTGCCGAGCAGGCTGGCGCCGCGTTTGAAAAACTGGCGCCGCGTTTCATAACGCACATAATCCTCAATCAATGGATGCGGTTTGAATTCAGGAAACAGGCTCATAAAATTATTTGTTCAATGTTTCATCCAGGTTCATCAATTCATTGGCCACCATCGTATAAGCCGCCAAAGTCGGCGCATCCAGTTTTGCATCCGGCTTGGAATCGCCCACGGCGAGCAGTTTTTCCGCTTCCTTTGGCTGCTGCTGATAGTGTGTCAACAGCTCGGCCAGGCTGGAATCAACGATCTGCTTTTCCGCCGGCGTCAAAGGCCGCGCCAATAAACGTTCCGCCATGAAATCCAGCCGGTCGGTGTGGCTTTCCAGACTGATCTGGGCCAGATGCCGCGCCGCCTCGACGAATTGCGGGTCGTTGAGCGTGACCAGCGCTTGCAGCGGTGTATCTGTGCGGTCCCGCCGCACCGTGCACACTTCGCGCGAAGGAGCGTTAAAAATTTCCATTGAGGCCGGTGCCGATTGTCGTTTCCAGAAAGTATAGACGCTGCGCCGGTAAAGGTTGTCCCCTTCATCCTGTTTATAAATGCGGGTGTTGCCTTGTGGCAAACCGACCGTGTCCCAAATGCCCGGGGGTTGATAAGGACGTACACTCGGCCCGCCGATTTTTTCCACTAACAAGCCACTTGCCGCCAGGGCGCTGTCACGGATCATTTCTGCGTCCATGCGGAAGCGCGGTCCGTGCGCCAGCAAACGGTTCTCCGGATCTTTCTCCAATTTTTCCGGGCTGGTCACGGCGGACTGCCGGTACGTTTCTGACATCACCATCAATTTGAAAATCCGTTTTACATCCCAATTGTGTTCGCGAAAATCCACCGCCAGCCAATCCAGTAATTCCAGATGCGACGGCTGTTCGCCGGCCACGCCAAAATCGCCTGCCGTCCGCACAATGCCCACGCCAAATAATTCCTGCCAGTAGCGGTTTATCACCACGCGCGCCGTCAGCGGATTATTGGTTTGCAACAACCACCGGGCAAATCCCAGCCGGTTATGCGGCGCATCCGCCGCCATCGGCGGCAAAAATTCCGGTGTGTTCGCTGTCACCCGGTCTTCGCGTTTGGCATAGTCGCCGCGAAAGAGAACATATGCCTCCGGCACATTGGTGCGCTCATTCATCACATAAGCCACCGTGCCGCGCTGGCGGATGCCCAGGTCTTCCTTTTTCAAATCATCCCGCGCCGATACCAGGTCTTGATACGGCAAATCGTTTTGACCAAGCCAGTAAGTGAACAACTCCTCGGTTTCATCGGTGGAACGTTTATCTGCGGCTTCATGTGCCAGCCATTGCCAACGCGGGTTCATCAGGGCCAGCACCTCAGCGGGTTTCAATTCACGCGGAAATATTTTTAAATCCTGCAAGCCGGCGTTTTCCATGATCGAGCTGGTATCACGCTGGCCGATTTTGAACGGCATCGTCGTGCGCATTGACTCACTGAGGCTGTCATTCAGCACATTCTTTTCCTGCAATACTCCGTTGACATAAATATTTACGCCTTTTGCCTGTGACGAACCGTCATAGGTGATGCAGACAAAATTCCAGCGATCTTTGGCCAGCATGTTCTGGCCGGAAACTTTGATGGTGTTCTTTGGCCATTCGTGAATCAGATGGATGATGGGCTTGCCGTCTTGGATAAAAAAATCCCAGCCGCGATAATTTCCATCGCGGTCAGCCATGCGCGCGAAGAAGGCTCCCGACTTGTCATCTTTAATCCGCACCCAGGCGGCATAACTAAACGCATTGGTGCGTTCAAAATCACCCGTGCTAGGAAATGTTGGCGGCTCCTTGCCGCTGACGGTATAAGCTTTTTCTGCCAAGGCGCCGCTTTGCCAGTTGGTGTTCACGCCCAGTGCGGCGGTTTGCTCCACGCCGGCCTGTTCAATTTTGATTTCATTGCCCTGACCTTCAGCCAGGGGCGCGCGAAAAATCGCGCCGCTCACCGTGGCGGTTTCCGACTGGTTGGTGAACGTCGGCTGTGCCAGCCAGTTCGTGAAGGCCGGGCGATCGGATTCTTTCCGCGCCGTCAATTTTTTTTCGGCGTTGGGAATTTCCGTCACCAGTTGCTGCCAGCGCGCATCATCCGCCGGCTTGGGCACCACGATCACCGGCGGGGTATCCTTGACATTCCCATCCATTGCCTTCTGGGTGGTGTTGTTGAAAAAGGCCGACAAAGAATAAAAATCCTTTTGCGTCAATGGGTCGTATTTGTGGTCGTGGCAAACGGCGCAGCCGACGGTCAATCCGAGCCACGTCTGCCCCGTCGTTTCCGTGCGGTCGCGTGCATAAAGCACCAGGTACTCTTCATCAATCGCGCCGCCTTCGTTGCTGGTGACGTTGCAACGGTTGAAGCCGCTGCCAATCTGCTGGTCCCGAGTTGCGTGCGGCAACAGATCGCCGGCCAAGTTCTCGATCGTGAATTCATCGAACGGCATGTTATGGTTGAACGCGTTGATGACCCAGTCGCGATAGGTCCACATTTCGCGATAATTATCGAAGTGAATTCCGTGCGTGTCACCATAACGCGCCGCATCCAACCAGTAATGCGCCCGCTGTTCGCCCCAGCGCGGCGAAGCCAGCAGACGGTCCACCACTTTTTCGTAGGCATTGGGGGAAGTGTCATTCACAAACGCCTCGACTTCCTCCGGTGTCGGCGGCAGGCCGGTTAAGTCCAGCGAAACGCGGCGGATCAAGGTCCGCGGGTCGGCGTCGGCATTCGGTTTGAGTTTTTCCGCTTCCAAACGCGCGAGGATGAAATTATCCACCGGATTGCGAACCCATCCGGTATCGCGGACTTTGGGCAGGGGCGCTTTCACCGGCGAAATAAACGCCCAGTGGGGTTCATAAACCGCGCCCGCCGCGATCCACTTTTTCAAAAGTTCTTTTTGCGCGGGGGTTAAATTTTTCTCAACTTTCTTCGGCGGCATCTGGTCGTCATCCGTGGCATAAATGCGACGCACCAATTCGCTTTGATCCGGTTTGCCGGGAACGATGGCGATCGCATTGTCGTCGAGCACGTTGGTGACGGCGTCAAAACGATCCAGCCGCAATCCGGCTTTGCGCGAGGAAGAATCCGTTCCGTGGCAGGAAAAGCAGTTTTCCGAAAAAATCGGACGGATATCGCGGTTGTAGGAGATCTGGCTGCCGACAGATTTGCCCGCAGTGACGGCCAACGCCGCCAATAAAACTGCGCCACCCATTTTTTTACAAATCGTCCTTAAAAACATAACAAGGCTTAGACACACTTTGATACCTTTCCAGAATTGATTGCAAGCCATGTTTTTAACCATTTTAGGTAGGGGTTCAGAATCTCCCGGATGACTCGGATGGCTTTAACCCAAGGCCCAGTGACGCTGTCAGCTGCGTTTTTAATTCATTACGCCCCCTTTCTTTCCGCGCGAATTTCTGATTTATTCAGCACATGGATGCCGCCGCACTTCCGCCGTTGACCGCCCGCACGCTTTATCTTGTCGCCACGCCGATCGGGAACCTGGAGGACATCACGCTGCGGGCGTTGCGCGTGTTGCGCGAGTGCGATGTCGTGGCGGCCGAGGATACGCGCCACTCCGGGCAATTGCTCAAGCATTTCGGCATCAGCAAACCGCTGCTGAGTTACTTTCAATTCAACGAAGCCAGGCGCAGCGAGGAGATCATCGAACGTCTCCGGCGCGGCGAAAAAGTTGCGCTGGTGACGGATGCTGGCAGTCCGGGGATCAGTGATCCGGGCGAGCGCGTAGTGAAGGCGGCCATCGCGGCCGGTTTTCGGGTGGAGGCGGTGGCGGGACCCTGCGCGCTCGTGGCGGCCTTGACCGCCAGCGGGTTGCCGACCGAGGAATTTCATTTTGTCGGTTTTCTTCCGCATAAATCCGGGCAGCGCCGCAACCGGTTGGAAGCACTCAAGACCGTTGCGGGCACGCTGGTTTTCTACGAATCACCGTATCGCATCGAAAAACTGTTGGGCGAATTGAACGAGGTTTATCCCGAGCGCGACGTGGTGCTGGCGCGGGAATTGACGAAAAAGTTCGAAGAATTTTTGCGCGGCAAACCGGCGCAGCTTTTAGAGATTGCGCAGAAGCGAAGTCTTAAAGGAGAGTTTGTGGTTTTGGTTGGGGAACTCCAAAGCGCCAAATTCCAGTCTGCCGGCTCCAAAGAAAATTCAGAGGCCAACCTCCAGACTTAAGCGCCCGGCATCAACCTTGAATCCGGGAGCTTTCCCGGTCGCTGGTGCAGACTTTAATCAGTATCGAGTTTGAAATTCCGCGATTGGCTGAGGAATTGTTTGGGATTTTTAAAAATGACGTCGTCAATTGTCCGGGCAAGATGCCCGCGCTTCTTCATTTCCAATGCGGTTTTCGGCACGGCCAGCGGATCACTGACGCCCCAATCGCACGCACTGTTCAGCCAGAGGCGTTCGCGCCCGTAGGTTTCCAGGATATCAATGGCCCGCGCGGGGGTGCATTTTGTCTCGGGGTACAACGTCATCCCCGCCCACATGCCGCAATCCAAAACCAGCTCCACGGTGTGTTCCTCCACGTGATCAATAATGACGCGCTCCGGGCGGATGCGCGGGTCGTTTTTTAAAACGTCGAGGATCAGCCGGGTGCCTTTTAGCTTGTCTTCGAGGTGCGGGGTGTGGACCAGAATGAGCTGGTCAAATTTGGCCGCGAGTTCGACCTGCATTTCCAAAACGCGCAGTTCATTTTGGGAATTTTTGTTCAAGCCGATCTCGCCGATGCCGAGAACATTTTTACGCTCGATAAATTTGGGCACCAGCGCGATGACTTCTTCAGCCAGCTTCACATCTTCGGCTTCCTTGGAGTTGATGCACAGCCAGCAGAAATGTTTCAAACCAAACTTCGCCGCCCGCTTCGGTTCATGTTCAGTGAGCTGGGAGAAATAATCAAAGAAACCGGCGGGCGAACTGCGGTCAAAACCAGCCCAGAACGCTGGTTCGCAAACCGCCTCGCAACCGGCGAGCGCGAGGCGTTCGTAATCATCGGTCGTGCGGCTGACCATGTGAGCGTGGGGTTCGATATAGCGCATGATGGTTTAGGTCACAGATTTTTATGGGTGGATATCAACTGTGAGTATCAATGGTCGAAATCATCTGGCGAACGCACCAACTGCGCCCTTGCCGGCGGCTTTTTCAATCGGCTTGGTGGTCGGGTCACTGAACGCAAGCAGGATGGCTTTTGCTTTGTTTTTCTGTTTGCCGTTCAATTTGGCAAGGGCGGCGCGGAAACTTTTCAGCCGGAAATCATCCTTGCCCCCCGCCCGGTCAATGCGGTCAAGAAAGGCGCCCAACTCAATAAGTTTATGGCGCGCGTCGAGGAAATAAAGGTCAAGTACCTGTTGCCGTGTCATACATTTAGTTGGACGAACTATACGGCGGAATTGTTACGTCGCAATGTCAAACCCGTCACTGATTCATCCACGCTACGATTTGCCGGGCTGCCTTGGCCGAGGCCGTGCCGAGAACATTATGGTCGGCGGTAAAGATGATTTTGCATCCGCGTAAAGCGGGACAATTTCGTTTCAGCCAATGCTGTACCCATGGCCACGGGACGATGGGATCAATCAAGCCGCTCAAATAAAAAACCGGCAGGCGGGTGGCGCGGGCGATGGGACGAAAATCGCTTTGGCTGACCAAATAGAGGCGATGGGTTGCTGCTTGAGCGTCCAGTTTGGTCCGGCGCACCGCAAATTCATCAACGTCAGCCGCCGTTTCATTTGCCCGGCGCAGACATTTTCGGCTGTATTTGGTGAAGGCATACATTGACCAGACTAAAATGAAGAACGGCAGCCGGTTGAAATTTTTTCCTAAACCCTGCAACAGCCAGCGCAGCGGATGTCGGACAAATCCCCCGGCCAAAATCATCCCCCTGGCCTTAAAATTTCCACGTCCGACCAGCGGCCAGAGCACCTGTGATCCGTAAGATTCACCCAGCAGCCAACCTTCGGTGATGCCATTTTGTGCCAGTAGAGTTTCGATGTTTGCCGCGTAATCATCCAACGACCACTCGAGTGTTCGCGGATAAGTCAATTCCACCAAGCAAACCTGGCCGGCCAAATATTTCCGCAAATCGCCGATCAGCGTCCAATCACCGTGTAATCCCGGGAGATAAATCAGCGTCGGCAATGTCGGGGTGCCGTGGACGCGAATTTGAAGCACTTCAGTCATGACTCCGGCGATTATTCAATAGCCAAAGCCTCCGCTTCAAGTTTTACCCGCCGCTTGATTTCAGTCGTAGGTGGCGATGGTGATCAAGCCCGCTGGATTGGCCACCCCATTGCCTTGCAAGAAAATGATGTGTTTGTAGCCAGCCTGGCGCAAGGTAATGAACAACGGCGTGCTGCGGTCACGGAATTGATCGCCGGGTTGTGGTTCCTTGTAATTTTCCAAAATGACGACTGCGGTTTCAAATGAAGGATTCTTCTTGGCGTCGGCCAAAAGCGAGGTGTTATCCTGCTTATCCGACGGTGCCGGTTGGATCACTTGGTAAGTGGTTCCATCCAAAGAATCAATGACGAAAGCGGTAGTGTTCGCCTGATACAATGCCGGCGGCGCGGGGGGCGGGGTGGCGCATGAAGTCGCTAAAAGAATTAAGGCTGATAACATGACTGAAGCTGTGATTTTCATAAGTTTCTCTTTATCTCAATTCTCCGGCCAATTTCTTTTGATGTCTGAAACTCCTGACTGACGATTTTTTCAAATGCTTTGTTCTGAGAGACTTACGAAAGAACGCATCTTGAGCTTGAGTAAATCTCGGTGACCAATCCTAGTCGTACAATGATTAGGTTGTCAAATGGGAATCGTCAAAAAACAAGGCAGTATGATGTAAAACAAGACAGCTTTAATCAAAGCTACTTAGATTATAGATTAAAGCAGTTATAAATAGTTTAGGTTTCCGGAAATTTTTTGAAAAAAGTTTTCGCGGTCTGGCAGGTCGCCGCGCTTAATTCTTCGAGGGAAACCATTTTCACCTGAGCCACCGTCTCGGCGATTTCTTTGACAAATGCCGGTTCGCAGCGTTGGCCGCGGTGGGGCACGGGCGCAAGATACGGACAATCTGTTTCCAGCATGAATTGATCCAGCGGGGTGGCTGCCACGGCAGCGCGGATGTTTTGTCCGTTCTTGAAGGTGACGATGCCGGTGTAGCTGACCAGCGAGCCGATTGCCAGAATTTGATGCAGGCGTTCCACGGACTCGCCGAAGCAGTGAAAGACCCCGCGCGTTTTCCCGGCAAACGGTTTCAATTGCGCGAGCGTATCCGAAAAGGAGGCACGTTGGTGGATGACGCAATTCAAATTGGCTTCAACGGCAACTTCGAGTTGTTGTTGGAAAAGTTCCGCCTGCCGCTTTTTGTAATGCGCATCGTCGTCCGCGCTACCGCCGCTGGCGCTGGGCAGGCGATAATAATCCAGCCCGGTTTCGCCGATCGCAACGACTTTCGGATGCTGCGCCAACTTGCGCAACGCGGGGCGCACATCGGTCGGTGCCTCCAGCACGTCCGATGGATGCCAGCCGACCACGGCATAGATTTGGGGAAATTTTTCAGCCAGGGCGATGGCGCGTTGGCTGCTGGCCAAGTTGGTGCCGATTGAAATCATCCGGGAAATTCCCGCGGCCTGTGCCCGCGCCAGGACCTCGGAAAAATCCGGCGCAAATTCGGGGTAATCCAGATGGGCGTGCGTGTCGAAGAAGATGGACATATTTTTAAACCAGGGAATATGCTAAAAATTTAACCGGGAAACGATTCAAAGCTGATTTTACAGCTTAAGTTAAGGTTTGGTTTTCTGCGCCGCGATTTTTTGTTCCAATTGGTGCAATTCTTCGCGAACGATCGGCAGGCCGGGATAATCTGGCGCTTCGGCGATGAATTGGCGCCAATTTTTTGCCGCGTCGGCGTCGCGTCCGTCGGCCACCAGTTTTTGCGCGAGTATCCGGCGGATGCGGATGCGCTGCTGTGGTGTCGGGTTGAGGGTAAGGGCGCGCTGCCAGGCAGCGATGGCGGAACTCGGTTTGCCCCATTGGTCATAAAGGTTGGCGAGTTTTTCCGTCAACACCGCACTGTGGGCAGTGGCGGGAAGATTTTCCAGGAAATTGGCAAGCTGCGGCGCGCGCAAACCGTGGACCAGGTCCAGATTGACCAGTTGGTTCAACGGCCATTCGACCAATGGATTATGTTCGCGCGTCAGTTGCGCGTACAATTCCGGCGGCGATTTTTTGAATGGCTGATAGAGCGGATCGCCGATCACCGTGGTTTGCCACGATAATGCCAGTTGCGAGGCCCACGCCGCTTCGCCAAAGGTGTAGCCATTGAAGAATGACTGGAGAAAGAATGCGATATTCGGGGTGAATTGCAGATACGGTTCATAAACACAACCCATGGTGCAGGTCGCGCCTTTGGCCAGGAGCGGTCCGCACCAATTATGGGTGGCACTGCGAATCGTGTCAGCGCTCAGCGAATGCAGATGATACGCAAAGGCGCCGGGCATGAACTCAACCTTTGGCTGGGCGAACGGCCCGCAAGCTCCACCCGCATACCAGCCGGCATAAATGGCGATCTGGCTGAGCGGATATGACGCCGGAAAGGTTTCCCCATTGGTATCCGTTTCGGTATCCAATCCGTGTTCCCGGCAAATGGTCGCGCCATCGAACATCCATTGGTCGCCCAAATAAAAAGCATCGTTTTTTTTGTAACCTTGCGCGTCAAAATAAGCGCGTCCCCATAAGCCATTGCTTTCGGCCTCCATGGCTTTATCCACCAGGGAATTGGCGATCTCCAACGTGGGGCCATCAAGCCGTGCCACCAGCAGTATGCCATTTTGGGGCGAGAGCAGCGTCCGGTTGGTGCAGGTGTAAAACAGGTTGGGCAACGGCCCGGTCAATGTGACCTTCATTTTCACGAGCGGCAACCATGCGAGTTCTGAATCTACTGAAGCCTCGTTATGTTGAAAATTGATGTCCAACGTTTTGGCCGACGATTCCTTGAGCGTGGGATCCGGCGCGATTTTTAACGGCATGCCATAGCATAATACCGCGTAGCGGATTTTTGATTCGACCACCCGTTCTTCGGTATGCGCCGGTTGATTGGCCGTGGCCGCAATCTTGGCTTCACCGAATTTCCATAACTTGGCCTTCACCAGGTCGGCCACCAGCGGCTTTTGGAGATCATCGGTGAAATCTCCACGGCGCATCACCTCGTCGGTCGTGAGCGCGAAACTAAAGATCTGTTTCGCGGGGACATGGCGCATGGCGGCATAATGTTCTGCCACGGTTTTGGAAGCGGGCACGCGGGAATTGTAAAGCACCACAACTTCGTCGCCAGCCGCTGCGCGCGCCAGCTGGGGTGCCAGTTGTGCCGTGATCGCCAGTAGAAAGATTCCAAGCCGGGTCATATTCATGTCACCATCATCTGACCTCGGTTTGGAGGTTCAGTTCATTTTATTGCGCCGAAAAGCGCGTCATGCAAGCCGGGTAACGGCTGTTGTTTGGTCTTGTCCCAGTAACGAAAATTTGCGCTCCAATCCCAGATGCACCAGCCGAGATTTTGCGTTTCAGCCGCCTGGCGGCACGCCGCGTAAAAATTTGCCCGTGATTGCGGGTCGGCCTTGATATAAGCGCCAAATTCACCGAGATGGACTGGACGACCGTAAAAGTCCGACCACGCCCGAGCATATTTAAATTTACCGGCGAAGGCCAGTGCGCTGCTGGGGTTTTCTGCCGAGGGCAAAGTGTTGTATTTTTTGATCCAATCCAACACCCACGGCTTTAAGTTCAAGCCTGGGTCCGGCTGGAGCGCGTGTGCCGGCGGCCCCGGGAAAACAATGCCTGTCTGTTGCACATCTGCCGTCGTCCAACTGGCGCCTTGATGCGTGAAATGAAACGGTTCGTAACAATGCACCGAGACGATCACATTATCATCCGGCGGCAACACGAGATTTTTCAATTCATCAATGCTACCCCAGCTGCCCGGCTCGACAAAAATCGTCCGCTGCGGATTGTTCGTCCGGATCAAGGCGATGGCCCGCGCATAGATCGGGTTCATCAATGCGGTCGTGGCTTGGTCGTGCGGCTCATTGTCCAATTCAAAAGCCACTTGCGCCGGGAGATTTTTGTAACGCGCCGCGATTTGCTGCCAGATTTTCAAAAATTCATCCGTCGCCGCCACCGGGTCCTGGTCCAGTTCATCGAAATGATGAATATTGATCATCACCGCCAGGTGATTGGCGAGCGCGTTGGTGAGGACAAAATCCACGCGGTCAAAAATAATGGGCGACAAGGTGAAATCCGGTGCTGGTCCGGCATAATGCTGCCAGCCGACCGGCACCCGCACATGGTCAAAGCCCTCGTGTTTCATTTGGGCGATCTCTCTGGCGGAAATCGTTACGCCCCGGCCGAAGTAACGTGGTGGTCCTTCCAGATAATCACCCAGGTTAACGCCGTGCTGAAACCATTGGGCGGCATGATCGGCCTGGGTATCATGGCGGGCAAGCGGTTTCATTTCCGGCGGATTGGCGGGCGTGAAAATGCCGTTGTCCGTATTTGCACGTGCGGGCAGTTGGCTGGCCGACAGGCAGATGGCCGTATAAACCAGGCTTAGGAGGTGAATTTTTTTCATGGAAAATTCACTTTAACGAATATCCGGCGTGGCTGTCTTGTCGTGAGAACTAATGGCAAGACTGCTACTGGCTGTCCAAGGTCACTTTCAATCCATCCCACGCAAACCGGACGCCTTCCGGCAATTCCGCCTGCGCTTTATCGTGATCATAATCGTGGGTTAAATGTGTGAAATAGGTTTGGGCCGCGCCAATGCGGCGGGCCGCCGTTAACGCTTCATCCAGGCACATATGCGTCGGATGTTCCTTGTAACGCAGTGCGTCCAGCACGGCTACCTCAATGCCCCGGATTTTTTCCAGGGCCGCCTCGGGAATTTCTTTGCAATCGCTCAAATAGGCGAGCCGCCGCCGGCCAGCCTGCTCAAATAAAAAACCAAAAGTGGTCATGGAACCATGCGGCAGGGGTAGGGGAGTGATTCGCAGGTCGCCGATCACAAAGGGCTCGCTGACGACATGCTCTTCCGGAATAAAATAACCCCGTGGCCAGGGACCCCGATGAAACGCATAAACGAAGACGCGCCGCAAATGTTTCATCGTTTCTTCACTGGCGTAGATCGGCAATGCCTGATTGCCGCGCAGGTCGCAAAAGCGGCGGCAATCATCCATGCCCAGGATGTGGTCGGCGTGGGCGTGGGTGATCAGTACGGCATCCAGCCATTTGATTTTTTCCCGCAGGCATTGGAGGCGAAATTCCGGCGGGGTATCAACAGCGAGTTTAACCTTGTCCGTCGCGACATAAATGGCCGGGCGCATCCGCCAGTTCTTGGGATTGGCCAGAAATTCCGGCGGATAGTCCACGCCGATCAGCGGGACACCTTGTGACGTACCAGTACCGAGAAAAGTAAATTCAAACGCCATGAGCTTTTGAAGTTAGCAGAACCACAAAATTCGGCGAAGGAAAATGGCTGGCGGCAGCTTCAACCCTTCCAATCAAAAGCTTTCTTTTTCAAGGCGTAGAGGTAGCCGGCGAACAGGATGCCGAGGAAGGAGATCATCGAGCAGGCAATCAAGCTGCGGGTCAGGTGATCGGCGAGCATGTCCCGATAAACGACCGCCCACGGATACAAAAAGACCACTTCGATATCGAATAGGATGAACAACATCGCGACCAGGTGAAATTTCACAGAGAAGCGAGAACTGCCATCGCCGATCGGGTCTTTGCCGCATTCATAAGCGGCGTCCTTGGCTTTGGTGCGTTTGCCGAATTTGCCGAGCAAAAGCGACAAGGTCAGCACGCCCACTGCGAAACCAACGGCCGCGAGCAGCAGGATCAGGACCGGAATGTATTGCGTCAACTGCGATGAACTATCCATGCCGACAGTCTAGGAACCTGGTGGAAAAATTCAATGACGAAAACGATTATCCTTTGCGGAACCACCACATCAGCAGCGTCAAAATTCGCCCGGTCAAATCTTCGTGAGCCAAGATTTTCATTTTTTGAATAAGGAAACTCGTAAGGTAAAGTTTAGTTAAGAGACGAAATATAAAATGGCTTTTCCTGTTTTCCTGACTTCCTTATTTGATTCCTGCATCCAGGAATTTCACCATCGCTTCACCAAACGGCGCGAGGTCGCGGGGCGTGCGGCTGGAGATCAGGTTGCCATCCACCACCACGGGCTGGTCCACCCAGAGGCCGCCGGCATTTTCCAAATCGTCCTTGATGCCCAGCGAACCGGTGACGCGTTTGCCCTGCAAAATTTTAGCGGAGATGGGAATCCAGCCGCCATGACAGATGAACGCAACGAGTTTGCCCTGTTCGAAAAATTCATGCGTGAGCGACAGCACCTTGGGATCGCGCCGTAATTTATCCGGCATGAAACCGCCGGGCACGAGCAGACCGCAGAAATCTTTGCTGTTCGCGTCCTTGAGCAATAGGTCCGCCACCGCCGGATAGCCATGTTTGCCCGCGTAAGTCTTGATTGCTGGCGCAGCGCATTTCAGGGCATAGCCCGACTCTTCCAGCCGCAACTTGGGATACCATAATTCGAGGTCTTCATAAACGTCGTCGAGAAATGCGAGCAGGGTCCGGTTTTTTTGCATGGCGAATTTTTCTCCGTTTCAACGAAGAAGGAAAGCAGGAATTAAACAAGGAAAGCGTTCAATTCTTGGTTTCCTCGTGGGAAATTTGATTGTAGCTTCAGCGCATTCATGACCATCGCCGAACTTTCAGCAAAAACCCTGGACTGGAAGCGGTCAGCGTTTTGGCTGGTGCTCGGGACGATTTGTTTCCAAATCGCTTATGGTTGCCGATTTACTAATGCCGGACTCTTTATTCTTGGTTACGTCATTTCATTGGTGCAATTGACGAATCAGCCCACCGTCCGGCGGGCGTTTTATTGGGGGCTGGCCACCGGCTTTCTGTGTGCCGCGCCGCAATTATTTTTCTTTTGGAAGATCTTTGGCATCGCAGCCGTGGTGCTTTGGCTCGTTTTTGCGTTTTGGATTGGACTGTTTGTAGCCGTCAGTTGCGGGTGTCTCCGGCGTTGGGGGAAAGTAAAGGCAATGTGGCTGCTGCCCATCATCTGGACCGGCGTGGAATATTTTCGCAGCGAACTTTACTACTTAAGATTTTCGTGGCTGAACATTGGTTATGCCTGCCAATTTCCATTTGGCATGTACGGGGTTGGTTTCTTTATTTTTGCGCTGGTCGTGTTCCTCATGTATGCCCGGCTGATCAAGATTAATTTCATCGAGGCGATCTTGATTTTTGCTTTAATCCTTTGGTTCGCCAGACTGGTGTTGCTGCCCGTTTTAGGCGGCACTTATCGTCCGCCGGTTACCCCGCTGGCCATCACCGGTATTCAAATGGAATTTCCGAGTGCCGGCATTTTGCCGAGAGCACTCGACAAGGCATTTAACCAAAATACCAACGCGGAAGTTTTTGTTCTCAGTGAATATACCCTCGACGGCGGCGTGCCGGATGCGTTGAAAGACTGGTGCCGTCGGCATTCACGTTATCTGGTCGTGGGTGGCAAAGATTGGGTGACGAATGACGTCTATTACAATACCGCGTTCGTCGTGGGCACGAACGGTGACATTGTTTTCAAACAGGCCAAGCAGGTTCCCATCCAGTTTTTTCACGACGGGCTGCCGGCACCGGAACAGAAGGTCTGGAATTCGCCTTGGGGCAAAATCGGTATTTGCATCTGCTATGACTTAAGTTACACCCGCGTCACGGATGAATTGGTACGTCAAGGCGCCAAACTGCTCATCGTGCCGACCATGGATGTTTCCGAATGGGGCAGGCATCAACATGATTTGCATGCCCGGGTCGCACCCGTACGTGCGGCTGAGTACGGCATCCCCATCTTTCGCCTTGCGAGTTCCGGCATTTCGCAAGCCGTCAACGGTCAGGGCGATGTCCTTGCCCAAACGGCCTTTGATAATCCGGCAGAAATCCTTTCAGCAAAGTGCTACCTGCCAGGACGTGGCACGTTGCCACTGGATCGGTTGCTCGCGCCCATTTGTGTTGTCCTAACGGGAATCATCATGGTGTTGCTTCTGTTTTTGGTTTTACGGGAAAAATTTTGCGCCCGGAAGGCCGTATGCGAGAAACGGGCGGGCGATAACGAAGAAAACCGTTCGCCCGCTGCCAAAAGTCCCGATAAGCCCGGTGAGTTTTAGCCCTGTGAATTTTGCGCGCTTGAAGATTTTTCTTTTTCCGATCCGCGTTTGCCCGTTCAATTTCCCTCCATGTCGCACGAATATGTCTTGAAGCCGTTCACGCCGGAGATCCGGTTGAACATTGACTATGCGCGCGAGTTGAATGAACAACAGTTCGCCGCGGTCACGGCTCCGCCCGGTCCGGCGCTGGTCATCGCCGGCGCTGGTTCCGGTAAAACCCGCACGCTGACGTATCGCGTTGCCTACCTATTGGAACAGGGTATTCCACCGGAAAGAATCTTGCTGCTGACATTCACAAACAAAGCGGCGGCGGAAATGATGCGGCGCGTCGGGGACCTGCTGGGACATGAGCTACGCGCACTGTGGGGTGGCACTTTTCATTCGATTGGCGCCCGCATTCTACGGCTGCATGCGGACCGGTTAGGCTACCAGCGTGATTTCACGATCCTGGACCGCGACGACGCCAAAGATTTGATCAAATCCTGCGTGGCCGACGCCAAGATTGATGCGAAGGATAAACATTTTCCCAAGCCGGACGTGTTGAATGAAATTTTTTCGCTCGCGGCGAATACCCAAGCAACGGTTGAAGAACTGCTCGGCCACCACTTCAGCTATTTCTCGGAATACGTCGAACCCATCGCCGATCAGCACAAGCGTTACCTCGCCCGCAAACGCGCCGTCAACGGGATGGATTTCGATGACCTGCTCGCGCTGTGGCTCAAATTATTGCGTGACGATGCGGAAGTGCGCGAGCAATACCAGCGCCGCTTTCAGTTCATTCTCGTGGACGAATACCAGGACACGAACAAGTTACAGGGCGATTTGATTGACCTGCTGGCGGCCCGGCACAAAAACGTCACCGTGGTCGGTGATGATGCGCAGAGCATTTACGGGTGGCGGGGTGCGAATTTTGCGAACATCCTGGAATTTCCCAAGCGCTATGCCGGCGCGAAGGTTTTCAAGATCGAAACCAATTATCGCAGCACTCCGGAAATCTTGAACGTGGCGAATGCGGTGATCGCGGCGAACGTGAACCAGTTCGCCAAGGAATTAGCGCCGGCGCGAAAATCCGGGGTCAAACCGGCGCTCGTCGCCTGCATGGACGCCGGGCAGCAGGCAGCTTTCATCGCCCAGCGCGCATTGGAGTTGCGCGATGAAGGCATCAGCTTGAATGACATCGCCGTGCTCTATCGTTCGCATTTTCACGCGTTGGAATTGCAATTGGAACTGACGCGGCGGCAGATCCCGTTTTCCATGACCAGTGGCATCCGCTTTTTTGAGCAGGCGCACATCAAGGACGCCACGGCTTATCTGAAATTTGTCGCCAATCCGCGGGATGAGATTTCATTCAAACGCCTGGTTCAATTGTTGCCGGGGATTGCCGGCAAGGGCGCGGATAAATTATGGAGTCAATTTAGTCTGGAATTCG
This sequence comes from Verrucomicrobiia bacterium, assembly GCA_036498725.1. GTDB lineage: Bacteria > Verrucomicrobiota > Verrucomicrobiia > Limisphaerales > UBA11358 > UBA11358. The sequence goes on along the minus strand of DASYEY010000277.1, from coordinate 14,744 downwards.
GAACTCAGGGTCAAAGGCAGAAGTCTGCCGAACCGGGGACACTAATCCCGGAACGAAAAGTCCGGACGCCCATCGCTTTTGCGCTGCAAGACGCCTTCGCGGGCGTGCCGAAAAAAGCTGCCGTGGCGTGGGCGCAATTCACCGCCACCATTGCCCAATTGGAAGACGAATCGGTTCGTCAAAGCGCGGCCAGGATGTTGCGGCTCGTGATGGATGCCGGCTACGATGATTATCTCAAGGAAACTTACGACAATTACGAACGGCGGCTGGACGAAATCCAGCAACTGGCGGAATTTGCCTTCCAATTCGGCAGCGTCGAAGAATTTCTCACACAACTGGCGTTGCTGACCAATGTGGAGGCAGAAGAAACGCCGAAAGATGACACGGAACGGATGAAACTTTCGACCATTCATCAGGCCAAAGGACTGGAATTCGATGTCGTGTTTGTCATCATGCTGTGTGACGGACTGTTTCCTTCGGCGCGTTCGACCGAAAGCAGCGATGGTGAAGAGGAAGAACGGCGGTTGTTTTATGTTTCCGTCACCCGGGCAAAGAATGAATTATATTTGAGCTATCCGCTCATCCGGGGCAGCTTCGGTGCCGCTGGCAATGACGTTTTTCAATCGCCGTCACGTTTCCTTTCCGAAATTCCCAAGGCACTGATTAACGAATGGAATCTGCGGTGATGACGGCAACCGCACCTTGCTTTTGGTGCGAAGCATGATACTTTGGATTTCCAAATTTATGCCGACAAAAATCGAAACCAAAACGAACGAATTGTGCGAAGCCATCCTGGAACAACTCAAGACCGGCGGCATCCGCCAGCGCATTGATACTTTCATGGCCGACACCACCGCCCGCGGCCAATATGAGGCGTTGATGAGCAAAGGCCAGGCCTTGCAGGAAAAACAACATCACGGCCAGACGCTTGACGCGGCGGAAATCGCGGCGTTCGAATCCGGCCGGGAAGCCTTGCTGAAAAATCCCGTTGCCACCGGTTTTCTCGACGCGCAGGAAGAAATGCACGAGATCCAGAATGTGGTGAAAAAGATGGTCGGCAAAACGGTCGAGCTCGGACGCGTTCCGACGGCTGATGATTTGGCCGAAGGTTCCTGCGGCGAAGGTTGCGGTTGCCATCACTAAGAAGTTTTTGCCCGCGCCCGCCGATTTTTTCGGCGGGCGCTTTTGCTTTTCCATCCGCCCGCCGGATGCGGGAAGACCCAAAAACTTTCCGCAATAAACTTGCCTCGTACCGCACTTCCGCAAAATAATTTGCCTGTGACTGAACACTTTGAGACCGCCATCCGCCGGTTCGATGAGGAAAACTCCCGTGATCCGAACCGGGAAGACGGCCAGCCGCGCGAATTGCTCTATGCGCAGCGACTCACGGATTGGGTGCTGAAACTTTGCCCCGCAGCGGGTGAAGCGTTGCGACTGGCGGCCCGCTGCCAGCACATCTGCCGCTGGCAAAGCCCGCGTGAAGCTTATCCGATGACCCGTCCCGGTTATTTAAAATGGCGGGCCGACTTAAAAAAATTTCACGCGCAAAAGTCCGGTGAAATTCTCCGGGAATGCGGTTATGACGATGTGACCATCGGCCGGGTGCAGGATCTGAATCTGAAAAAGGATTTTCCGGCCAACCCCGAAGTCCGGGTGCTCGAAGACGCGCTTTGCCTGGTATTTTTGGAATTTCAGCTCACCGCGCTGGCTATCAAAACCGACGATGAAAAGATGATCAACGCACTTCGTAAATCATGGGAAAAGATGACCGAAGCCGCCCGGGCTGAGGCATTGAAATTATCCTACGGCGAACGCGAAAAAAGTTTGATCCAGCGTGCGCTGGCGGCGTGAGCGGCTCAGTTTTTCCAATCCAGATCCACAATCACCGGTGCCCACGAAACGTGTTGCACCACGCGTTGCATTTTCGGAATTGATTCGGGCGGCCGCACGGCTGCTTCGTCACGGACGCGCACCACGACCAGTTCCGGATGGTGTTGCAGCCGGTCCAGCACCTCCGTAAAACCGCGATAATAATCGAATTGCGTCAGGATTATTTTAGGCGGGCGCAGGGTTGTAAGTGCGGCAAAACCCGAGCCGTTTGTCCCCACCGCGCGGTCGTAATACCAATCGGAATGGATCGGACGCTGTACCCCGAATTCCAGTGCGCTGTATAAAAAAGCCGAGGAAATGACGACCGGTGCCGGTGAGTTGGCAAATGGCTTTAATTCCGTGCGTAATGTTTCGTGGGTTCTTGCGTAACTATTTTTCCACGCGCAGGCCACGCCCCACGTAGTCATCCCCACGGCGCGGACGGACATCATCAACGTGCAGGCCAAAATCAAACCACGCGGCCAGCATTGGCCGGCGGAAAACAGTTTTGGCGCCAACGCCAGCAACCCGGCGGCCACGATGACTTGAAGATAATTGGCGTAATTGACGTAATCGGGCGCGAGCACCGTGATGGCCACAATCAACATCAGGACGCCCATCATCAAAACGCCGGTGAGAAGGATAAGCCATGGTTCGATGGCCAGCTGTTTCCGGCGGGTGAAGATGAAAGGAAACGCGACCAGGGCCAGTAGAAAAACTGGCAGCGTGCGAATGAGTTTCAGCAGGCTTTCGCGCGTGGGCAGATGAACGCCGCTGGTAACTACGGAAGTTTGCCGGGCATTTTCCAAAAAACCATGCCACAGCAATGGTTCAAATTTAATGATGATGCCAGTAATGAGCGCAAACAGCATTGCGGTCGCGATAAACGGGGCTAGGACGGCCAGGTGCAATCGAGGTTCGATGCTGCCTTTCAATCGGGCCAACCACGCCAGGGCTGCCACCAGGAATCCGGTGCCAAAGTACAACGCGCCGACGATGATCGAAGTGTAAAGCGCGCATAATAATGTGATCGTGATAAAGACCAGGGCGAACCGGTTTTCCTTGCCGGAAATGGTTCGTGCCAGCAACCACAGCGAGGTTAGGCCGAAGACATGGGCCAAGTCTTCCGGCCGGTCGCTGAAAGTGATGCCGAAGAAAAGCAACGGCACAATTGCGTAATTGACCGTGGCCGGGAAAAAATTCGTCACGATCCGTAGAGTCAAAAAGGCGGCTAGGGTCAGCAACGTGACATGCAAGGCCATGGCCGAAATGACGCTGGCACCGAAGACCAGCATCCAAAGCATCATCGCACCCTGATACAATGGCGGGTAGGCAGAATAAACCTGATGGCCGGAGATGGGAAAGGCTTCCGCCAGGCTGGGATTGAAGTAGTGACCGTGTAAAATCTGATTCACCACCGCGCCATCGAAGAAAAAGGCATCGTTTGCCGGAATCGGCTGGGCCGTGAAAGCGAGCAGCAGGACGCGCCACAGCACCACCAAGCCAAGGATGCAGAACGGGTTGCACAGGCGAAATTTCATCGCGACAGCGTAGTTGAAGTCTTGTCAACGGCCAACCCAATCCGCCAGCATGACGTGTGTCTGACACCAAAAATGTTCCGCTCGCCGTTGACCTCGACGGCACGTTGATCCGTACCGACATGATGTTCGAGTCGCTCGCCCGATTGCTCCGGCGAAATCCATTATCCATTTTTCAGATTTTATTCTGGTGGATGCGCGGACGGGCGTTGCTAAAACAAAAATTAGGCGTGCGGGTGACGGTTAACCCGGCCGACTTGCCTTACAACCAGACTTTCCTCGCCTGGCTGCACGAAGAGAAACGAAGCGGACGCAAACTGGTGCTGGCCACGGCGTCGGACTTGAAAATGGCGCAACCGATCAGCGATTACGTGGGCATCTTCGACGAGGTGCTGGCCAGCAACGGCAAAACCAATCTGCGCAGCGAAAATAAATTACGCGTTCTTACGGAAAAATTCGGCGAGCGTGGCTTTGATTACGCCGGTAATTCCTCCGCTGATTATGCGGTCTGGCGTGGTTCGCGCGAGGCGGTGGTCGTCAACGCCAGTCGCGCCGTTTTACGCCAGGCCGCCGACTGCACCAAACTTGGTCCCACGTTCTGTGAAGATTTTTCACGCTTCGAGGTTCTACAGAGTTTTTGCCGGGAGCTATTCTGGCGCAGCGGTTATCTGGCAGCCGCCTTGGCCGGACTTTTACTGGCCAGCGCCTTTCCCAAGTGGAGTCTGGCGGGTTTTGCCTGGATTGCCCCGGCACTATTGCTGGCGGCCGTGCAGGGGAAAAGTTCCGGGGACAGATTGCGGGCGGGATTCCTCAGTGGATTCATCTTTTGGTTTACGTCAATCTACTGGTTATGCTACAACCCATACGGGATATTCCCGATTTTGGGCTGGTTCGCCTTATCAGCTTATCTCGCCTTCTTCACGCTGGCCTGGGTTTGGCTGGTCGCCGATCTGCACTTTCCGGCTTCAACCTGGGTTTCACGCCAGCTTTGGATCCTCGGTGGCGCGGCTGCCTGGGTGGCGCTGGAGATGGTGCGCGCGCACTTCCTGGGTGGATTTCCGTGGAATTTGCTGGGTGCGTCGCAATATAAACTCGTTCCCCTGATCCAAATCGCCGCGGTCACAGGCATTTATGGAGTTTCATTTTTGGTTGCTTGGTTTTCGCTCGCCCTGTTTTGCGCCGGGAAAATGATTCTGGCCGATCCCAAAAGAAAATTTGTCTGGCAGGCGGAAATCGTGCTGCCGCTGGTCACGGTCATGCTGTGCTATATCGGCGGATTTTTTCGCGCGGAAATGAATGTGTCGTCCGCTGCCGGCCGGCCGGCACCCTCGACTTTTCTGCACGTCACCATGGTTCAGCCGAGTATTCCGCAGACGGCGATTTGGAACTCTGCTGCCGACGATGACCGTTTTCAGGATTTCCTTGCCCAAAACGAACTCGCGCTTACCAATCGTACGGATGTTTTGATCTGGCCGGAATCGGCCGTGCCGGCAATGGATTATGGAAATGTCCACCGGATCAGCGACCTGGTGCGCCGGCATCATGTCTGGCTGATTTTTAACGGCGAAGATTCCACGGTTTCATCCACCGCGACGAATTTTTTCAACGCAGCTTATCTCATCAACCCGCAGGGGCAGCTGGCTGCGAAGTATCATAAACAAAAGTTGGTGATGTTCGGCGAATATATCCCGTTGGTGCATTGGCTGCCATTCTTACAAAGGCTCGATCCGATCGGTGATGGTTGGACGCCCGGTGAAAAATCGGTTGCGTTTCCAATCACCGGCTTGGCCGCTTCCGAACCCTCTAATATTATCTATCTGGGAACTGATAAAAACGCAGCGGAAAGTCCGGTCTCAACAGCGAAAGCCGGGCCGTTAATCTGCTTTGAAGACAGTTTCGCCACCGTTGCCCGGCAAGCTGCCCAGAATGACTTGGATTTTTTTGTGAATCTCACCAACGACGGCTGGTTCGGCCAGAGTTCTGAACAATGGCAGCATATGGCCAACGCTGTTTTCCGCGCGGTCGAAAATGGCTTGCCCATGCTCCGGTGCGCGAATAATGGCGTGACCTGCTACATTGACGAGTATGGCAGTGTTCGTCAAATCTTCCGCGATGCCAAAGGCAGCGAATATGGCAGTGGCGTGTTGTCGGTGGAAATCCCCTTGCGTCGGGCATCGCAAAAAGCGCAGCCGACTTTCTACAACCGCCATGGCGATCGGTTTGGATGGAGCTGTATAATCATAGTGCTGGCGATGGTATTCCGGCGCGGTTGGAAAATTCGTTTACAGAAGAAATAAAACCATGACCGACGACGAATTCCTTCACCAATTTGAGACCAGAACCTTTCCGTTGGATCAATGGCATCATCGGGCGCATGTGAAGGTGGCTTATCTTTATGTCCAGCGGTTCGGTTTGGATATCGCTGCGGGAAAATTGCGCGACGGGATTCGCGCTTACAACGCCGCCAACCAGATCAAGGATACGCCCACAAGCGGCTACCATGAGACGATGACCCAGGCGTGGCTCCGCATCATTCATACCACGCTTCAGGAATACGGTCCGGGCGCCACGGCCGATGAATTTTTTGACGCCCATCCGCAACTGGGCCAAAAGAAGATCCTTCGTCTTTTCTATTCTGTGGAAGTTTTCATGTCACCCCGCGCCAAGCGTGAGTTCATTGAACCTGATCTGACACGATTGCCTGAAAAGCATAAGAACCTATCGAAATAAGCAGTTTTGACACCCGCTCATCCTCATCGTCATCCTCGTCCTCGCCCGCGCTGAGAAGAGTTTGAGGACGAGGATGACGATGAGCATGAGGACGATTTTAACTCTAAGGAAGGTTCATTTCAGTAACGCTTCCGCATGTTTTCGTGCTGCGTCGCTTTGGCCGCCCAGCATCCGCGCCAGTTCAGTGACGCGGGCCTTTTTGTCCAGCAGATGAATTTCGGAAATCGTACGGCCATCCTTGAGCTGTTTGGTCACGACATAATGCGCGTCTGCCGGGGCCGCGACTTGCGGCAGGTGCGTGATGCATAAAACCTGCCGTTTGGCGGCGATCTGTTTCATTTTTTCCCCAACCACATTGGCCGTTTCCCCGCCGACGTTGGCATCCACCTCATCGAAGACCAGCACGGGAATCTCGTCTTCCGCCGCCAAGACAGTTTTCAATGCCAACATCACCCGCGCCATTTCACCGCTTGAAGCGATGGCGCGCAATGGCTTGGCCGGTTCGCCCGGGTTGGGCGCGAATTGAAATTCCACTTCGTCGAGGCCGGAGCTGGTGAAGCGAGCGTCCTCGCGGTTAATAACTGAAGCGAGCGCCACCTCAAACTTGCTTTGCTTGAAGCCCAAATCTTCCAGTTGTTTACCCACGGCCTTGCCCAATTGCGGGATGACTTTTTTGCGGGCGGCGGAAAGTTTATGGCCGGCACTTAAGATTTCCGCGTCCAGTTTCTCCAAGGCAACGTTCAAACGCGCCAGTTCCACATCGCGGCTTTCGAGCGCCGATAGTCTTTCTTTGGCGGCTGCGCCGACGGCGATGACTTCGGCCAGTGAACCGCCATATTTACGTTTCAGCGAATGCAGCAGATTCAAACGTTCTTCCAATTCCGCAAAGCGGGCAGGATCAATGTCCACCTTATCGGCGTAACGGGAAAGCCCGGCCTGCAATTCACGCCACGTATCGGTCGCTTGTGAATGGAATTCCACTAGTGGCGCCGCACTGGCATCGGTACGTGCAAGTTCGGCCAGGACGCGTCCCAAGGCGCCTGATTGTGACAGCAGTGAAGCTTCGCTTTCACTCAGGGCATCCAAGGCGGCCTGGCTCAATTGCAGCAGCTTGGCTGCGTTGCTGGCGCGCTGAAACTCCTCCTCGACCTTTTCATCTTCGCCCGGCTGCAGGCGTGCGGCGGAAATCTCCTGCGTTTGAAAGCGCAACAGGTCAAGTTGTTGCATGTAAGTTTTTTCATCCACCACGAGCGCTGCTTTCTCGGCCTGCAACGCCGTGCGGCGTTTGACCAGTTCACCAAACGCGCCCCGTTCTTTTTCCAGGCCGCCGAACGCATCCAGGATCAGAAGTTGTTTGGCTGGATGCAGCAGCGACTGATGATCGTGCGGGCCATGCATGTCCACCAGCCATTCGCCGATGGACGTGAGCGTGTTCAGCGTCGTGGGCGAACCGTTGACGAACTGGCGGTTTGTCCCCGCGTTGGTGAACGTGCGTTTGAGGACAAGCTGGTGGTCTTCGCAGGGTTCCAGGCCATTTTCCTCCAGAAAACTTTTCAGCGGTGCGCGTAATTTTTTGACCTCAAACATCGCCTCGACGCTGCAACTTTCTTCGCCGCTGCGGATCAGCGTGCGGTCGGCGCGTTCGCCCAATACGAGGTTCAAGGCGCCAATAATGATGGATTTGCCCGCGCCGGTTTCGCCGGTGACAACGTTGCAACCAGGCCGCAACTCCAGCGTAAGGTCGGTGACCAGGGCGAGATTCTTGATGCGCAGGGTGGTTAACATGTCAGCGGCTGAAATTGAACCGGTTGCGGCGGAATTGTGAAAGTGAAAATTATCGCCCGGACCGAATTTTTTACAAATACGGCGAGAACAGCCGCGCCAAGGCATCTCGTACTTTTGCCGGCAATGTTCGCCCGTCAATTTCCGCCAGGGTCACTGCGTGCGCGCCCGACAATTTTTGGGCGATGACTTTTTCCATTTCCAACGCAAATTCGCGGCCGTAAGCCTCGACGTTCAATTCAAAATTTAACCGCAAGCTCCGGGCGTCCCAATTGGCCGAACCCAGCAGCACCCAATGGTCATCCACGATCACCAGCTTGGAGTGGTCGAATGGCGGCGGGGTGAGCCAGATGCGGCAACCGCGTTCCAGGACCTGCCACCAGAGGGCGCGCGAAGCCCAATGCACGAACGGCAGATTATTTTTCGCCGGCAGGATGATATCCACGTTCACGCCGCGCAGTGCCGCCAGGTTTAACGCCGTGATCAGGGCGCTATCAGGCAGAAAATAGGGCGTAAGGATTTTGACAGATGTTTGCGCTTCCGCCAGCGCGGCCAGTAAAGTCAGTCGCAGGTTGTCAAAATCGGTGTCGGGACCGTCCGAAATGGCCCGCGCAATGACGTTTCCGGAAACTTCCTTTATTTCCGGAAACCAAAGGTCGCCATCCAGAGTTTCTTCGGTCGTGAACATCCAATCGTTGGCGAACGCCGCCTGCAATTGCGCGACGACCGGCCCGGTCACGCGAAAATGCAGATCTTGTACGGCGTTTTTATCATCGGCTGGACGGGATGACGGTGCATCTGCCGGACGTTTTTCCCCGGATTTAGTTTCGTTCCAGCCCGGACCAAGAATGTTTCCGTGGCGAATGTTCATGCCGCCGGTGAAGCCGGTCTTTCCGTCAATGATGAGTGATTTGCGATGGTTGCGCAGATTGACGGTGGCGACCCGCCAGGGGGTGAAAATCGAGGACGGCAGGAAACGGGCAAACGGAATCCGGGTGCGCCGCAGGCGCCAGGTGATCGTTGGCCACGAATACCGCGTGCCGGCGGCATCCACGAGCACGCGAACTTGCACGCCACGGGCCACGGCCCGTTCCAGGGCGGCGACAAATTTTTCGCCGCTCACGTCGTTATCGAAAATATAGGAACAAAGCGTGATGGACCTTTGGGCCGATTCGATTGCGGCCAGCATCGCCGGAAAGCCTTCATCGCCGTTGACCAACGGTTCGATTTGGTTGTCGCCCAGCAACGGTTGGGAGGTGATCCGGTTGACCACCCGCGCGATATGCTTGAGATGTTCGGCGCCGTCGTGCTCCGGTTCACCCAAGTTTTCCGCCACGGGCCGGCTGTAAGTCTTGTGGATGGCTAATTTGACCGCCCGACGGCGCAAGCGATTGACGCCCAGCACGAGGTAGAGGATCGGGCCAAACAACGGAATCAGCCAAACGGTGGCAATCCAGATCGTGGCTGAACGCGTATCGCGCTTGCAGAGCAGGGCGTGGATGGAAGCCAGCAGCGCGGCGAGAAAGTCAAAGCCGGCGGCAAAATGCGGCCAGAATCGTGTCAGGGTGTCAAGCCAATGCACCTTGTTAACTTAACGCAATGCGGCTTTGAGTAAAAGCCGCAAAGAAAAGTTTTGCCGCCGGCGTCAATCAAGCGATGGTGATATCCTTGTCGAGATAAACATCCTGGATCAGGTTCAACAAGTGGATGCCTTCCTTGAGTGGTCGCTGAAACGCTTTCCGGCCGGAGATCAAGCCCGTGCCGCCGGCACGTTTGTTGATGATGGCCGTTTTTACCGCGGCGGCCAGATCGCCGGCGCCCTTGGATTCACCGCCGGAATTGATGAGGCCGGCGCGACCAGAATAACAGTTCAAAACCTGATAACGGCACAAGTCAATCGGATGGTCGGTGGTCAATTCGGTGTAGATGCGTTCGTCCAGTTTGCCATAACTGGAATTACCGGTATTGAGGGCTTTATAACCGCCGTTGTTCTCCGGCAATTTCTGTTTGATAATGTCGGCTTCAATCGTGACTCCAAGATGATTCGCCTGGCCGGTGAGATCGGCACTGACGTGGTAATCCTTTTCCTTCGTCTTGAACGCGTCGTTGCGGAGATAACACCAGAGCACAGTGGCCAGGCCCAATTCGTGCGCGCGTTGAAAGGCCTTGCTGGTTTCCATGATCTGCCGGCCGGATTCCGGTGAACCAAAATAAATCGTCGAACCGACCGCCGTTGCGCCCATGTTCCAGGCTTGTTCGACCTGGGCAAAATAGATCTCATCGAACTTGTTTGGATACGTGAGCAGTTCGTTGTGGTTCAATTTGACGAGGAATGGAATCTTGTGCGCGTATTTGCGCGAGACGGCGCCCAGCACGCCGAGGGTGGACGCGACTGCGTTGCAACCGCCTTCGATGGCGAGTTTGACAATATTTTCGGGATCGAAATAATCCGGGTTTTTCGCGAAGCTCGCGCCGGCGGAATGTTCCACGCCCTGGTCAACGGGCAAAATGGAAACGTAGCCGGTGCCGGCCAGGCGTCCGTGGTTGAACAGCGCGTGCAGGCTGCGGAGTGTTTGGGAATTGCGGTCGGAGGGGATAAAAATGCGGTCGGTAAAATCAGCGCCGGGCAGGTGCAGGCGTTCTTTCGCCACGGTTTTGCATTGGTGTTCCAGCAGATGAGGGGCATCCGCGCCGAGTAATTGAAGGATTTCTGCGTTCATAGTTTGATCAGATTAATTTTAATTTTCCGGCAAATTGTCAGGATTCCATCCGGCTGTCGAAATCAATTTTCACATCCGGCAACGTCGTCGTGTCTTCGCCGGTGACCGTCCGGGTGGCGGCATTTTTGCGCGCGTGAAATTGCTGCCACCAGGCCGCACGGTCTTCAGGCGTGAAAGTATCCGCTTCCGGGCAGGTCAGCAACAAGGTGAAAAGCTCCAGGGCGGATTGCGGCCGGTCCATCGGATTTTTTTCCAGACACTGCAGGATGATCTGGTCCAGTTCTTTGCTGACCGGATTTTTCGTGACGTGCGAGGGCGGCAGGGGCACGGCGGTAAGCTGGCGCTGATACACTTCCTCGGCGGATTCATGTTCGAAAACATGAATCCCGGTCAGCAGATAAAACGCCAGTCCGCCCACGGAATAAATGTCACTGCGCGGATCACTGGCGACCGGGTTTTGAATGGCTTCCGGTGACATGAACCAGGGTGTGCCGACCATTTCATTGTCATCCTTTTTCTCGCCGGCGCCGGTATATTGGCGGACCAGTCCGAAGTCCAGCACCTTGACGTAATCCGGCACCCCGCCGCGTTCGCTGATGAAGACATTGGACGGCTTGATGTCGCGATGCACCAATTTTTGCGCGTGCGCCTCGGCGAGTGAATTGCAGACCTGGGTGAGGATGTTGATCACGCGGCCTTCCGGTTGCGGCCCATATTCGTCCACGAGCTGGCGCAGGTTCAGACCGTTCAGAAATTCCATTGCGTAATAAAAAACGCCTTGGGGGGTATGGCCATAATCGTAAATCTGGATCGTGTTCGGATGCGTAAGCTGGCAGGTATGGTGTACCTCACGCTGGAAACGTTCGATGGAAAGCGCGTTGGCAAGTTCCGGCAGCAACAATTTCACCGCTGTGTCGCGCCGCATGAGCGCGTGCCGGGCACGATAAACGACGCCCATGCTGCCTTCGCCAATTTTTTCCTCCAGCGAATACTGGCCGAGCTGTTGCAGCTTTGATTCCGCCGCACTGAGCCGCTGGCGGGAAGTGAAGTTGGCATACGAAAAAACAAAGAGAACTGCCGCGCAGAGCACGAGCAGCAGGAACAGGGTGATGAAGATGAACTGCAAGACGTGCAACAGCCAGAATGCCTCGGTCGCCTCCATTTCCGTGGCGACGCCGATGTCCAATTTTGGCAGCCAGCGCCACGCGCCCACCACCGGCACGCCGCGATAATCACGCGCCGGGATGGCTGACACGCCCTCCTCACCCGCAACCGCACTGGTGACGAAGCGGGTAAGCACGTCATCCGCCGTATTGGTATCCGCCGACTTGAATCCCTTGGTCAGGTCACCGCCGGGATCGCGCAATCGGATATTCAACGCGGAACTGAAATTGGTTGGCGCCAGCAGGCCCAGGTCGTGCAGCTGCGTATCAAACCGGCTTTCGGAAATCAACAGGCCGGTTTGATCGAAGGCAAACGTTTCGCCGGTTTTTCCCCGGTGGGCGACGGATAGGATTTTTGAGAATTCATTGGTTGGATTGATGATCAATGCCAGGGCGCCGACAGTAATTCCAGCTTCACGGATGGGCGCTGCGACCTGCATCAGCATTGCGTCACCCCGGCGGCGGGTCATCGGCAGACGGTTTCGCCGGCGGGGATTATTGGCCGCCTCGGCGGGTGGGCGATGGTTCATCAACAATTCCGCTTTAAACGGGGTGATGATGACGGGATTTTGCGAGGTAAACAGTTCGGAATATTTATCAATGTGCGCTTCAGAAACCGGGGCACCAATGCCGAATTGCCCGGGTGCGGACGTGGCGGCCACGAAAAAATTTGTGTTTACCAATTGCGCGACTTCATAGCCCATCAAGCCCAGGCGCGGGCGAAGATAACTTCCAAGCCGGTTTGCCCCCAGTGCGGGTGCAGCGTCTCCGCGCGTCAACGGCTGGCTTAAAACCTGTTCAGCCAGATCGTGCACCGCCGGTTCCGTTGCCAGCGCGGTTGCCATGCGCATCTGGTTGGTCGCCCAGATTTCAAGCGCGGTAACGTTGGCGTTAAGCGTGGTCTGCAGGTCGGCCTTGAGATCGGACTCGATCGCGTCACGCAATTGAAAATTGCCCCACCAGCCCAATACTGCAACTCCCGCCGCGATGACCAGCGGGAGAATCCAGATAGGTGGCTTGAAGCGACTGGCCATTGGTTTCATAGACGCAGAATCTTTAGCGTCGGTTAAGCTAAACTATTTTCCGGGGCGGGAATGGTTCCTGACCAATCCACAGAAATGGACAGTAAGCGAAGTTTGCCGTTCAAGAAAGATTAATTGCCGTCCGGTAGTGCCTTAATTTGAATTTGAATCTGGCTGGTTTTGATTTACTTTTCTGATGGGGTGAGTTTGGGGGCGTGAGGAATTGAACCTCATGCAGCAATGGATGTATAGCCTAGCGCAGCTCCAGCCGCCCCATTAAATTTTTTACATTGGAAGATCAAGCTGGCCTCCAAAGTTTTTAGTGATTTTGAATTCATATTCAGCCTGCGTTTTCGACTCGGAAGCCATCTGATAAACGCGCCCCAGCTGAAACCTCAAAGCCCTGGTTCCGACCACGCTTAGGAATTGAAATAATTTTTTCCTGCGATCTCCATCTGACGACTTAAGAGCGCGTGTTAGCTCTAATATTTTTCCATTGCTTTTGGCTAGAGGCGTGTAGATATGGTTAACCGTCAATGATTTAAATTCCCACGGCCTGCCACGGCCTTGGATTGGCGGAATTTGGTAAAGACGATACCACTCCTGATAGAGTTCCGAAGGAAACTCCTTTTCATATTTTTTTGCCTCCTCCTGAACATATAATTTGAATGCGGTAATGACTTGTTCTGCTGTCGGATTATAGCCCGCCAAGGCATAAACCAAATTTCTGATACCAGCCTTTGCAGCAGCGCCAGTGATTATTAATGCAGCTTTCGCCGCTCGCTCAAATCGAACTCCGCTCACACCGCTCCTTTGTGCCTCGATTATGACATTGCAAATATCAAGTAGCACTGACGCATCAAATCCATGAATCACGGTAGGTGGCATTTTTTTTCCGCCACCAGCCCATTGAAAAACAAGGGGTTTTGATAGTTTTGGGTTTAATTCCTGCCCAGCGAATGGAGCGATTTTTTTTGCTGAGAGAAATGACTTAAGCCTGCTGCCGCTGTCGTCTGGAAACCCAAGTGCCTTGCTGAGACCTCGAAGGCTTAGGACAGGCGTTTTGCTTCCATCGTCTAGAACGTAACAATCAACATCGATGCCAAAGTGTTCCTTAAAATTTCCCCTATGAGTTGCCTGTGCTGGCTTGTCAGACCATCTTGCGGTGGCGGCTTTGCGGGCAATTTCAGCGCGTTGTTCTGCGGATAAAGACTCTGCGCGAGCCTGTCCGCCCATTGATTGAATAGAATCATCAGCAAGCATGATTTGAAATTACCACATCGATTCTTTCTTGCAAGCATTTATTTTATCCATTGACATGCTTGCTAGATTTTGTCATTCTATCGGTATGGCAAACAAGCTCGCTACCGAAAAGAAAGTCGCCGTAATCTCCCTATTGTGCGAAGGCTCTAGCATCCGTGCCGCCGAACGGATTACTGGCGTCAATCAGAACACGATTATGAGCCTTGGCCGTCGCGTTGGTGATGCTTGCGCCAAAATCCAAGATGAGAAGTTTCAGGGATTGAATTGCCGCAACGTGGAAATTGATGAGATTTGGGGATTTATTGGCGCAAAGCGTAAAAACGCCAACCGCGTTGGTGCTTATGGGGATGTCTGGACGTTCATTGCGTTAGACGCAGATTCTAAGCTGATTCCGTCATTCATCGTTGGAAAACGTGATGCCTACCATGCCAAGATGTTTATGGATGATCTAGCCTCCCGCTTGTCCATGCGTCCGCAGATTTCATCTGACGCACTGGCGGCCTATCCTGACGCATTTGAACGCAGCTTTGGAACGGAAGCGGATTACGGCCAGATTGTAAAAACCTACTCCGTTACCCCGTTGGGTAACACCGCCGCCGTTCGGTATAGCCCCGCAGAAGTGGTCAAAGTTGAAAAGACTGTCATCTCTGGTATGCC
>DASYEY010000276.1:0-13777 GCA_036498725.1 Verrucomicrobiia bacterium | reverse complement strand
TAAATTTTTGCTGGCCGTCCAGGATGCGGGGAAGATCTACCGGCACATTGTGAAAGCCAAGGGCGAGGAAAACTTTATCACCGAAGTTTCGATGGATGAAACGGACAGCCCGCAGACACCGCCGGAATTATTGATCATTCTGGCGGCGCTGGCCGACGAAAAAATCCCGCTGCAAACGATCGCGCCCAAGTTCACCGGCCGTTTCAACAAGGGTGTGGATTACGTTGGGGACGTGAAACAGTTTGAAAAAGAATTCAACGAAGACCTGGCGGTCATCGCATTTGCGATCCAAAAATATGGCCTGCCCGCCGCCTTGAAATTGAGCGTGCATTCCGGCAGCGATAAATTTTCGATCTACGAGCCGATGCGCAAGGCGTTGAAAAAATTCAATGCGGGGGTGCACATCAAAACTGCTGGGACGACGTGGCTGGAAGAATTGATCGGCCTCGCGGAAGCGGGCGGCGATGGGCTGGAGATCGCGAAGGAAATCTACGCCTACGCCATCGGACACGTGGATGAATTTTGTGCGCCGTATGCCTCGGTGATTGACATTGATAAGGCGAAATTGCCGAGCGCGCCAACGGTAAATCACTGGAATTCGGAACAATTCGTGGCCGCCTTGCGCCACGATCAATCAAATCCGCTGTTCAATCCCAGCTTCCGCCAATTGTTGCATGTCAGCTTCAAAGTCGCCGCCAAGATGGGCGACCGCTACTACGCGGCCTTGAAAAAACACGAGACCGTCATTGCCAAGAACGTCACAGAGAATTTATTTGAGCGCCATTTGAAACCGCTGCTGTTCGGGGAAAACAAACGTGTGACGCCGGTCAAAAAAGTGCAGCTTGAAGCGGTTGCGGCTTGAGCGTTAAACTTCGAAAACATGACTTTCATCCACGACGATTTTTTGTTGGGCACAAAAACGGCGCGCCAGTTGTACCACGAATACGCGGCGGACGAACCGATTTTTGATTATCACTGCCACATCTCTCCGCATGATATCGCCACCAACCGCCAGTTTAAAAACCTGTTTGAGATCTGGCTGGAAGGCGATCATTACAAGTGGCGCGCGATGCGCAGCAATGGAATCGCGGAAAAGTTTTGCACCGGCGATGCGTCACCTCGCGAAAAGTTTCTCGCCTGGGCGCGGACCGTTCCCCAGACGTTGCGCAACCCGCTCTATCATTGGACGCATCTGGAACTGAAACGCTATTTTGGCATCAGCGAATTGTTGGATGAAAAATCCGCCGGTCCGATCTGGGATCTGGCCAATGAAAAGCTCGCCACGCCGGCGCTGAGCACGCAGGGCATCCTGAAAAAATTCAAGGTGAAGGTCGTTTGCACCACCGACGATCCGGTGGACGACCTGGTCCATCACCGCGCCTTTGCCCAATCCGGTCACCCGGCAAAAATGTTGCCCGCGTTCCGGCCGGACAAGGCCCTGGCCGTCAATACTCCGGCCAGCTTCAACTCATGGGTCGGGCAACTCGCGGCGGCGGCGGATGTTGATATCAATGGCTTCAGTGCGTTTGTGGCTGCGTTAAAAAAGCGGCACGATTATTTTCATGCGCAAGGCTGTCGTTTATCCGACCACGGCATGAACCACTGTTTTGCGGATTTCTGCTCCGAAAAAACGGCGGCGGAGATTTTTGACAAAGCGCGCAAGGGTGAGGCCGTTTCGCCGCTGGAACATTCACAATTTGCCTCGTTCATGATGTTGCTGTTCGGCCGGCTTGATGCCCAGCGCGGTTGGACCAAGCAACTTCACCTCGGCGCGTTGCGGAGCAACAACACACGCCTGCTTAAACAACTTGGACCGGACACGGGCTTTGATTCGATCGGAGATTTCCCGCAGGCCCGGTCGCTCGCCGCGTATCTGGACAAGCTGGATTCAGAAAATTTATTGCCGAAGACGATCATTTATAACCTGAATCCGGCGGACAATTATGTCTTTGCCGCCATGATCGGTAATTTTCAGGACGGTACCATCCCGGGCAAAATCCAGTACGGTTCCGGTTGGTGGTTTCTCGACCAGAAAGAAGGCATGGAATGGCAGATCAACGCCTTGTCAAATCTCGGTTTGCTTTCGCGTTTTATCGGCATGATCACAGATTCGCGTTCATTCATGAGCTATCCGCGGCACGAATATTTTCGCCGCACGCTATGTAATCTGATCGGGCGCGACCTGGAGAACGGCGAGATTCCCAATGACCTGGAATTGGTCGGCGCAATGGTCAAAAATATTTGTTCGACGAACGCCAGGGAATATCTGGCTTTTCCCGGGGTGGAATAACCCGGTGAGGTGAGTGTTCCGTCCGAACTATCTGACTTCAATAAAAAACAACGCGGCACATTTTCATGTGCCGCGTTTTATGTTTAAAAAAGTGGACTTATTTGGAAACGACCGGCGAGAGCGCCGCGCTGACCGAGCTGAAATCCGATTGCAATTTGCTGATCGAATCACGCACCGGCACGGCATCCACCTTGGTTTTGGCCACCACATCTTTGATCTTGGCGACACCAGCTGCGGTCAGGTCGGTATCGAGATAGGTTTTGATGTCCGTCAAGTCACCCGTGAACGAGCCCAACGAGCTTTTGACACCTTGATAGTTGGTATTGAGGCTGTCGAGCTTGGCGCTGACCTCAGCCTTGCGCGATTCGCTGATCGAACGCAACGTCGGGCTTTGGATTGAATCAAGCTGATTGCTCCAGCTATTGAAGTAGGCTTGCGCCTTGCTTTGCATGGAAGCAACCTGGCTATCCAAGCCGCTGGAAGCGGATTGCAAGCCTTTGACGGCATCGGTGAATTTGCCGTATTGATCACGCAAATCGCCTTGCGGATTGAACGTCAATTGGTTCAATGCGCCCAACGAAGCGGTCACCTGTTGAGAAACTTGCGTTGTTTTGTCCGCCGTTGATTGCAGCGCAGCCGACGTGGCGGCGCCTTTATCATTACCTTTGGATGCACAACCGGCGATCATGCCGACCAACGCGGCGAGCGCCAGCCCGGTCGCGACCTGTTTGATTTGAAATGTTTTCATAATATTTTAGGTGGTTTTATTTGGTTTGTTGACTGGTTAAGCGTTTAAACTAAGGCAACCCGGCCTTAACCCGGATGAAACTATTGATACACAAGGAATTTCGCGTGTCTACTCCAAATAATCAACGCCCAAATTTTTTTTGCGCTTTGCAAGCTATCTGGGAACGCAGCAAAAAATCGTTGGTCGCTGTCAAATCTGGGGCTCAACCTAAATCTGATCTCTTGATTGGTAAGCCCCTTGGCCAACCAGAGAAGAACTTCCATTTTCATAGAAAGTATTCCTCGCCAGTAAAAACTGGTGTGATAATGCTGTGTCAACATAATCAACATGAGGAAGCCCGGACGCTTAATTTCAATCAGTGGGAAATTACGACTGTTTTTTCTCGCCGTTTTGCTGCAGGCAAGCGGGACGTGTCTTCTGGAAGGAGCGCCAGCTGATCAATTAGCGCAGGATTTTCCGTTAGTGACGAATCTTGCCCAGCTTAATCAAATGGTTGGCGAAAATATGGGAGCTATTTGTGCCTTCTCCCTTGAGGGAACGGTTCTGGCGGCGGACGCTGATTCAGGAACGATTTTTTTTCAGGATTATTCCGGGACGGAGATTTTGCAAACCAGCCTTGCCGGGCAGTCATTGATGCCGGGGCAACGAATCCGCCTGTGCGGGACGAACTATGTGACTTCCACGGATGTCGGCGTAAGTCTCGGCAAAAACCCGGTCATTGACAACGACGGCAGACACTCAAAAAACGAACGGGTCGCCACGGTATATTTAAAGACCGGGCGCTATCCGATCCAAGTCCTCTGGTTCAATAATACGGGGGATTCTTTTTTGGATCTGGCCTATTCCGGGCCGAATATTTCCCGGCAGACAATTCCCGATGCAAAACTCTTTCGATCAACCACCGCCTCGACGGAGGGAGCAATCAGCTTCACCAATGGTTTGAGCTACCGTGCCTTTGAAGGACAATGGCAGGTGCTGCCATCGTTCCAGACTTTGCCATCAGTGAAGACAGGAGTTGCTGCTAATTTTGATTTAAACGCCAAGACCCGGAGCGAATATGCCGGCCTGATCTTTGAAGGATTCATCGAAATTGAAACCAACGGCTTTTATACTTTTTATCTTACTTCAGATGACGGCAGCCAATTCTTCATGCTGAATAATCCGGTTCAAGTGACGATGACCGGCGAGGGCGTTTTACCCGCGCCCAGGCAGATTGCAGTTAAGCAGCCGATTCCCGGCAAAAACGCACCCTTTTGGGCCGAAGTAGAAGGGCAGGTAACC
This sequence comes from Verrucomicrobiia bacterium, assembly GCA_036498725.1. Taxonomy (GTDB): domain Bacteria; phylum Verrucomicrobiota; class Verrucomicrobiia; order Limisphaerales; family UBA11358; genus UBA11358. Next base: position 9,458 of record DASYEY010000276.1, on the reverse strand, counting down.
TTTCTCGGCCGGCAACAACGCTTCCGGGATGAATTGGAATTAACCTCGGATGATGCCCATATGCGGGTGGTGGTAGGTGATACTCTACAGAATCTCCCCACTTATCTGCTGGGCAGCCGGATGCGTCTGCGGGGCATTTGTCCGGAAAGTTCTGATATTGATGGTCATCGGTTGGCGGATACCTTGGTGATTCCCAACTGGAAGAGCGTTCAAGTGTTTGAAGTGAAGCCGGATTTTTGGCTGGCGGCAAAAAATATGACGATCCGTGACGGCCAGTCCTCGAACCGTCAACTTGGATCTGATATCGTGCGCATTCGTGGGCAATTTAAAACTGAAGCACCCGGTCAATTACCGGATTTGGAAGATGCGACCGGCTCAATCCCTGTAGAATTACTCAATTCCCTTCCTGCCCAATCTGTCGGCGAAGTTGAGTGTCTAGGGGTATGGAATCGGAATCGGTCAAACAGCGTTTTGCAAGCAGCCATCTGGCGGCAACTGCCTCGAGATCAGGGTACGATGGAAACAAACCATCTTCCGATCTTAACCACGGCGGCTCAAGTCCAGCAATTGAGCAGTGAAGAAGCTAAACGCGGATATCGAGTGAAACTCGAGGGTGTCGTCACCTGGGTTACGGATCCTCAAAATTGGATTGTGCTTCAGGATTCAACCCACGGAGTTTCCGTGGTGGGACTGAGACCCAAGTGGGTTGGGGATGCCCCCAAGGTTGGTGAAAAGCTGGAGATTCAAGGAACTTGTTTTCCGGCCGGATTTTCGCCAGTGGTGATATTTGACCAGGCTAAGCGCTTGGGAATGGGGCGGCCACCGTTGCCGATACATCCAACGTGGGAGCAGTTGATCGGCGGCAGCATGGACGCACAATATGTTGAAATCAATGGGTTGGTAACGGCCTCGTTGGACGATAACCATCTGACGCTATTGACGACGGATGGAAAGATCGAGGTGGAATTTTATCCCACGCCCACCAGCCCATTGGCTTCGTTTGTCAATTCTCAGGTAAGCATCCGTGGCGTGGTGTTTGCCAATTGGGATAGTGTAACCCATCTGGTCACAACCGACCATCCGCTGCGGTTTGGCAATGCCGTCATTTGCGTGGAAAATCCGGCGCCCGTCAATCAATTCAGCGCTGATCAAATGCGCGCCAGGCAATTGATGCAGTTTGATGTCCAACGCAATACATTCCAGCGAGTCAAAGTTTTCGGACAACTTCTCAATCAACATGCCGGGGAGTATTATATGGCTGATAACGGCTTTGGCTGGCGGGTTGAGCCGGCACAAATGGCGCATTTTGACCCCGGTGATACGCTTGAGGTGGTGGGACTGGTCAAATTGGGCGAGGCTTCTCCGGTTTTACGCGAGGCGATTGCCCGTAAAACCGGCCACGCATCCCTGCCACTCCCCGTACCACTTGTCTTTGACCAAACCAATGCCATCTATGATTCAAGCCGGGTTTGGGTGGAAGGTTTATTACTGAGCGACAAGGAGAACGAAACCGAACGGGTATTGGAAATACAGTCCGGATTGAAGCATTTTATCGCCCGCATGCCAACCAACTCCGGAACCGTCGGTCGCTGGCCGGTTGGTAGCCGTTTGAAACTGACAGGAGTTTTTTCTGACGTAGGCGGCAGTAGCGAACGGCAGCGCGAGATGAATGCTTTCGAGCTATTATTGAACTCACCAGCCGATGTGGAACTGCTTGCGCGCCCGCCTTGGTGGACTCTCACCCGGCTATTGTGGCTGATGACCTTGCTGATCATCGGTCTGGCCTTGGCCTTCATTTGGATTCAACAGTTGCGACGCCAGGTGGAGCGGCGAAGCAATCAATTGAAACAGGAAATTAGTGAACGGCAACGACTTGAGCAGGAACGGGCCATTGAACAAGAACGTTCTCGCATTGCCCTTGATCTCCATGATGATTTGGGCAGTCGATTGACCGCCATCAACATGCTGGCCATGACCAGGCAGGGAACCAAGCCAACCGCCGAAGCCAGCCGTGAGCGGTTGCAATTGATCGCTGAGAAAACCAGCTTGATTGTGACCACTTTGGACGGTTTGGTCTGGGCGGTGGATCCCAAAAATGACACCGTGGCTGCGCTGGCGGAATACCTCGCCAGCTTTACGGAAGAATTTCTGGCCCGGACCGGGATTGCCTGTGGCATTGAACTGCCGCCGGAATTTCCTCATCAAATCATCGCCGCCGAAGCCCGCCACAATACTTTGCTCGCCGTGAGAGAGGCCCTTAACAATGCCGTTCGCCACGGACGCCCAAGTGAAGTGCGGCTGGAGCTCAAGTTTTCTGAGCGGGAACTCATTATCCTCATCCAGGATAATGGCTGCGGCTTTGACTCCACGCGAATCACTCCGGGGAACGGCCTAGCCAATCTCCATGAACGGATGCGGAAAGCGAATGGACATTGCCGAATTTCGTCCACTCCGCGGAACGGAACCAGTGTCTGGTTAACCTTGCCAATATAGGCGCGTTGCCAGCCTTTTTGCTTCCCGTTGGCCCGGAACTGAGCTGCACCGCCATCTTGGCCTGTCTTAACTCTATCGCATAAAACGACTCCACGGTCGCCTCGAATCCGGCCTCTCATCGCAGCCTTCCCCAGGGAGAAGGGGGCGATGCTTCGCTCATTGAGTATTTATTCGCCTGTTTCCTTAACCCAGCAAGTGGTGGTTCTTAGAAGCGGAAACGATTTCTCCCTCTCCCTTGCGGGAGATGGCTGGAAGCTTGCAGGCAAATAGAGGTTTCTACGAAAGACCAAGGGTTTAGGTCATTTGACCTATTGAGCGAATTTTCAACGGTGACTAGGATGGAAAATAATCTCTAACAACCGAAGTGCCGATGGGCATTTCTATTATTTAAATCAAAAGGCACCCCCCCCAACTAAAACCACCAATGAAAACCCCGATTAACAACTCGTCACCCAACCGCAGAGCGCTTGGACATGGCATCGTTTCAAAGTTCAGTGCGATTCTTGCCGTCATGGCCTTGGTCTATCCACTTCAGGCCCAGAACTATGGCATCAAATTTTTAGGCAACCAGACCACTGACTTGGTAACAACCAATGCGGGCGTGGTGCCGATTCCGGGGTGGAATAATATCAACAATGGTAGTTTTACGTCAGGAGCTGTAACGTCGAGCGATGGTTCGCAATCGGCGACCTTGACGCTTTCGGGCACTGAAAAGGGTAATGCCTGGAGCAGTGGCATCAGCGGTGATGGCGCCAATAATTCATTGATGCATGGCTATATGGATTGCGGCATCAATGGCAATGCCACCGCTACCATCACTGGTTTGCCGGATGGACAATTGTTCAACGTCTATATCTATTCGTACGGCGATCAAAGCCGGCCGCAAAACACGAGTGGCGGCGATTGGCTGCCGAATTTTTCAGTGAACGGCGGGGCAACGAACTATTTCCCCGAACGCGGTTATGGCTCATCCATTTATACGGCGGAACGTTCTTATGGTGGCAATGGTTTTACCGGCACATTCATATTGGCAACCAGCACGAACCGGCAATCTTTTCGGCCAATCGTCCCCGCCACCTACGGAAATTACCTGGTCATTTCCAACGTTGTTCCGGTCGGCGGAGTCATCACGGTGGGGCCGGCCGCGGATCAGACCACCAGCCGTTCACCGTTAAACGGAATTGAAGTTGTTCCCAATGATTCCAGCGCATCTTTCGGTATTCATTTCTTGGGAAATCATCCAACCGACCTGGTGACCGGCACGGCGGGGTTTGTGCCCATCGGCTTCTGGGCTAACATTACAAATGCAGCGGGCGCTACCGGCCTTGTCGGGAGCGATGGTTCAAGCACGGCGACACTCACGCTTGCCGGTGGCCAGTCGGGCAATTCATGGAGTAGCGGGTTGGCCGGTGATGGCGCCAATTACTCGCTATATGACGGCATTTGGGACGCCGGCAATTATGGGGGCGCGAGTGCTACGGCGGCTATCAGCGGCCTTACCGCTTCGTCGTACACGGTTTATCTTTATGCTTTGTCAGATAGTGCCAAGCCGGGCGGGGCTGGCAATGGGTTGCCGAATTATTCGGTGAATGCGACCACGAATTATTTCCCCGTCCTGGGAAATACGGCCGGAAGCTGGGTCACTACAGGTGAGGTGGGCGGATACCGTTTTGATGGCTATCAACCCTGCGCCGTCTCATTGAGTAATAATAACCTGCCGCAAAGTCCTGCCAGCTTTGGAAATTATATTGTCGTTTCCAATGTGGTGCCATCGGGTGGCTCAATCACGCTGGCGGCCAACTCGGATCAAAAATCATTCCGTTCGGCCTGGAACGGTTTCGAGTTGATCCCAAACGATGCGAGCGCGTCCTTTGGCGTTCACTTTTTAGGCGGTGGTTCCGACTCGGTGACCACCACGGCGGGGATTGTGCCCATCGGGAACTGGAACAATTTGGCGAACTCCGCCACGACCGCCAGCCTCACCGGCAGCGATGGTTTGACTGCCGCATCCATGACCCTGGCCCATGGCACTTCGCTGGACAGCGGCGGCCAAAACGGGACCGGCAATGGCGGGGATAGCTCCTTGATGGATGGCTACATTGATGCGGGAAATAACGGGAGTGGAAACACGCCGACGGCAGTCGTAAGCGGCCTCACCGCTTCATCCTACACCGTCTATATGTTTTGTGAGTTTGGCAATGGCCGGCCGGCGAGTGCGGGCGATTGGTTGCCAAGCTACTCCGTGAATGGAACCAATTTTTATGCGCCAGCCATTGGCGCTCTGAATGGCGGTTATTCCCAATATCTGACGACTTGCGCCGTCGGGGGACAATTCAATTTGTATGGTTTTCAACAGGCGACCACGACCAACGCGAATAGTAACAGCCAAATTGCTTCGCCAGCACTCTTTGGTAATTTCATCAAATTCATCCAGATTCCGGCAGTTGGCGGCCAGATCAGCGTGGCCGCCGAACCAGACAGTGCCCACACCTATCGTACGCCGTTCGAAGGTTTTGAATTGGTGGCGGTGCCGCCAACTTTGAAAGTTCAACCGTCAGGATCGAACATCGTTTTGAGCTGGTCAGCGGGCATCTTGCTGCAAGCGCCAAACGTGACCGGTCCCTGGACCACGAATTCATCGGGGCCTCCATTCAGCGTAACGATAAATCAGGGGGCGCCACAGATGTTTTATCGCGTCCTGATTCCTTGAACTCAAAACGAAATTGATAAATATGCTGATGCTTTTTCGATCATCAACCCGGCTGAACTTAATAAAAAAAGGCGGTCTCAACCTTTTATGATCCACCAAATGAAAACTCATTGCCCATCCCTTATTGGCGCGCTTTACTCCAAACTTGGATTAGGTGCGGCGGTTGCCCTCATCGTTACTGGAACATCGATCACCCAGGCTCAAAATGCCATCGGCTTTAACCTAGCCGGGCGACAATGGTCCGTTGGCGGGAATACGCCAATGACGCTAAATGTCTCGGATATGGCTGGCGTGGTTTTACAACAAAATTGGAACAACGTGATGTTGGATGGCCATGATTCCGGCGGCTCAGCCCAGATCGGCACTCCCAATGCCGGGGTCGTCTCGGACAATAGCGGTGCTGCCACCGGTGTGACATTTTCATACACACCCAGTGCGGGCGCGACGGAATGGGCAACCAGCCAAACCATCTACACTGGCAATCACCAATTGTTGAATGGATATTGGGACATTCAAGGCACCGGTGCCGGCACGACTAGTTTCGGCAACATCCCTTACTCCAGCTATGACGTGTATGTCTATGTCAGTTCGGATGGGAATGGACGGACGGCCAGTGTCAGCCTCAACGGTGGCGCTCCAGTTTATTTGCTCACTGATGCGAGCGGTTATAACTACGCAACCAATTTGCTCCAGGGCACGGCGACGGTGCAGGGTTCGGCAGCCAGTGCGCACTATGTGTTGTTCACCAATGTCACTGGCTCAAGTTTTAATGTGGTTGTGACCTCTTACGGCAGCGACATCGGTGTCGCGGGCATCCAGATCGTGGATGCTTCAGGGACCATTTACCAACCCGTAGTTTCGTCGCAACCAGCAGCCAAAGAACTTTACACCGGAGGTGCTGCGCAATTTACAGTTTCGGCGAGTGGCACCAGCCCGTTCGGTTATCATTGGCGGACCAACGGAATTTATTTGAATGATGGTGGCAATATTTCCGGTTCAGCGAGCAATGTTTTGACCGTAACGAACATCACTTTGGCAAATGCTGCCAATTATGATGTGGTGATAACGAATATTTACGGTTCGGCGACCAGTATGGCCGCTCAATTGACGGTGGTGGCTCCGGCCTATGCCTATGAGCAGGCCGTAAGCACGAATCATCCTTTCGCTTATTATCGTTTCAACGAAAGCAATGGCGATCCCACCGGTACGCCAAATTTGCCGGCGTTTGATTATATCGCTGGAGCCAACGGTGTTTATGGTGTGCCCACGGAAAATTTGGTTGATGGGATAAATGGTCCGCAACCTTCTGATGGCTATCCAGGATTTGAAAATGGCAATGGAGCGGTGGAATTTATTCCCGGCTACGGAACCTCGCAGGTGACTGTGCCAGCGTGGAATATCAGCACCAATACCATGACAATGGTTGCCTGGGTTTATCCGCTGAGCGCTGAGACTCCCAATGACGGATTGATCGTGAACCGGGGGGCGAACGTGGCTGGATTGTGTTACTCCGGCAGCACCAATGCCGACGGTAATTATACGCTTGGTTATGTATGGAATAATGATCCCACCACATTTTTTTGGGATTCAGGTCTGGTCCCGCCGGCCAATCAATGGTCAATGGTGACCTTGGTGGTGACACCGACTGACGCAACCATCTATCTCGCCAATACGAGCGGAATCAACGCCGCAGTCCACACCTACCCGCACGCGGTTCAGACATTTAGCGGACCGATTGCCATTGGCAATGATCCGGTTGATGCCACGGGCAATCGTGTTTTCAACGGCAACATTGATGAAGTTTCGATTTATAATCGGGCCTTGTCTGAAAGCCAGGTGCTGGCTTTGCTCGGCAGCGCTTCGGGAGTGAACAACTTCTTTCCTCAAATAGCCGTGCAGCCTGTGTCACAAGCGCCGTTTACCCAACAAAACGCGCGGTTTTCGGTGACCGCCGTCGGCAGTCAGCCTTTTAGTTACCAGTGGCAGGTTTGGACCAACGGTACTTATATGAATTTGGCCGACAGCGGCCGGATTTCGGGTTCGCAAGCGGCCACGTTGACATTGAGCAACGTCGCACTTTCTGATCCCACCAACTATCTGGTGATTGTCACCAATGTGTTTGGCGCCGTCACCAGCAGCCCGGCGGCGTTGACGGTCACGGCTAATTCATACGCCAACGCGGTACTGGCGAATGGGGCAATTGCCTATTACTCGTTGAATGAATTGGGCAATCCGGCGGCCGGTGGTTTAACGGCGTACGATTATCAGGGAGGATTCAATGGTCTCTATGGGACGCACGTTCAAAATGGTTATTATGGAGTTGCCGGCCCGCGAACGGCTGACGGATTCTCCGAATTTCCCACCAATAACTGGGCCGCCCAGATCATTGCCAATGACGCCAATGGGCATATCGTGGTCAGCCCATGGAATCTGAATACCAACACGGTGACCATGACCTGTTGGATTCATCCGACGGGAGTTGAGCCTTCCTGGGCGGGTTTGGTCTTTTCCCGCGGAGCGGATGGAACCCAGGCTGGACTGAATTTCTCCGGCTCAACGGATGCGAATGGAAACCGGACCTTGAGTTATACCTGGGGGAACAATTGTTGCTGGAACTCGCAACTGACCCCGCCGACCAACCAGTGGTCTTTTGTGGCCTTGGTGGTGACTTCCACGAATGCGACGGTTTATCTCTTCAATACCAATGGTACAAGCAGCGCGGCCAACGCCAGCGTCAATAACGTCATGCCGTTTTCGGGCATCACGGGGATTGGCCTGGATCCCTTCAGTTCCAGCGGCCGCAACTTCAGCGGCGTAATTGATGAGGTGGCGGTATTTAATCAGGTATTGTCCCCAAGCCAGATCGCGGGACTTTATCAAGTGGGTGCCAAGTTGATCAGCGCTTGGGACGGAAACAACCTTAACTTGAGCTGGACTGCGGGTACTTTGCTGCAATCAACCAACCTGCTCGGGCCGTGGACAACGAACGGCAATTCATCACCCTTTATCGTCGATCCCAAAACCAACGGGCCGCAGATGTTCTATCGCGTACTGGAACAGTGATTAATCAGAATGGAAATTGAATTGGGTGGCCGGAGCCTGGCTCCGGCCACCTTGAATTTGAAGAACTCCATTTTGTACCACTGGCCGAAAGTAAAATTTAAATATTTAATCTGCAATTAAGACTACAAACGGATCGTTAGGAAAATGAAAATATTATTGAGAATCATGGGGGTGATTGCCAGTGCTGCCATTTCATCCTATGGGCAGAATATTTCCAGCCCGGATGGAAATGTAGTCGTCAATGTCACCGCGCCATCCGGCAATCTATCTTATTCGGTGACGTATCGTGGGGTAACGGTCATTGAAACGTCTCCTTTGGGACTCACGGTCAACCATGCCAATATAGGAACGGGCGTAGCCATCGGCAGCTCTGCCGCCTACGGTACCAACGAAACCTTTGTTTCCCGCAGCGGTATTCACGCCATGGCAACTAATTGGTATCAGGGGCAGATCATCGCCATCACGCACACTGCTTCTGGCATATTTTATTATCTCAACGTTCGGGTTTACAACCATGGCGTTTCCTTTCGTTACGAATTTACCGATGCCGCAACCAAAAATATCACTGCTGAAACCAGCAATTTTGTCATCCCGCCCAATAGCATGATTTGGTATCAAACCGCGAACTCCACCTACGAGACATATTATCGCGGCACAAATATCAGTTTGCTACCCGTGAATAGCGTCATGGGGCCGCCGGCGACCATCCAGCTTTCGGGAACCAATGGTTTCGTGGCATTGACCGAGTCCACCTTGGGTGTGTTTGGAAATCCTTATCTGACCAAGGTGGCGGGTGGCGGAACGGGGCGGCAATTGCAGGTGACGTATCCGATAAACCAAGACGGAACCACCGGTGTTTTGACGGCGGGTGCGATCAATACTCCATGGAACGTTATCATGATTGGGGCGGACCTGAACATGATCATCAATAATGACCTGGTCGAAAGTCTGGCTCCGGCGCCGAGTCCGGCCCTCTTTCCACAAGGCACAGCCACCAGTTGGGCAACAAGTGGCCGTTCGGTATGGGATTGGCTCCAGCCACAACCGGGAGGAATCACCTACACCAATGCCATGACGAACTCTTTGTGGGCTGCGCGCCTGGGGTATGAATACAACACGATTGATTCCGGCTGGAGCAGTTGGAATGGCGGGAATCCCTGGCCGCAGGTGCAACAGGTCGTGAATTTTTCCC